>NZ_JAUTAG010000001.1:1212241-1515301 GCF_030818255.1 Microbacterium sp. SORGH_AS_0969
GTCGACGAGATCAGGTCGTTCAGGGGCAGCAGCGAGTCGGCGTACTGGCTGACGCGCAGGCTCTGCATCGACACGATGCAGGGTGCGCTCGACGTACCCAGCTGCGTGCTGAGGCGGGTCCAGTAATCGGCGAACGGTGCGCCCTGCAGGGTGACCGTCGCGCCCGCCGCCTCGCCGCCGGCGTTACCGACGGCCTGCCACGCCTCCTGGTCTGCGGACGAGCCGACCCACATCGACCACACCAGGTCCTTGCTGTCGGAACCGCTCTGGCCGGAGCAACCGGACAGGGCGAGCAGTCCTACCGTGGTGACGGCGATTGCCGACGCCGTACGTGCTCTCATGACATCTCCTTTGATATTGAGGCCTTGCGGCTTCCACGCGCCTTCGGGGAGCGCTGAACTGATTGAACCATCCGATGTTTAGGGTGTCAAACTGCAAATATCGCGCTTTCAGGGGAAGAAGTCGGCGAATTTGTAGGATGACTTGACCGACTCGATACGCGCCCCCTGCGCGCGCGCTCTCCGCGCAGGGTCGGGTTCGCGGTCGACGACGGCAGATGGCTCGATTTCGACCTCAGGGGATCCGGGCAAAGTGGCGCGGAACAGAAGAACGCCGACTGTTCGACAAACGGGTCGGATGCGATGAACCCCGACCCCGACTCCTCCGCGGCTTACGTGGCGCTCGGCATCGACGCCGCCGACAGGCTCGAGGGCCACGCGTTCGCGTTCCCCATCGGCCGAGGTAACGACGTACAGGTCGCCGCCATCGAGTTGTTGCGCGGGCACATCGTGGGGCGCGACGTCGAACCGCCTCGACATGCCCGCACCCGTACCGGTGAGACCGACGGACGCGGTCTCATCGATTCGGTGCAACCGCGTCCGAGCCGAACGCGCGGGGCCGGCCGACTCGCGTCACGACGCAGCGCGCAGCCAGTGCTCGACACCCGAGACATGCGCGAGCATGAGGGCCTCGGCGAGTTCGGCATCCCGAGCTCGGAGGGCGTCGAGGATGCGGCGGTGCTCGTCGATCGTGCGGTCGACCGAACCACCCTCGGTGATGCCGCGCCAGATGCGCGCGCGCACGGTCTGCCCCGAGAGCGTCTCGAGCAGACTCGC
Source organism: Microbacterium sp. SORGH_AS_0969 (assembly GCF_030818255.1). Lineage (NCBI taxonomy): Bacteria > Bacillati > Actinomycetota > Actinomycetes > Micrococcales > Microbacteriaceae > Microbacterium > Microbacterium sp. SORGH_AS_0969. The sequence goes on from NZ_JAUTAG010000001.1 coordinate 1,213,357, forward strand.
AAGGTAGGTGTTACCGGTGGACTCGGCGATGCGGCCGTGGAACTCGACGTCGTGGGCGACGAGCTGATCGATCAGCGTGTCGCCCCGCACACCCTCGATCATGTCGGTCAGTTCGGCGATCTGCGCGTCGGTGATCGCGCGGGCCGCCAGCGCCACCGCGCGAGGCTCGAGGAGACGGCGCACCGCGAGGACCTCCAGAATCGAGTCGTTCTGGTGGAGGTCGACGACGAAAGACATGGCCTCCAAGAGAAGGTCGGGCTGCAAGCTCGTCACATATGTGCCGTCGCCGCGGCGCACATCGAGCACCTTGATGACCTCGAGAGCTTTGACGGCTTCGCGCAGCGAGTTTCGGGACAGACCCAATCTCTCGCTCAGATCCTTCTCCGGAGGGAGGCGGCCACCCGGCCCCACCTCGCCCGACACGATCATGTCCTTGATCTTGAGGATCGCCTCGTCCGTGACAGCCATCGGTGCCCCCTCTGCTTTCGCCCCTGAATGCGTCAGGATACATCGGATGTCTATCGAGCCCGAGCCGCCGAAACGCATGCCTTGAAGTTGCACACACTCGTGCACTTTCGATGTACAGTGGACGCTCGTGAGCACACCCACCCGCCGCGACGCCGTCGAGAACCGCGCCGGCATCCTCGACGCGGCGACCGCCGCGATCGGCCACGACCCCCGCGTCTCGATCGACGCGATCGCGCGCCGCGCCGGCCTCTCGCGCCGCGCCCTGTACGGCCACTTCGACGACCGCAACGCCATCATCCGCGAGGTCATCGCCGCAGGAGCCGTCCGCTTCAACGCGATTGCCGACCGCGTTGACGACACCGACTCCCGCGTGGCGCTCGCGCGCCTGGCATCCGAGCTCTGGGCCGAAGCCGCCTACGTGCAGGCCGCCGCCGCCCTCGCCCTCGACGACGCGCACCTCCCCGAAACCTCCGCGGCCCTCGCGCCGCTGCGCCGCCGGATCGACCAGATCGTCCGCCGCGGGCAGGAAGCCGGGGAGCTCCGCACCGACCTGCCCGCACCGACCCTGTCACGCCTGCTCGAAGAGACGGGCCGCACGGTCGTCAGCCGCGTGGACGCCGGCGCATCCACGGCACGCTCGATCGCCGTGCGCGCCGTGCTGGGCATCGCCGGGCTTTCCTGGACCGAGGCGCAGGCGATCCTCGCCGAGCACCCCGAACTGGAGAAGCAGTGAGAATCGTCCTGTCCGAGGTTGCGAAGGGCCGGGCCGAACGCGTCCTCCCCCCGACCTCCACCTCGTTCGAGACCGGCCGGGCGACCCTGGCCCTCGCCGAGACCGAGCAGCGCCCCACGGTGCTGGGCCTCGTGGCATCCGGTCGCATGAAGATCGACAGCGGCGAGGTCATGATCGACGGACGGACGGATGCGAAGGCCATCCGCCGCCGCGTCGCCTTGGTCGACGCCCCCGTCGTGTCCGAGCCCGAACCGAACGTCACCGTCACGGGCGTCGTCGCCGAGGAGCTGATGTTCGCCGGACACGCGCCCACGCCCTTCGCTGCGGCGCGGTGGCTCGAGGGGATCGGCCTCGACACGCTCGCCGGTCTGCCGATCGGCAACGTCGAGCCGACCGATCGCATCCGCCTCCTGCTCGAACTCGCCGCGCTGCGCAAAGACGTCGACGGCCTCGTGCTCGTGGCGCCCGACAGGCACGGCGGCGAGCCGGCCGCGTGGTGGCGCATCGCTCGCGAGTTCGCCGAGCGCGGGTACGCCGTGCTCGTCATCGCGGGCCAGGCATCGCAGTCGGCGCTCGAAGCCGCCGACGCACTCGACACCACCCCCGCCGAGGAGGAGGCGCGATGAAGATCCCGCAGATGATCACCGCCGAGCTGCGTCGCCTCACTTCGACGCGCATGTCGGTGATCGCGCTCATCGCCCTGCTGTGCGTCCCCATCCTCTACGGCGGGCTGTACCTCTGGGCGAACCAGGACCCGTACGGCAACCTCTCGAGCGTCCCCGTCGCCCTCGTCGTCGACGATCAGGGCGCCCAGGTCAACGGCCAGCAGCGCAATCTCGGCGACGAAGCAGCCGAGCAGCTTCTCGACAGCGACACCTTCGAGTGGCATCGGGTGTCCTCCGACGCGGCCGACGCCGGCCTCTCGGCGGGCGACTTCGACTTCATCGTGACGCTCCCGGCGGACTTCACCGAGGCGGTGGCATCCCTCTCGAGCGATTCTCCGCGTCAGGCCGATATCGAGCTGCGTACGAACGACGCGAACAACTACCTCGCATCCACGATCGGTACGCAGGCCGTGGCGCGCATCCAGGCGTCGGTGGCGAAGAAGGTCGTCGACGAGGCGGGGCTGTCGCTTCTCGACGCCCTGCACACGATCCGGGTCAGCCTGGTGGATGCCACGAACGGGGCGACGCAGCTCGTCGACGGTCTCGGCACCGCGAAGAACGGGTCGTCCCAGCTCGCGAGCGGTTCGGCGACCCTCGCCGACGGCTCGGCGCAGCTGGCGGACGGTACGGCGCAGCTGTCGAGCGGCGCGAATCAGCTGCGCGACGGCAGCGCCCAGCTGCGCGACGGCTCCGCCCGCGTGGCCGACGGCGCCCAGCAGGTCGCCGGCGGAGTGGACCGTATCGACTCCGCGGCCCGGGAGGTCGGGTCGATCGCCCAGGATGCGGCAGCGCGCCTGCCCGAGGCCCGCGCCGACATCGTCTCGGCTCTCGAGGCTGCACATGTGAGTCCGGAGCGTCAAGCCGAGATCCTCGCGCGCCTCGACACCGTCGGAGACCGCCTCACCGCAGCGAACGAGAAGGTCCAGAGCACGGTCGGCCAGATCAACCAGCTCGACGACGGCGCACGCCAGGTCGCCGACGGCAGCGCCTCGGTGGCCAGCGGTGCGGACACCCTGGCAAACGGAGCCTCGACTCTGGCCGACGGCGCCGCGACGGCGGCATCCGGAGCCGCGCAAGTGCGAGACGGCTCGGCGCAGCTCCGCGACGGGGCGAGCCAGCTCGACAGCGGCATCGGCCAGCTCCAGACCGGCGCGACGCAGCTGCGCGACGGCCTCGCGTCGGGCGTGCAGCAGATCCCCGACTCCGACGACGCGACACGCAAGGCGCAGGCCGCGGCCATCAGCGATCCCGTCGCGGTCGGGACGAGCGCTGTCACCAAGGCGCAGAACTACGGCGCCGGCCTGGCCCCCTTCTTCGCCGCCCTCGCCGGCTGGATCGGGATCTACGCGCTGTTCCTCATCGTGAAGCCCGTGTCCAAGCGCGCGATCACGGCGCTGCGCTCGCCCGTCCGGGTGACGCTGGCGGGCTGGCTGACCCCCGCGGGACTCGGAGCCCTCCAGATGGTGGGGCTGTTCACGGTGCTCGCCATCGCGCTGCAGTTCTCGTTCGCGAATCCGTGGGCGGCCCTCGGCATCCTGTTGTTCGCCTCGGCGACGTACGCGGCGATCGTGTTGGCCCTGAACGTCTGGCTCGGCTCGGTGGGACAGTTCCTCGGACTCGTCCTGATGGTGCTGCAGCTCGTGACGGCCGGCGGAACCTTCCCGTGGCAGACGCTGCCCGCACCTCTCGCGGCCCTGCACCACGTGCTGCCGATGGGATACGTGGTGGATGCCATGCGCCAGGTCATGTACGGCGGAGACGTCTCACGCGTCGGGCCCGACCTGCTGGTGCTGGGCGCGTGGATGCTCGGCGGGGTGGCGCTGGCCGCCCTGGGGGTGACGCGGATGACGCACCACCGCACCCTGCGCGACCTGCAGCCGAGCCTGATCGGCTGACGTCACCCTCGCGCCGGAGCGGTGGCGACGACGATCATGAGGACGACCATGACGGTCGCCGCCGCCACCGAACGTCGGGCTCCCTCGATCTTCGCGGTGGAACGCCAGCACGCGAGGCGCAGAGCGACCCACCCGACGACGGCGACGGCCGTCATGACGTCCGGACCAGGCCCGTGAGACCCGGCACCATGCCCGGGGACGGCACCTGCGTCGTGGGCGGTGAGCGATGCGAGGGTCAGGACCACCATGACGCACGTATCGAAGAGCAGACCCAGCCGCGTCGGGTGACGACGCGCGGACCGCGCGTGCCATCCGCTCAGTCCGAGGAGAACGAGAAGTGCAACAAGGTGCAGGCCCCGGGAAGGGGCCGGCAGGAGGCACGGGACCATCGCCCCGCCCATCACGCCGTGATGCACAGCGACTCCGAGGATCGCCGCGCGATGACGCCCGACCGGACGAAGACGACCCTCAGAACCTGTCATCGCGCGACGTCGCACGCAGCACATCGACAGCATGCTCCGCGATCGCCATGACCGTTCCCACGGGGTTGAGCGCGGTGACCGTGGGGAGGACCGAAGCGTCGACGACGCGCAATCCGTCTACGCCTCGAACGCGAAGCTGACTGTCGACCACGGCGAAGGGATCGTCGCGAGCTCCCATCCGGCATGTGCACGACACGTGGTACACCGTCTGGTGAGTCGCCCGCAGAATCGCTCCGAGGTCGTCCTCGCTCGTCACCTGCGGGCCGGGGAACACTTCTCGGAGCACATGCGACGCGAAGGGCTCCTGCTGGGCGACAGCGCGCGCACGCCGGACACCTTCGATCAGCATCCGTTCATCTCTCCCCTCCGCATCGGTGAAGGCCCGGTAGTCGATCATCGGAGCGGCCTCCGGGTCGGGGGAGGTGATCCACACCCTCCCGCGACTTCGGGGCTTGGCGACGTTGGGCGCGAAGGAGACGTTGTTCGGGGGAATGACCGCGCCGTGATCCTCGGCGTGGACGGTCCACGACTCGACCGGGATGTGGGTCGAGATGTCAGGGACGGTGCTGTCTGCGTCAACGCGGCACACGTAGCCGGCGTCCCACCCCGTCGCACAGACCCCGCTTCGCGGACGTTTCGTCTCCCAGACGATGAGCCCCTCGGCGTGGTCCTGCAGATTCTCCCCCACACCGGGAAGGTCCACTCTCACCGCGATACCGGCCTCTTCGAGGACCGCGGCCGGACCGATCCCCGAGCGCATGAGAAGCGCAGGGGTGTCGATCGCGCCGCAACTGAGGATGATGTCGCGACGAGCGCCGACACGGCGTACTCCGACGACGACGCCCACCGCGCGACCGCCGTCGAAGAGCACTCGATCGGCCGCGCCGTTCAGCATCAGCGTCAGGTTCGGCCGCTCCACCCCGTGGAGGTAGCTCCTCGAGGTGGATGAGCGCAGATTCGTCTCGGGGTCGTAGCCGATCTCGAAGAATCCTGCGCCCTCCGTGAACTCGCTGTCGTTCCACGTCTCGCGCCGCGTCAGCCCGAGTGCGGATGCCGCCGCCTCCACGGCGTCTGCGACGTCGGCGTTTCGATCGGCAGCCGCCACGGGAGTGATGGGACCGACGATGCGGTCGTAGGCGGACGAGAGCGTGTCGTAATCCCATCCCTCGACGCCCATCGCGGCCCACTCCTCGACGTCACCGCGCAAGGGTCGCCACGTGATCATCGTGTTTCCCGTCGAGCATCCACCGAGAATGCGCAGCCGCGCCTGCCGGATCGCCGAATTGCCGCGCTCTTGGGGCACGCTGCGATAGTCGCGGTCGTACTCCCCCTCCAGCATTTCGGCCCATCTCCGGATCGCGCCCGCGCGCGGCTCGTGCTCATCGCTCGGCCCGGCTTCGATCAGACACACCGAGACGGACAAGTCCTCGCTGAGGCGGGCGGCGAGAATGCACCCGGCGGTGCCGCCTCCGACGACCACGTAGTCGTAAACGTCATCCATGGTGGATGAGACCGAGGATGTCCGTGTAGTAGCGATGGAACTCGGGGCTGCCGATCACGTCGGGGGTGCGCGGGCGCGGGAGCTCGATGTCGAACTCCGCACGCACACGACCGGGGCGTGGAGTCATCGCTACGACACGATCGGACAGGAAGACCGCCTCCTCGATGTCGTGGGTGATGAGCATCACGGTCATGCGGTTGCGCTCCCACACCGTGGTCAGCAGTTCCTGCATGGTGCGACGCGTGAGGGCATCGAGCGCTCCGAACGGCTCGTCCATGAGGAGGACCTCCGGGCCGTAGGCGAGCGAGCGAGCCAGGGCGACGCGCTGCTGCATCCCTCCGGAGAGCTGGGCGGGATACGCGTCCTCGAAACCCGAAAGGCCCACCTGCGAGAGGACATCGCGCGCGCGGTCGAAGCGCTCCCGGCGGCCCATACCCCGCTCGCCCCGGAGGGCGAACACGACATTGTCGATGGCCGTGAGCCAGGGCAGAAGGGTCGCCGATTGGAAGACGACTCCACGATCACGGCCCGGTCCGGAGATCGGGACGTCCTGAATGGACGCCTCGCCGCTGGTCGCCGCCTCGAGACCGGCGATGATCGACAGGAGAGTGCTCTTGCCGCATCCGGACGCCCCGACGACCGAGACGAACTCCCGATCTCCCAGTGTCAACGACACGTCGCTGAGGGCGTGGACGTCACCGAAACTCTTGTCGACGTGCTCGAGACGGACTTTCGGAGAGAGAACGGCGGAGACGGACATCACGAACGACCCTTCAGATAACGGAAGAAACGACGGCCGAGTGTGCGCATGATCTGGTCGAAGACGAGACCGAGCAGGCCGAGGATGATGACGTAACCGATGATGAGGTCGGTCTCGAGGAACCGCTGCGCCTGCGTGATGCGATAGCCCATCCCCGAGGTCGCGGCCACGAGCTCCGCGACCACGAGCCAGGTCCACGCCCACCCCAGGCTGATTCGCAGGGCGTCCCAGATCCGTGGAAGGGCGGAGGGCAACACGATTCGGACGAGGATCTGCGCACGCGTCAATCCGAGCGTCGCCCCGAGGTTTCGATACGACACCGGGACCCGACGGACCGCATCGGAGAAGAGCAGCACCTGCTGGAAGAACGTGCCGAGGAAGATGATGAGGAACTTCTGCGAGTCATCGGTTCCCACCCAGAGGATCGTCAGCGGCACGAAGGCCACCACCGGCATGTAGCGGATGAAGTCGATGATGGGTTCGACCGCCGCTTCCACACGCACGAACGACCCGCAGAGCAGACCGATCGGCACGGCCAAGACCGTGCTGGCGAGGAAGCCCAGCATGACCCGGTAGGTGCTCACGCCGATGTCGGACCACAGTTCGCCGTTGGCGGACTGCTCGATGAGTCGATCGACCACAGCGACCGGCGAGGGCAGGAAGAGAGCGCTCACGATCCCGGACATGGACACAGCGGTCCACAGCGCGAGCAGGGTGGCGAAGCCGATGACGGCGGTGATGAGGTACTGACGGCGTGAGAGTGGCACGCCTCCGACGGACCGGGCGGACTTCGTCGCAGGCGGACGACGCGCGACGGAGGTCGCGGAGGAGAGGGTCGTCATGGGAGTCGACTCCACGCGGATTCCCGCGTCACGGCGCATTCTCGACGAAGGTGGAGTCGATGAGCTCCGCGAGATCGGTGTCACCCTTCAACAGGCCGATCTGCATCGCGATGTCCTGCACGGTGGGCAGAACCGACGTCGCGTAGTCGCCCACCAGTCGCGTCTTGTTGTCGTCGAGGGGGAAGAACTCGACGCCGTCGAACGCACTCGTGAGGGCCTCGACGTCGCTGCCCACGTTCGTCGCGATGATGGAGCGGGCGTCGGCGGCATTGCTCTCGTAGTAGCTCACCGCCGGACCCCAGGCATTCACGACCTTCTGGACAGCGTCGGGATGGTCTTTGAGGTAGCCGTTGTCCACGACGAGGACATCGCTGATGAGGCCCGGCTTCTCGCCGGCTGTGAAGATCTTCTCGAGGGCCCCGCTGGCCTGCTGCGCTTCGGAGATGTAGGGCTCGTAGGTGACGGCGACCGGAACACTGCCGCCCACGAGGGCGGTGGCCGCTTCCGACGGATCCATCGGGACGGGCGTGATGTCGGAGAGACTCAGGCCCGACTGATCGAGCGCGTAGCCGAGAAGGAGGTTGCTCACCGAGCCCTCCTCGAATGCAACGCGCTGGCCTGCGAGATCGGCGACCTTGGTGATTCCCCCGTCGGAGAGGATCGCATCGGCGGTCAGAGAGGCATCCAGCAGCAGCACGATGGAGATGTCGAGACCCTGCTCCTTCAGCTTCAGGGCACTGTGGCTCGCGACATTGGCGACCTGCACCCGATGGGATGCGAAGGCGGCGCTCATGTCGGCGTCGTTCGAGAAGTTCGTGATCTTGACGTCGACGCCCTGATCCCGGAAGTAGCCCTTCTCTTGGGCGATGTACCAGGGTCCGTAGCCGAGCCACGGCTGAATGGCCATTCCGACGGTCTCGTCGGACGTGCCGTCGGATGAGGCAGAAGTGGGGCCGGAGCAGGCGGCGAGTGCGACCGCGGCGGCCGCGGCGAACCCGACGGCGGCGAGTGCGCGCGGGAAACGAGTGGAGCGGAACATGGGTGTCCTTCCAAAGACGGTGTCGGGCGTTTCGACCAGCATCGGGAGCGGAAACCGGTCTTCGCAAATAGCAGAACGTGTCCTCGTTCATCAAAAAAAGAGATGCAATTCGAAGGAAATATCTCCGTTACAAATGTGAAATGTGCACCCCAAACAGTGAGGGGTCCCGATACGACCGGAGTGTCACCATGACCACCACGCTGTACACGAATGGCTTGCTCTATCTCGGAGGAGGAGTCGCCCGAGCGGGACACCTCCTCGTCGACGGCGAGCGCATCCGCCGCGTTCTCGCGGCCGAAGCGCCTGCACCCTCCGCCGACGAAGTGGTGGACCTCGAGGGAGGCACCCTCCTGCCGGGGTTCCAGGATGCCCACGTGCACCCGGTCCTGGCCGGGCTGCAGCTTCTCGGGATCGACCTGACGCCGGCCCACTCCCGTCAGGAATACCTCCACCTGGTGGAGCAGTTCGCCCGCGCCCATCCCGACACCGCGGTCCTGCGCGGTGGCGGGTGGTTCGGAGATGTCTTCCCCGGCGGCTTCCCCTCCGTGGCCGACCTCGACGCCGTCGTCGCCGATCGCCCCGTGGTCCTCTACAGTCACGACGCGCACGGCGTGTGGGTCAACAGCGCCGCCCTCGCTGCCGCCGGTATCGACGCCCGAACGCCTGACCCCGACGGCGGACGGATCTTCCGTGACTCGGGCGGAGCACCCACCGGCATGCTGGTGGAGGCGGCCGTGGGACTGGTGACCCCCCTCCTGCCCGAACCGGATGCCGAGACCCTCGTCGCCGCCCTGCTCGCCGCTCAGCGGCGTCTGCACTCCGTCGGCGTCACCACCTGGCAAGATGCGGCCGTCGGCGCTTCGGACATCGGGCCCGACGCGCTGCCCGCATACGAGGAGGCCGCTTCACGCGGCCTCCTGACCGCCCGGGTCATCGCCGCCCTCTGGTGGGATCGCGAACGGGGCCTCGAGCAGATCGAGGACCTGTGTGCGACGCGCGACCGCCTCGCACGTGGCGGTCGCATCGACGGTGGAACCGTGAAGGTGATGGTCGACGGCATGGTCGAGAATCGGACGGCCGCCATGCTGGACCCGTTCGAGGGACACTCCCACGATCGCGGAGTGCAGTTCATCCCTCAGGAGGATCTCGACGAACTGAGCGTGGCTCTGGACGCGGCCGGCTTCCAGATCCACTTCCACGCGGTCGGCGACGGTGCCGTCCGCAGTTGCCTGGACGCCCTCGCGATCGTCCGGCAGCGCCGTGGCGCGTCCCCGCACCGGCATCACATCGCTCACCTCGACATCGTGGACGACGCCGACATCCCCCGGTTCGCCGAACTCGACGCGAGCGCGAACGTGACGGCCATCTGGGCCCGCAGGGATGAGGAGATCGTGACCCGCAAGCTGGCCCTCCTCGGCAGGCATCGCGAGCATCGGCACTTCCCCTTCGCCGCGATCGCGGGCGCCGGTGGCCGTATCGTCGGCGGGAGCGACTGGCCGGTCACCGATCCCAATCCCTTGTGGTCGGTACGCACCGCCGTCACCCGCACCGGCGTACCGGAGGATCCGCATGCGATCGGCGATGACGTGTTCACGACACCTCTTCTCGCCGAGCAGGCTCTCTCGCTCGGCACGGCACTGGACGCCTATCTGTCCGCGGCGGCATGGATCAATCGGTGCGAGCACGTGACGGGTGCCCTCCGCGAGGGGCTCCTCGCCGACCTGGTGTGGATCGACCGCGACGTGCGGGACGTAGCCGGTCTCGGTGCCGCGCGCGTGCGCCGTACGGTCGTGTCCGGACACGTCGTCTATGAAGCCGGCTCCGTGACGCGGCCGTGAAGGACGGAGTCCACGGCGCGGCGCGCCTCCGCGGCGAACAGACTCGCCTTGCGCGTGAGAGGGACCGAAGAACGTCGGGCCAGCACGATGTCGAGGGGCCTCGTCGGCTCCACGATGGCGAGCCGATGCAGCTCGCCGCCGGAGTAGGTGTAGCTCAACTTGGGCTGCTGATTGAGCAGCGTGAAGCCGTGACCGCTCGCCACCATCGCACGGACACCCTCGAAGTTCGCGAAGCGATAGCGCACGGACGGTCGCAGACCCTGGTCGGTGAACGCCTTCAAGAAGTAGTCCCGGCTCACCGGCAGGTCCAGCAGCACCATGGGTTCGTCCACGAGTTCGGCCAAACGTACGTGAGAGCGCGAGGCCAGCGGATGCTGCGCGCCCACCGCGACGTACAAGGGCACCGAGGACAACACCGTCCGGTCCACGTCGGCGGCCAGCCCCAGATCGTACGTGAGCGCGATCTCGATGGACTGCTCCCGGAGCGCGTCGTTCACCCCGTCGGCCAGCAGCTCGATGACGTCGAGCTGAAGTTCGGGATGGCTGGCTTCGAGGGCACTGACGATATCGGGCAGATAGAACGGTGCCATTGTGCGGAAGCACCCGACGCTCACCCGCCCCGACGTGTTCTCGGGGCGCAACGCCTGGACGGCGTCGTCGACGGCCGCCAGGATGCCACGGCTGCGCTGGAGCAGTTCGATCCCCGCGGGCGTCAGCTGAAGACCTTTCGCCCGGCGACGGATCAGTAGCTGGGCACCGAGCGTCTTCTCGAGGTTGGCGATCGCGGTCGAGATCGCGGATTGTGCGATGAAGAGCTCGTCGGCGGCCCACGTCATACTCCCCTGCTCCGCGGCGACCACGAAGTAGCGAAGTTGGGCCAGTGAGATATCGGGCTTGGCGGGAGGACGCATGTTTCACATTTCCGATGTGTTTCACAGAAGTTTCTCTGCGGCTTGCATCTCAATTTTAGATGATGACCACCGTCGTCCACTATTTGCATGGACATCGCGTGTCTTCACAGACTCGGGGGGACTTCTCTCCCGAACGAAAGCGCCGCGCCATGTCATCCATCCCGCAGACGAGCACCGTTCCCGACGACCGTGACGTGGAGGTGATCGTCGTCGGAGCCGGTCAAGCGGGTGTCGCGATGAGCGAGCACCTCACGCGCGCCGGTCTGCGTCATCTCGTGCTCGAGCGAGGTCGCATCGCCGAACGCTGGCGGTCGGAACGCTGGGACTCCCTCGTCGCGAACGGACCGGCCTGGCACGACCGATTCCCGGGTATGGAGTTCTCCGACGTCGCGCCGGACGAGTTCGCCACCAAGGATCAGGTCGCCGAGTACATGCGCGCGTACGCCGAGAAGTTCGCCGCGCCCGTGCGGTGCGGCGTCGAGGTGCACTCCGTTCGACGTATCGCCGGCGAGCCCGGTTTTCTTCTCGACACGTCGGACGGGGTGTACCGAGCGCGATACGTCGTGGCGGCGACCGGAGCGTTCCAGACCCCGGTCATCCCGCCCGTGCTTCCCGCGGACGCCGACGTCGTGCAGGTGCATTCCTCGGGATACCGCCGGCCGGACCTCCTCCCCGCTGGCGCGACGCTCGTGGTGGGCGCGGGCAGCTCGGGCGTGCAGATCGCCGCCGAACTGCAGAGATCGGGCCGGCAGGTGTACCTCTCAGTCGGCCCCCACGACCGGCCCCCCCGTCGCTACCGGGGGCGTGATTTCGTCTGGTGGCTGGGCGTGCTGGACAAATGGGATGCCGCTACCCCTCCGCGCGGAGCGGACCACGTCACCATCGCCGTCAGCGGCGCCGACGGCGGGCACACCGTGGACTTCCGCTCGCTGGCCGCGGCAGGAGTGACCCTCGTCGGCCGGACGAACGCGTATCAGGACGGAATCGTGCAGTTCGGTGACGATCTGGCGCGCAACATCGCAGCGGGCGACGCGAACTACCTCGATCTGCTCGACGAAGCCGACGCCTACGCCGAGCGGATCGGACTCGATCTGCCAGAGGAGCCCGACGCACGCCAGTTCGGTCCCGACCCGGACGAGATGCGTCACCCCCTGCGCACCCTCGACCTGCGAGAAGCGGGCGTCACCTCGGTCGTGTGGGCGACGGGCTTCGCCTCGGACTACCGATGGCTGCCCGACGGAGCGGTCGACGACGACGGTCGGCCCGCGCACCGGCGCGGTGTCTCCGCCGAGCCGGGCATCTACTACCTCGGCCTGCCGTGGCAGTCTCGGCGCGGTTCGAGCTTCATCTGGGGCGTCTGGCACGACGCCAAGCACGTGAGCGACCACATCGCCGTTCAACGGATGTACGCCGACTACCGACCCACCGACGAGACCGCCTTCACCCCTTCCTTCGACTCGGAGATCGCCCGATGACCGCGCACACTCGCATCCGGCCGTTCAACACACGGCTGACCTACCCCGAGCAGCACCTCGACAACGACCTCTGCCAAGCTGTCGTCGCCGGGGGTGTCGTGTACCTTCGAGGCCAGATCGGACAAGACCTCGACTCGCGCGAAAGCATCGGCATCGGCGACGTCGAGGCCCAGACGGAGCAGGCGATGGCGAACATCGACATGCTGCTGCGCGAGGCCGGCTCTCGTCTCGACGACATCGTGAAGGTCGTCGTCTACCTCACCGACATCCGCTATCGCGAACCGGTCTACCGGGTCATGGGGCGTTGGATGAAGGGCGTCTACCCCGTATCGACCGGGCTCGTCGTCGATGCCCTGGCCCGCCCGGAGTGGCTCGTAGAAATCGACGCCACCGCCGTCATCAGCGATCCCGCCGACGATCACGAGGTGACGCTGTGACGTTGTCGTTGGCGGCGCATCTCGACGGTGCGTTCGGTCTGGTCATCTCCTCGTCGAGCCCCGCCGTGGCCTCCCGATGCTCCCACCTGCGCGCCGGAGTCGGTGCGGTCGCGTCGCAGAACGTGACGAATCCTGCGCTCGGGAGTGCGGTCCTCGACCTTCTCGCGAAAGAGCGAACCCCGGATGCCGCAGTCGCTGATGCCCTGTCCGCCGACCCGTTCGCGGCCTATCGGCAAGTCACCGCGGTCGACCGCCACGGCCGCGTCGCCGTTCATTCCGGTCCGCTCGCGCTCGGCATCCACGGAGCGCAGACGGGTGACGGGTGCGTCGCCGCGGGAAACCTCCTCGCGAGCGACGCGGTGCTGAACGAGATGGTCATCGCTTTCACCACGGCCGCGGGCACGCTGGAGGAACGTCTCATGACGGCGCTCGAAGCCGCCGCCGCGGCGGGGGGCGAAGCGGGTCCACTCCGATCCGCCGGTCTTGCCGTCGTCGAAGGCGCATCCTGGCGCGTGAGCGACCTCCGTGTCGACGACCACGACGATCCCGTCCGCGAACTGCGTCGTCTTCTCTCCCTGTGGATGCCGCAGAAGAACGATTACCTGACACGGGCCGTCGCCCCCGCTTCGGCTCCCTCGTATGGGGTTCCCGGCGATGAGTGAGGAACTCGCGCAGCTCGCGGCGCAGACCGTGCTGCGTCACCGCGATCTCATCCTCGAGGTCAGTCACGCGCTGCATGCGGACCCCGAGACAGCGTGGCACGAGCACCGCTCCGTCGCTCTGCTCATCGAACGCCTGTATGGCCTCGCCATGAGCGTCGAACGCGGGGCAGGTGGCCTCGACACCGCCTTCGTCGCGCGCGCGGGGCGTGGCTCGCGGACCGTCGCCCTGATCGCCGAGTACGACGCGCTGCCCGGACTGGGGCACGCATGCGGGCACAACATCATCGCCGCCGCCGCCGTCGGAGCCGCCGCAGCCCTCATCCCGCTCGCGGACGAGCTCGACGCAACGATCATGGTGATCGGAACGCCCGCCGAGGAGGGCGGCGGCGGCAAGATCCACCTCCTCGATGCCGGCATCTTCGACGGGGTCGACCTCGCCGTGATGATCCACCCCGGACCCGCCGATGCCCTGTGGGCTCGCCCCCTCGCCGTCGCGCACTTCGACGTCGTCTTCACCGGCCGGGAATCGCATGCGTCGGCGTACCCCACGCTCGGGATCAACGCGGCCGACGCCTTCACGGTGGCGCAGGTCGCCATCGGGCTGCTGCGCCAGCAACTTCCCACCTCGGTCCGTGTGCACGGCATCGTGCGCACGGCAGGAACCGCACCGAACGCCATCCCGGGGTCGGCACGCGGCAACTGGTACGTCCGCGCTGAAACGCTCGAGGAACTCGACGCGGCCTTTCGTCGCGTGACTGCGTGCTTCGAAGCGGGCGCGCTCGCCACCGGATGCACGCTCGACATCGACGAGACGAGCCCGCGGTACTCGGAGTTCCGCAACGACACCGAGCTCGCGCGGCTCTTCGCGGCCCGCGCTGCGCAACGAGGGCGGGACATGGATGCCGAAGAGCTGCGTCCCGCGGGGATGAACATGGCGTCCACCGACATGGGCAACGTCTCCCTGCGCGTCCGCTCGATCCACCCTTACCTGAGCATCGGATCCGCCCCGGCGGTCAACCACCAGGCGGCGTTCGCCGCCGCGACGATCAGCCCCGCCGGAGATCGCGCGGCGATCGACGGCGCGACACTGCTGGCGCAGACCGTCGTCGACGCCCTTGTCTCCCACCCCACGCCGCACACACCCGAGGAGCCTGATGCGCACGCACGATGACTGGATCCGTCTGGCCTCGACGATCGAGCCGCGCACGCGAGCATGGATCGACGGCGAGTTCGTCGACGCCGCCGACGGCGCCACCTTCGAAACCGTCAATCCCGCCACGGGCGCGGTGCTGGCGCACGTCGCCCGTTGCGGTCCACGAGAGGTCGATCGAGCCGTCCTCGCCGCCCGACGCGCCTTCGACGCCGGGAGCTGGTCGCGCGCAGCACCGCGGGAACGCAAGCGGATCCTGTTCGCCGTCGCCGACGCGATCGAGGGCGCCACCGACGAACTCGCCCTGCTCGACTCGCTCGACGGCGGGAAGCGCATCGCCGATACGTCGACCATCGACGCACCCGGCAGCGCCGCCATCCTCCGGTGGTACGCCGAGGCCATCGACAAGGTCTACGGCGAGGTCGCGCCGACTGCGGGGACGGATCTCGCGATCGTCACGCGCGAGCCGGTCGGGGTCGTGGGGGCCGTCGTCCCCTGGAACTATCCGCTCGAAACCGCGATCTGGAAGATCGCTCCGGCCTTGGCAGCGGGAAACAGCGTGGTGCTCAAGCCCGCCGAGGACACACCGCTGTCGGCGCTGCGTCTCGCGGAGCTCGCCGCCGCCGCCGGCCTCCCCTCGGGAGTGCTCAACGTCGTTCCGGGCTTCGGCCACGAGGCGGGCCAGGCCCTGGGAATGCACGACGACGTCGACGTGATCGCCTTCACCGGTTCGACCGAGGTCGGCAAGAAGTTCCTGGAATACGCGGGCCGTTCCAACGGCAAGGCCGTGTGGTTGGAGTGCGGCGGCAAGAGCGCGAACATCGTCTTCGCCGACGCAACCGATCTCGACGCCGTGGCCGACTTCGCCGCCGCCGGAATCTTCACATGCAGCGGCCAAGTCTGCTCGGCCACCTCACGCCTCCTCGTCGAGCGGCCGGTGGTTGCAGAGCTCTCCGACCGCATCGCCGCTCGTGCGCGAGCGTTGACCGTCGGGGACCCTCTCGATCCGCGCACCGGAATGGGGCCTCTCGTAAGCGGGCGTCATCTCGACCGCGTCCGCGGATTCGTCGACCGCGCCCGAGCGACGGCGCACCTGATCGCAGGAGGCGACGTCGTCGCGGGGGCAGCCGGTGCCTTCCTGGAACCCACGGTGTTCGCCGACGTGCCCACCGACTCCGAGCTCTGGCGCGAGGAGGTGTTCGGGCCTGTCCTGGCGATCGTGCCGTTCGACGACGAGGCCCAGGCCGTGCGCCTGGCCAATGACAGTCCCTACGGGCTGGCGGCATCCGTGTTCACCGACAGCGTCCATCGTGCCCTGCGCGTCGCACGAGCGCTCCAGGTCGGCACGGTCTCGGTCAACACCGTCGACGCACTCGATGTGACGACGCCTTTCGGCGGGCGTAAACGGTCCGGCTTCGGTCGAGACCTCTCGCTCCACGCCTTCGACAACTACACCACCCTGAAGACGACCTGGTTCGCCGGGCGCTGACTTCCCGAGTGACAGGAACCTGACCATGACGCACCCCCTCGACCGTCTGAGCGCGGCAGAGATCGAGATCAATCGCTCCGTCCTGCTGGACACGGGATTCGACCATGAAGCGACAGCGTTCATGCTCGTGAACCTCATCGAGCCCGACAAGGCGGCCGTTCTCGACGGCACTGTCTGCGAACGTCTCGTGGGCAGTGTGCTGATGGATCGCCGCGACGGTACCGTCACCGAGGTGGTCGTGGATGTCACGGCCGGGCGGATCGTCTCGCGACGGACAGTCGACGTCGTCACGGAGGGACAACCACCCATCGTGCTCGAAGAGTTCGATCGCATCGAGGAGCTGTTGCGTCGTCACGACGGGTGGGTGGCCGCGATGGCGCGGCGCGAGATCGATGACGTCTCGCTCGTGCGCATCTCGGCACTGTCCGCGGGACGTTTCGGTTTCGCCGATGAGGACGGACGCCGTATCGTCCGCTGCCTGTCTTTTCTTCAGCTCGAACAGGACGACAACGCCTGGGCGCACCCCATCGACGGCGTGGTGGCCTACGTCGATCTCGTGACCGGCGAGGTGCTGAAGCTCATCGACGATCGCGTGTTCGAGGTGCCGAGAACTCCGTACAACTTCCATCGCGCCGACGGCCTCCCCGCACCGCGGACGACGCAGAAGCCGATCGTCATCACACAGCCCGAGGGCCCGAGCTTTCACGTCGACGGCGACGTCGTGGAGTGGGAGAAGTGGCGCTTTCGCATCGGCTTCAACCAGGTCGAGGGCCTCACGCTGCACGAGATCGGGTTCACCGACGGCGAGCGCCATCGATCGATCATGTACCGCGCGTCGATCGCGGAGATGGTGGTTCCGTACGGCGATCCGAGTCCGGTGCGCTTCTGGCAGAACTACTTCGACGCGGGCGAGTATTCACTCGGCAAGTCGGCGAACTCGCTGGCGCTGGGATGCGACTGCCTCGGTGAGATCCACTACTTCGACGCGACGATCGCGGCGACAGACGGGCGAGCGCAGACCATCCGCAACGCCATCTGCCTGCACGAGGAGGATGCGTCGATCCTCTGGAAGCACACCGACGAGTACTACCACTCGACCGACACCCGCCGCAATCGCCGGCTGGTCGTTTCCTTCTTCATCACCGTCGGCAACTACGACTACGGCTTCTCCTGGTACCTGTACCTCGACGGGCGCATAGAACTGGAATGCAAGGCCACCGGCGTCGTCTTCGCTTCCGCGTACCCGGGCGCGCAGCCCGACGGAAGCGACTACCCCTGGGCATCGCAGATCGCCCCGGGTATCGGCGCTCCCTACCACCAGCACCTCTTCTCGGCGCGTCTCGACGTGACTCTCGACGGCACGCGCAACGCGGTCGACGAGCTCGAGGCGCAGCGGGTGCCCGTGTCGGCGGAGAACCCGCACGGTAACGGCTTCACGCTCTCCACCCGCAGGCTGCGGAGCGAGAAGGAGGGGGTGAGGGATGCCGACGGCAAGCGCGGTCGCGTCTGGCACGTCGTGAATCCCGACGTGACGAACATCGTCGGTAAGCCGGTCGGGTACACGCTGCGCCCCGAGGGCCAGCCGAGTCTGCTCGCCGATGCGGGGTCGTCCATCGCCCGGCGCGCCGCGTTCACGACACACGATCTCTGGGTGACCCGGTACTCCCCTCGCGAGCGATTCCCCTCCGGGGAACTGGTCAACCAGAACGACGGGTACGGCGCAATCGACCGGTGGATCGAACGGGATGCCGATATCGATGGGCACGACATCGTGCTCTGGCACACTTTCGGGTTGACCCACTTTCCGCGCACGGAGGACTGGCCCATCATGCCGGTGGACAGCACAGGCTTCTCCCTCGTGCCTCACGGATTCTTCGACCAGAACCCCACTCTCGACGTTCCCGCACCTGCCGCGGCATCCGCGTGCTCGACCTCCGCACCAGCCTGCGGCTGCGGTCACACGAAGGAGTGCTGCTGAGAGAACCGCGCCCACGCGGCTGACGCCTCAGGTGATCTCACCGGCGGTGACGAGCTGAGGGTCGGGGACGAGCGGAGGGCCGACACGCGGCATCCCTCCTCCGCTCGTCCCTCGCCCTCCCTCCGTCGCGCCGCTCCGCGCCCCGCGCGTCAAGGCCCGAGACCCCCTCCCCACCCGCCCTCTAGAGTCGAGACACGCCGACCGGAGGGATGCCATGGCCGCCCGCAACACCCGCCTCATGCGCTGTACGCCCGACGACCTCTTCGCGGTGCTGTCGGACGGCTGGCTCTATCCCGTGTGGGTCGTCGGCGCGGCACGGATGCGCGGCGTCGACGAGGAGTGGCCGAAGGAGGGCTCGCGCATCCACCACTCGCTCGGCGTGTGGCCCGTCATGATCCACGACCAGACCGAGCTCGTGGAGTGGGATCCTCCCCGACGCCTGCGTCTTCGTCCGGAGGCCGGCATCCTGGGCCGCGGAGTGATCCGTATCGACGTGCGCCCGCACGCAGACGGCATCGCGGTCACGATCGCCGAGGAGCCCGTGACCGGTGCCGCGTCGATTCTGCCGTCGGTGTTGTGGAAGCCGCTGCTCGTGGCACGCAATCACGAGTGCCTCAATCGCCTGGCCTTCCTCGCCGAGGGTCGCCGCGAGGAGCGCGAGGCGCGCGAGCTCGACCACCGCACCGAGACCCCCGATCCGGAGGAGGGCACGCCTTCTCCCCAGGCTCAGGAGGACGTGCGCCGGTCCGGCGTCTGAGCGCCCCCACTGATAAACGCTGATCCTGCCGAGAAACACCGTGCCGCCGCGTGTCTGGGCAGAGATAGCGTTTCTCACGCCATCGCCGTGGGGCGGTCCTGAGCTGTCGTCGCCGCGGGGCGGCTCTCAGCTCTCGGGCCGCGACTCGGTGTGCGTCGTCTGCGGTGACTCCGTGCTGTGGTTCAGCTCGTCGACGTAAAGGTTCTCTTCGTCGGTCGTCCGGTTGCGGTACGCGGCCCGGCCGACCATGTGCGCCGCGAGCGGCGCCGTCGCGAACTGGATGAGCACGATCGGGATGCCGAAGGCCAGGGCCTCCCACGACCGCAGAGCGAGCTCGACGGCGACGACGATGAGCAGCACGCCGAGCACCTGGGGCTTGGTCGCCGCGTGCAGACGGGTGGGGACGTCTTTCCAGCGCAGCAGTCCGATCGTCGCGGTGAGGCACAGGATCGCGCCGATCAGCACGAGGATCAGGGCGATCGTGTCGAGGACGCTCTCGAGGGTCATCGCGGATTCTCCTTCCGCGCGACGAAACGAGCGACCGCGATCGATCCGAACACGCCGACCGCGGCGATGATGAGCATGGCCGGAAGCGACCGCGTGTGGTGGTTGATCACCATGTCGGCACCGAGGATGCAGACCACCTCGGTCAACAGCACGTCGGCGGCGACCGCACGGTCGAGGATCGAGGGACCGATCACGAGGCGGATGAGCGCCAGCACGGCCGCGGCGGCGAAAACGACCAGGATGACGACGACGAGGGCGGTGGTCACAGCGGGGTCCTCCCCTCTCTCGGCGACTCCGTGCTGCGGTGGGCATCGGCCTCGGACTCGGCGATCTTCGCGCGCAGCTCCTGCAGTTCTTCGCGGGAGCCGACGGCACGCGTGATGCGGGCCTCCCACCCGAGCACGACGCGGCGCTGGTGCTCGGCATCCTCGTCACTGCGGACGCCGATGGTGTGCAGGTACAGCGTCCGGTTCTCGCGGTCGACATCGACGATGAGTGAGCCCGGGATGAGGGATGCCGTGACGGCGGTGTGGGCCATGATCACGTCGTCATCGACGCGCAGGGGCACCGCGATGATCGCGGCGCCCGGCTGCCGCCGGACGTCGAGCACCTGCCACGCGACGATGAGCGAACCCCGGATCACGGCGCCGAGGAAGGTGACGACGAAGATCAGGCCGTACCAGAGGTTGATGCGGCCCGACAGCTCGACAGGCGGGAGGCGGAAGACGCGTGTGACGACGATGGCGGCGACGAGGCCGGTGACGAAGGCGAGCCAGGTGAACTGCCCCCACAGCATCATCCACAGGGCGACGAGCCAGACCAGGAAGGGCAGCTGGTGCAGGAACAACGACACCTGGGAACGACGCGAAGGGCTCATCCCTGGCCCCCCTGCTCCTGCAGCTGCACGAGGCTCACACCGTCGGTGATCGTCACACCCGCGCGCAGGCACATGTCGAGCAGCGGACCGGCGAAGACGGTGAGCGCAACCGTGACGACGACCATCCCCACTGTCGCGAGGGTCATGATCTTCGGGATCGTGCGGCGCTCGGTCGAGATCGCCGCGGCGGGCGCGTTGCCGAGGTACGCGATGCGCTCCATGGTCTCGGTCGAGTCGTCGTCCTCACGCCAGAACGACAGGTTCCACGCGCGCATGAGGGCGTAGAGGGTGAGGATCGAGGTGACGATGCCGCCGACGATCAGCACCATCATCACGGGCGTGCCCACCTGCGCGGCGGCATCGAAGAGGGCGTACTTGCCGATGAAGCCCGAGAACGGCGGGAGGCCGCCGAGATTGATCGCCGGGATGAAGTACAGCACCGCGAGCACCGGGGCCGCCCGCATGAGTCCCTTCACCTTGAGGATCGACGTACTGCCCGCGCGGCGCTCGATGAGGCCGACGGCGAGGAACAGAGTCGTCTGCACGATGATGTGGTGGACGATGTAGTAGATCGTCGCGCCCACCGCGAGAGGCGTGTTGATCGCCAGCCCGAAGATCATGTAGCCGATGTGGCTGACGAGCGTGAACGACAGGATGCGCTTGAGCTCGGCCTGCGCGACCGCGCCCAGGATGCCGACGATCATCGTCGACAGCGCCACCATCATCAGAAGGAAGTTCAGGTCGTTGTCGACGAACAGCTGCGTCTCGGTACGGATGATCGCGTAGACACCGACCTTGGTGAGCAGGCCGGCGAACACGGCCGTGACGGGCGCGGGAGCCGTCGGGTACGAGTCGGGGAGCCAGAACGACAGCGGGAACACCGCCGCCTTGATCGCGAAGGCGAGAAGCAGCATCAGGTGCAGGATCGTCTGCGTGTCCTGCGGCAGGAGTGCCATGCGCTCGCTGATCTGCACCATGTTCACGGTGCCCAGCGCGCCGTAGACCATGCCGATCGCGGCGAGGAAGAGGATCGACGACACCAGCGAGACGACAATGTAGACGACGCCCGTGCGGATGCGCGACTCGGTGCCGCCGAGCGTGATGAGCACGTACGAGGCGACGAGGAGGATCTCGAAACCGACGTAGAGGTTGAACAGGTCGCCCGCGATGAAGGCGTTGAAGATGCCCGCGCCGAGGATCAGGTACGCGGGATAGAAGATCGAGACCGGCGTGTCCTCGTCGTTGTCGGCCGCGCCCTGGCCGATCGAGAAGAGCAGGACCGCGAGGAGCACGATGCTCGTGACGACCACGAGGAGGGCTGCGAGCACATCGACGTAGAGCACGATGCCGAACGGGATGTCCCACCCCGCAATCGCGACGGCGAGAGGACCGTGCGCGTCGACCTCGACCAGCATGATCGCCCCGAGCACGAGCACGGCCGAGAGCGAGGCGACCGACACCGCGATCTGCGTCTTCTTGCGACGGCCGAAGACGAGGTTGATCGCAGCGCCGATGAGCGGGATGGCGACGAGCAGGGGAACGAGGGCGCTCACGGGCGATCACCATCCTGGGTATCGCGGGTGTCGTCGTCGGTGCGGCGCACGGCCACCCGATCGACCGGGGCGTCGTCGACGAGCTGCGACAGATCGCCCTGGTGCAGGACGCGGATCGGCGAGGCGACGTCGCCGACGAAGTCGGTGGTGACGTCCTCGTCGTCGGAGCGGGATTCTTCGTCCATCGCGTCGTCGGGCTCGTCGGCGGCGCGCGTGCGGAGTGCGACGTCGTCGGCATCGTCGATCACGGTGTCGGCCTGGCCCAGCTGCCACGAACGGTAGATGAGCGCGAGCAGGAACGCGGAGATCGCGAACGTGATCACGATGGCGGTGAGCGTCAGAGCCTGCGGGAGGGCGTCGGACATCTCCGCGGAATCGGTCTTTCCGCTGTCGTAGAACGGTGCCTTCCCCGGAACACCCATCACGATCAGCAGCAGCAGGTTGGCGGCGTTGCCGAGCAGGAGGAATCCGATGAGGACGCGCGTGAGACTGCGCTCCAGCATCGCGTACACGCCGCACGCGAAGAGCACGGCCATGATGATGACCAGAACCAGCGAGATGCTCACGGGGTGACCACCTCCGCGTCCTCGGGGTGCTGCGACTGACGGTCCACTTCGGCGCCGAGGCTCCGCAGGACATCGAGGACGAGGCCGATCACGACGAGGTAGACGCCGACGTCGAAGATCGTGCTGGTGACGAACTCCCAGTGCCCGATGAGCGGCAGCTCTCCTTCGAACGTGAAGCTCTGCAGCGGCGCATAGCCGAAGAAGAGGGGCACGACGGCGCACAGCACCGCGATCGCCATCCCCGCGCCGAGGAGTCGGCCGGCGTCGGTGGGAGCCGCCGCACCAAGTTCCCAGCGCCCGCCCGCGATGTAGCGCATGACCAGACCCATCCCCGCCACGAGGCCACCCGCGAAGCCGCCCCCGGGCAGGTTGTGTCCGGCGAACAGCAGATAGAGCGACACGATCATGATCGAGTGGAAGAGCACCCGGACGATGATCTCGAGCAGGATCGACCGGTTCTCGGGCTGCACCTTCGCGCCCGAGACCAGCCACGCCCGCGGAGCGCCGGTCTCACCGACGCGCTGCGCGCGGACGCCCTCTCCGGTCTCGACGAGCGGGCGGCGGCGACCGAGGCCGACGCGGGCGCGCGCGGTGCCCGAGCGGCGGGCGAGGTTGTCGCTGCGGTCGGTGATGAAGACGAGGGATGCCACGCCCGTGGCCGCGAGGACCAGCACCGACAGCTCGCCCATCGTGTCCCAGCCGCGCAGGTCGACGAGGGCGACGTTGACGACATTGCGTCCGTGACCGATCTCGTACGCCAGCGGGGGCCATTCGAGCGAGATGGGGAGGTCTTGCCGCGCTCCGGTCGCGACGATCGCGACGAGGGCCATGGTCAGACCCACGCCGACGCCGAGGATGGCACGGGCGATCGGGGCGACCGAGGCGTTCTGTTCGCCCATCCGCGCCGGCAGGCGGCGGAGGACGAGAGCGAACACGACGAGCGTCACGGTCTCGATGAGCACCTGGGTGAGGGCGAGGTCGGGCGCGCCGCTCGTCGCGAAGAGCACGACCATGCCGAGCCCCGTCACCGAGACCAGCGCCACACCCGTGTACCGCTTCCGTGCCCGCACGGCGAGGATGCCGGCGGCGATCATGAGCGGAGCGGAGATGAGCTGCGCGGGCGACTGCCACGCGTCGAGCTGGGCGCGCCACTCCTTCGACGCGAGCAGCGCCGTTCCCTCGGCGACGACGAGGACGACGAAGATCGTCCCGACGTAGAAGGGCAGCGAGCCGCGCTGGAACCGTGCGGTCACCCACTCGGACGAGCGGTCGATCGCACGCAGCACGACGTTGTACGCGTCATTGGCGGTGAACGGCAGCACGCGGCGACGCTTGTGGAGCTGGGTCTTGCGCACGGCCCAGAACACCGCCGCACCCAGGACGAGCGTGCCGAGCGAGATGAACAGGGCGGGCTCGAGTCCGTGCCAGAGCGCGAGATGGTAGGGATAGTCGGGGGCGGCGACGCCCGGTGTCGCCTCGGGAAGCCCGTCGGCGTACGGCGCGAGCCAGTGGTCGACGATCGGTGCGAGGAACCCCAGCGTCAGCGACGCCGCGGCCAGCAGGACGGGTGCGGCGAGGAAGCCCATCGGGGGGTCGGGCCAGTCCGTCTTCTCGACATCGCGCTTGGTCCAGTACGCGCCCCAGAGGAACCGGATGCCATAGGCCGCGGTCAGGGCCGATCCCACGACGATGCCGGCCAGGGCGACGATGCCCCACCCCGCTCCGGCCTCTGCCTCGTGCAGCAGCGCGCTGAGCGCGGTCTCTTTCGCGACGAAGCCGAGGGTCGGGGCGACGCCCGCCATCGACGCGATCGCGATGAACGAGGCGGTCGCCATGACCGGCGCCTGTCGTCCGAGGCCGGACAGTTCGCCGATGTCACGGGTGGAGAGCTGGCGGTCGATGACGCCGACGACGAGGAAGAGGCACGACTTGAACAGCGCGTGGCTGAGCAGGAGCGCGACGCCGGCGAGAGCGGCATCCCTCGTTCCGTACCCGAGCATGACGGTCAGGAAGCCGAGCTGGCTCACCGTACCGAAGGCGAGGATGCGCTTGAGATCCCGTTCGCGCAGCGCCTGGAAGCCGCCGAGCAGCATCGTGAAGACGCCGAGCGTGATGAGGGTGGGACGCCAGAACGGCGTCTCGGCGAAGGCCGGCGACAGGCGCGCGATCAGGTAGATGCCGGCTTTGACCATGGCGGCGGCGTGGAGGTACGCACTCACGGGCGTGGGTGCCGCCATCGCGCCGGGGAGCCAGAAGTGGAAGGGGAAGATCGCGGACTTGCTCAGCGCCCCGACGAGCAGCAGCAGCACGGCGATGTCGACGACGGTGCCGGTGGGCGGGTCGGCGAGGATCGTCGACAGGCTCGAGGTGCCCGACTGCACCACGACCAGGACGACGCCGATCAGCATGACCAGGCCGCCGAGCGTCGTCACGAGCAAGGCTTGCAGTGCGGCACGGCGGCTTGCCGCGCGTCCGTGGTAGTAGCCGATCAGCAGGTACGACAGGACACTCGTGACCTCCCACAGCATGATCAGCACGACGATGTCGTCGGTGAGCACGAGACCGTACATCGCGCCGGCGAAGGCGAGGAGGACCGCCGAGAACTGCCCGACGCCGGTGGTTTTGCCGCGGAAGTACCAGCGGCAGTAGAGCATCACCAGGGCTCCGACACCCGTCACCACGAGGGTGAGAAGCCAGCTCAGGACGTCCATCCGCATCGAGAGCGAGACGTCGATGGCGGGAATCCAGCGGTATTCCTCGAAGGGAATGTTGGCGGAGAAGGCGGCAGGAGCGGCGAAGACCGCCTGCACGAAAGCGACGGCGGGAAGCAGTGCCGCGACATAGAACGCCCGTGCTCCGATGCGGCCGACGAGCCACGGGAGAATCAGGGGGACGAGAGCGAACGCGCTGAGGAGTACCAACAAGGTGGGCCTCCTCGGGGTCGACGGGCTCTGGGCCTCGGCTCTCGGGGTGTCGCTTCTATTCTATGCGAAGCATGAGAGTCCCGGCACCGGCGGGATCATGTGGTACGCGGCGGAGCAGTCGTCGTGCCCGCGCGGAAGGTGCACGCGAGATCGAGTCCCGACGGGGGTTCGTCCTGCAGCATCGCCGCGACGGCCTCACCCGCGGCCCGTCCTTTCGCGGTGGCGGGCTGGACGAGCGTCGTCAGCACGTGCGGAGCGAGACCGTCGACCACGACGCCGTCAAACCCGGTGACGCTGATGTCGTGTGGCACGCGGAGTCCCGCCTCTTCGGCCGCGCGGATGATCCCTGCGGCGAGCAGGTCGCTCTGCGCGATCACCGCGGTCGGGCGGGAACCGGGGTCGGCGAAGATCGTCCGACCCGCGATCATGCCCTCGTCGATCGAGCTCCCCGCCGCGGCGAGCGCCCGCGCCCCGGGGAAGATCTCCCGCGCCCCGGCGAGCCGATCCGCCGTCACGTCGACGCGGACCTCCGCGTCGTCGGCGATCCATCGACGCTGACGCGCGGCATCCGTCGGCAGGGTCACGATGACGACGTCGCGGTGTCCCAGGTCGGCGAGGTGGCGAGCGGCCTCACGCTGGGCCTCGACGTTGTCGAGCAGTACGCGCGGAATGCCCTCGCCCGCGTCGCCCTCGATGACGACGACCGGGATGCCGCGAGCCCGGACGATCTCGAGAGAGTCGCGCATGCGAGGGCTGCACCCGATCAGCACCGCGGCGTCGATCGGCGCCGTGTGGAGCGAGGGCTCGCTCACCGTCTCGCCGTCGTCGCGAAGGAGGAGAAGGGCCGCACCGAGCCGGGAGACACCGTCGGCGAGCCCGTCCATCATGTGCGTGGTGACCGGATCGAGGAACGCCGTACCGAGGTGCTCGTCGAACACGACCCCGACGATGCCCGATCGACCGCGACGCAGCGACGCGGCGCGAGGGTCGGGGCCGGTGTAGCCGAGCTCCGCGGCCGCGGCGAGAACGCGAGCGCGCGTCGCCTCCGACGTCGGCGTCTTGCCGCTGAAGACGACCGAGGCGGTCGACGCCGAGACGCCCGCCGCGCGGGCGACGTCGCTGATGGTCGCCCGTCGCGTGCTCACGGGCCGATCGTACCCGCGACACGCCCTCTGGCCGAATCGATTCGATTCACGTCGAATCGATTCGGTACAGTGAGGCGCATGGACACCGCCCTCACCCGTTCTCAGCTCGTGCGCTGGCACATCGCGATTTGCGCGATCTTCCTGGCGAGCGGATTGAGCATCTCGACGTGGGCGTCTCGCGTCCCCGCGATCCGCGCGTCCCTCGACATCGAGAACTCGGGCGTGGGCCTGCTCCTGCTGGGCATGGGCGTGGCATCCATCATCGGCCTCTCGGTCGCCCCGGCCGTCCTTGCGCGTCTCGGCGCCCGCACCGGCATGCTCACCGCTCTCGTCCTCGTCGGAGTGGGGCTCGCGATCATCGGGTTCGGCGCCGACGCCCTGCAGGTGTTCGGGGTCGCCCTGGTGGGACTGGCGCTGTTCGGGTTCGGCAACGGAGCGGTCGACGTGATGATGAACGTCGAAGGCGCCGCGCTCGAGAAGGCCACCGGCCGCACGATCATGCCGCTGCTGCATGCCTTCTTCAGCTTCGGCACCGTCATCGGCGCCGGGCTCGGATTCGTCGCGGTGAGCATGGGCATCTCGGTCTTGGCGCACTGCGTGGCGATGGCGGTGGTGATCCTCGTGGTCGCGTTCGTCTCGATCGCCAACGTCCCGCGCCGCGAGGTGGCGATGGACGCCCCTGCCGCCGAGGAGCGCGCGCATTGGCGCGAGCGCCTCAGCACCTCTCTCCAGGCGTGGAAGGAGCCGCGGACCTACACGCTCGGCGTCATCATGCTCGGTATGGCCTTCGCCGAAGGCAGCGCGAACGACTGGCTTCCGTCGGCCGTCGTGTTCGGTCACGGCGCGCCCGAAGAGGCCGGACCCGCCGTCCTCGCCGTCTTCTCGGTCGCCATGACGATCGGCCGTATCGCGGGCGGCCCCGTCGTCGACCGTCTCGGCCGCGTGATCGTGCTGCGCGTCCTCGCCGCGACCGCTGCGGCGGGACTCCTGCTGTTCATCGTCGCGCCGTTCGGGCCGCTGGTCTTCATCGGCGCCGCCCTGTGGGGCCTCGGTGCGTCGCTCGGTTTCCCGATCGGCATGTCCGCCGCCGCCGACGACCCCGCGAAGGCGGCCTCCCGCGTCGCCGCCGCGGCCACGATCGGCTACGTCGCCTTCCTCTGCGGTCCCCCGATCCTCGGCTGGATCGGCGACCACATCGGGCTGCTCCCGACGCTGTTCATCGTGGTCGGCCTGATCGTGGCATCCGGGCTCTTCTCGGGGGCGGCCAAGCCGCTCACCGTCGAGAGCGCCGAGACCGAGAAGGTCCGGCGCGGCTAACGCGCGACCGCGGTCGTGGCTTTCGACGTCACGCTCTTCGAGGTGTAACCGGCCTTCGTGCCGGTCACCGTGACGGTGAGCTTCGCGCCGCGCTGCGCGCTGGTCGGCGTGAACGATGCGGACGTCGCCCCGCGGATCTTCCCCCCGCTCGCGAACCACTGGTAGGTGAGCGTCGTCCCGCTCGTCCACGAACCCGGGACGGCCGTGAGGGTCGACCCGACACGGGCGATGCCGCGGATCGTCGGGGTGGGAGCGGTCAGGATGCCGGCCGCCACCGCCGCCGTCGGCTTCGAGGTCTTCGACACCGACGTGTAGCCCGCGAGCGTCCCGGTGACCGTCACGGTGATGGACTTGCCCTTCTGCGCGGCACCCGGGGTGAACGACGTGGCGGTGGCCCCCCGCACCGCCACGCCGTCGGCGGACCACTGATACTTCAGCGTCGCGCCTCTCGCCCATGCCCCCGTGGTGACCGTCAACGCGCGTCCGACGCGGGCGGTGCCCGAGACGGTCGGCGTCGACGAGGCGAGCTTCGGGGCCGCGGCCGCGGCCCAGTCCATGGTCAGACGGGTGAACGACCACACGCCGATCGAGACGGCGACCGCGCGAGCGGGATCGCTCGTTCCCTTGGCGGTCCCGTCGTAGTAGACGACCCGACCGTCGGTGTACTGCGCTCGCACGGTCACCTTCGTGCCGGTCGGGAGGATGGTCTCGTTGTAGACCCCGCCGAGTCCGCCGCCGATGAGGTCGAGCTCCGTTTCGGCCTTGGTGGAGACGTCGGTCGCCACGACGCGCAGCTGCCGCATGACGACCGACTCGTCGAACATGAGCAGCTCGGTCGCGAGACCACCGCGCGCGACGCCGTAATCGATCGTGACGTCCGAGACGCTCTTGGTCGTCGCGTCGACCACGGTCTCGTACGGCGAGGACGCGAACCACCCGTCCGGCATCTCCATCCGGCTGAAGACGGTGTACGTGCCGCGCGGCACGTCCGAGATGCGGAAGGTTCCCGCCTTCGGGTCGTATTTCACTTTGGCGCTCGGCACCGGAACCCCGCCGACCGGGGCGGCCGAGACGGTGACCGCCGCCCGCTGCGCCGTCGTCGTGCGCTTGTCGAAGATCACCCGGCCCGAGATCGTGACGGTCTTCACGGCCGCCAGCTCGCCCACCGGGACGGGCGAGGAGGACGCTGCGGGAGAAGGTTCGGGAGCGGTAGACGACGACGGGGCGGGCATCGGTGCGACGAGCCCGATCGCCGTGGGAGCCGGGCTCGCCGTCGGGGTGACAGGCGACGGCATGACGGCCTGACCGGTCGCCGTCGGGGCCGGACTCGCCGACGCGGAGGCGGGCGCCGGAACAGCGGCGGTCGCGGGTCCGGCGGCGAGGAATCCCGCCACCACGACGGCGGAGACGCCGAAACCGATCGCCGCGCTCGCGCGCGTGAGTCCCGAGAAGAGCGACATGGGCATCCTTCTGATCCGGAGCCGCTGCATTCCGGCCCTTCTCCTCGTCACGCTAGACATCTCGCGAGCGCGGAATCGCGCCGAACGGCATTTCCGAACGACTCCGAACAGCCCGACGACGTGCGTGCGGGGCGATTAGGCTCGTCGAGTGCGTCTCGTCATCGCCCGTTGCTCCGTCGATTACACCGGCCGTCTCAACGCGCATCTCCCCCTCGCCACCCGCCTGCTCGTGCACAAGGGTGACGGGTCGCTGCTCGTGCACTCCGACGGCGGCTCCTACAAGCCGCTCAACTGGATGAGCCCGCCGTGCAGCCTCGTCGTCGAGCAGCCCGACGACGTCGACGTCGAAGACGGCGTCGTCGAGCGCTGGCGTGTGACCCACGCGAAGAGCGGCGACGCTCTGCTCGTGCGGATCCACGAGGTCATCCACGACACCGCCCACGACCTCGGGGTCGACCCCGGTCTCATCAAGGACGGCGTGGAGGCCGACCTGCAGCGCCTGCTCGCCGAGCAGGTCTCGGTCGTCGGCGAGGGGCTCACCCTGGTGCGACGCGAGTACCCCACCGCGATCGGCCCGGTCGATCTCCTGCTGCGAGACGACAACGGCGGCACGGTCGCGATCGAGGTCAAGCGCCGCGGCGACATCGATGGCGTCGAGCAGCTCACCCGTTACCTCGAGCTCCTGAACCGCGACCCCCTCCTCGCTCCGGTGACCGGCGTCTACGCCGCTCAGGAGATCAAGCCCCAGGCCCGCGTGCTCGCGACAGACCGTGGCATCCGGTGCCTCACCCTCGACTACGACGAGATGAAGGGCATCGACTCGGGCGCTCCGCGCCTGTTCTGACGGAGACGACCGTGAGCGCGTACCTCGCCGAGTTCCGACGCAACGAACTGCGCAGGGAGGGGGAAGCGAACGGCGTCGTCGAGTACGGCTGCGACCTCTTCCGCGGCGAGGATCGCGAGCTGGGAGTCTGGGTGAGCGGCCCGGATCGGTCCTCGATCGACGCCGAGGTCGTGCCGCTCGCCGAGAAGGCGCTGGCCGATCTCGACCGTCTCGTCAGCCTGGTCCCCCGTCCCCCCTCTCGGCTCGCGACGATCGCGGTCTCGCCGGGGCGCGTGCTCCTGACCTTCTGGGAGGACGGGGTGAACAACGAGTTCACCGCGTCGTTCTCCCTCGCGGCGGTCGCGAGCGCGCCGGGGTGGTCGTTCGACGGCTTCGGCGCGACCTGACCGTGGCCCCACGACGCGTCCTCTCGCCGCGAGGGGTGACCGCCGCGCCCTGACGCTCGCGTCCGATCGCGCCGGTAGCGTGGACACATGCCTGTGCGTTCCCCTTTCTCGTGTGTCCTGTGGGACGTCGACGGCACGCTCGTCGACGCGTCCGAGGGGATCCTCCGCCGACTGACCATCACGCTCGAGCACTTCGGACGCACGCCCCCGACCCGCGACGAGCTGTCGCGCTGGATCGGTCCGCCGATGTTCGAGTCGTTCCAGGTGAACGTCGGAATGACGCCGGAGCAGTCGACCGAGGCCGTCGCCTTCTACCGCGGCCTCAACAAGAGCGAGGGATACACCGTCAGCGCGCGCCTCTACCCCGGCGTCGCCGACCTCGTGCACGATCTCCACGCCGCGGGCGTCCCGCAGTCGACCGCGAGCTCGAAGCCCGAGGTCCAGGTCGTCGCGCTGATGGACCACTTCGGCCTCGCCCCCGACCTCGAGGCGATCGTCGGCGCCTCGCTCGACGAGCGCAGTCTGAGCGCGAAGTCCGACATCGTGCGCGAAGCACTCCGCCGTCTCGAGGCGAACGGCGTCGACACCTCGCGTCCGGTCCTGATCGGCGACCGGCATCACGACGTCGAGGGCGGGGCGGATGCCGGCGTGCCGGTGATCTTCGTCCGCTGGGGCTTCAGCTGGCCCTATGAGGCCGACGGCGCCCAGGCCGCGGTCGACGACATCGACCAGCTGCGTGCGCTGCTCCTCGTCCACGACGACGAGCTCGATGCCGAGAGCGACAGCGGGACCGTCACCCGTGTCTGATGTCGCCTGGGCGGTTCCGACCGCGCTGGCCATCGTCGGGGCCCTCCTCGTGACCTCCGTCGTCGTGATGGTCGTCCGCACCCGACGCCGCTCCCCTCGTATGCGAGCCGCCGCCGACGCGGCGCGCCTCGCCGCGGCCGACGCCCTCCTCCGTCTGGACGACGCGGCCACCGAACTCGACGTCGCCTTCGAGGCCGCCGACGCCGTGGTCGACGGCGACTCGACGAGCTCTCTGCGACGCGGTCGCGCGGCCGCCCTCCGCGCGCGCGACCGCGGTTTCGTCGAGGTCGCCGCCCTCGAGACTTCGTCGGCGATCCCCGCTCAGCGCCGGATCGAGGCCGAGGCCCTGCGCGTTCAGCTCGAGGCGCAGTTCGAGAAGGTCGCCCGCACGCGCGCCGAGCTCGTCGAGTGGGCACACACGCACGGAGCCCCGTCCGACCGTGTGAGGGCCGCGCGAGCGCGACGCGATGACGTCGTCCGCACCGCCGGCGATCCCGCGCCGCTGATCGCGAGCTTGCGCGAGCGATTCGACGAGAGCGACTGGCACGACGCGGCCGAGGCCGCCGATGCCGCCGCCGCCGCTCTGGCCCACGCGGACGAGACGCTCGCCGCCGCCGACGCGGCCACGGACGGCGGCGAGATCGATCGCCTGGTCCACGAGGCGACGGATGCCACGCGCCGGACCGCTCGACACCTGAAAGCCGTCGAAGACGCCCACCGCATCGCCCTCCAGGCCGCCGACAACGCCGACGCCGAGCTCGCCGCCGCGCGCGAGGAGCTCGCGGCCGCCATCGACATTGCCGGAACCCGTCCCGACGAGTGCGCGCCCGACGCCGCCGCGCGACTGCGCGAAGCGACGAACGACCTCGATGCCGCGGCGGTCGATGCCCGGAAGCGGCCGCGCGCCGCGATCGAGACCGTCGCCCGCGTCCGCGAGCTCCGAGACGAGCTGCTCGGCGAGGCTCCCGGCCCGCGACGGCGACTCGAGGCCGCGCGCGCCGCGCTCCCGGGGACGCTCGCGTGCGCGCGAGCGGCTCTCGCGGCCGCAGAGGCGCGGGACGACCGCACGATCGATGCGCGCCTGCGACGCGACCGCGCCCGACGCGAGCTCGCGGCCGCCCGCGCCGCGACCGACGCGGGTGTTGCCCTCGCCAACGCCCGAAAGGCCTGGCAGGCGGCCGCCGCGCGCTGACAGGGCGCACCTCCGGTGCCCTATCGTGAGCGACATGGGGGAGAACACCACGGCACGCCGCACGCTCCAGCTCATGCGTCGGGTTCCCGCGACGCTCGTGCTCGCCGGGATTCTGCTCGTCGTCGGCGTCGTGGGAGCGGGGCTGGGGCATCCGTTCTCCACCTCCGACCTGTTCCCGTCCGTGGCGTACGGTCTCCCCGCCCTTCAAGAAGGCAGGTGGTGGACTCCGGTCACCGGCACGTTCTTCCTCGACGCGCCGTGGGTGGTCGCCCCGATCCTCCTGGGCCTCGTGGGCATGGGGTACGTCGAGTACCGCCGCGGCTCGCGGGTCGCCGCGGGGTACTTCGCCGCGGGCCAGCTCGTCTCGGTCCTGGCATCCGCGCTCTTCCTCTGGGCGGCGGCACTCCTCCCCTGGCCGTGGGCTCAGCAGCAGGCGGCCGTGCTCGATGTGGGCCCCTCGGGCGGCGTCGTCGCGACCATCGCCGCCGCGGTCTCGCTCCTGCCCTCCCCCTGGCGCCTGCGCGCATGGACCGTGCTGGTGGCCGGGCTCTCCGTGACGCTGATCTACTGGGGCACGCTCCCCGATCTCGAGCATGCCTTCGCGGTGGTCTTCGTGCTGATCGTCGACCGTTCGCTGCGCCCGCAGCGGGTGTCGGTGCGCGAGCAACGGCTCATCGCCTTCGTGGTCGTCTGCGCCCTCGGTGCGATCGAGATCCTGACGTTCTTCAGCCCCACCACCGGCCCCTTCGGGACGTCCGAGCCCGTCTCGGGATCGTGGGTCGACGTCGCGGGGAACACGCTGCTGGTGCTCGTCGTCGCGACCGGCATCCGGCGCGGCCGTCGGTGGGCGTGGATCGTGCTCATCGCCTATGCGACCCTCAACGCAGCGCTGGTTGTTCTGCTGGCCGCGCTGGTGCTCTTCACCGGTGCCGCCGGCGTCGAGGCCGTCTTCGGCGTCGACCTCACGATCACCCTCGCCTCGTCGCTGCTGTGGACCATCGTCCTCGTCTATCTCGTGCTCATCCGCGCCGCTTTCCGCGCGCGCCCGAAGGCGGCTCTGGGCGAGACGCCCGCCCCCACCGTCGCCGACGTCAAAGACGAGCTACGCCGATCCGGTGGCGGCACCCTGTCGTGGATGACCACGTGGGAGGGCATGTCGTACGCGCGCTTCGGCCGCGGCATCGTGGCCTTCCAGCGCCGAACCGGTGTCGCCCTCGCGCTCGGCGACGCCCTCGGCCCCGCGGGCGATCGTCCGCGGGCCGTGCGCGCGTTCATCGACCGAGCCGAGAGCGCCGGCCTCGCCCCCTGCTTCTTCAGCGCCGGAGAAGAGACACGCGCGGCGGTGCCCGAAGGCTGGCGCAGCATCGTCGTCGCCGACGACACGATCGTCGACCTTCCGGGCCTGAAGTTCACCGGCAAGGCCTGGGGAGCCGTCCGCACTTCGCTGAATCGCGGCGAGCGCGAGGGCATGACCTTCCGGCTTTCCCGCCTCGCCGACGAGACCTGGGGCATCCGACAGCAACTGCGGGCGATCTCCGACAGCTGGGTCGGCGAGAAGGGCCTCCCCGAGATGGGATTCACCCTCGGCACGCTCCACGAGGCGAGCGATCCCGAGGTGCGGGTGGCGCTCGCGATCTCGCCCGCCGGTGACGTCGACGGCTTCCTGTCGTGGCTGCCGGTGTACGGCGAGGGCCGCGTGCGCGGATGGACGCTCGATCTCATGCGCCGACGCGACGGAGGCTTCGGCCCCGTCATGGAGTACCTGATCGGTTCGTCGGCGCTGCAGTTCTCCAGCGAGGGCGCGGATGTGATGTCGCTGTCGGGCGCGCCCCTCGCGCACGAATATCCCGCCGATGCCGGCCCCATCGCCGACCTGCAGCAGCGCATGGCCACGATGCTCGAGCCCGTCTACGGCTTCGCGTCCCTGCACCGGTTCAAGGAGAAGTTCCAACCGCGCTACGAGACCATGTACCTGCTCTACCGCGACGAGGCCGACCTCACGCGAATCGGCACCGCCCTCACGCGGGCGTTCCTGCCGCACGCGACGATCAGGCAGTTCGCCGCGGCCGGCCTCGACCTCATGCGCCACGAACGCTGATCGGTCGGACAGGCTGATCGGCCGGACACGGGGATGCCGCCGCGCCCGACCGAATCGACCCCGGGGTCGCCGGGGTCGAGGGATCAGAGGGGGCGGATGTCTTCCGCCTGCAGGCCCTTGGGGCCCTGCGCGATCTCGAACTCGACGCGCTGGTTCTCTTCGAGAGAGCGGTAACCGCCCGACTGGATCGCGCTGTAGTGCGCGAAGACGTCCTGCCCGCCGTCATCGGGCGCGATGAAGCCGAAGCCCTTCTCCGCGTTGAACCATTTGACCGTGCCCTGCGTGCTCATCGACATGCCGTTTTCCGCTTGAGCCGGCACCGAGCGCGCCGGACTTGCCCCAAAAGTAGCGTCCGCGTCGAAACGGTGCACGAACCCGTGACACAAACGTTGCATGCCGAAACGGGGCCGAAGCCCATACGACGCCCGGGCTGAGCAGAGCTCGAAGCCCGGGCGTCGACGGATCCCCCCGGATATGTCACGCGAGGCGTGACGGTGATGACATTACAGCCGCAGAAGGCCTCCGCGCGACATGAAAGCTGTGAATACGTAACGCAAAGTCCGAGACTGTGATAATCGCGCGACGTAGACTCCGCGTGATGAGCGCTCCACGGTCTCGGTTGGCCCTCGTCGATGAGGCCTACGCGGCCCTCGGCGAGGCCATCGTCGACGGCCGCCTCCGCCCCGGAGACCGTCTCCGTGACGTGGAGCTGGCCGCGTACATGGGCATCTCACGAACGCCCGTCCGCGAAGCGCTGCAGAAGCTCCAACGCATCGGTCTCGTCGAGGTCGCCGCGAACCGTTATACGCGCGTCGCCGCGCTCACCGACCGCGCCCGCACCGACATGCGCGAGTACGCCGCGCACAACATCGCGTCGGCGATGCGCGTCGCGCTGCCGCGCTGCACCCCCGAGGAGATCGAGACCGCCCTCACCCTCATCGACGCGATGCGCGACGCCGACTCCTCGAAGACGTACGTGGCCGCTGTCCTGGACCTGTATGCCCTCATGGTCGCGGCTTCGCACAACATCCCCTTCCAGAGGACGCTGGAGCAGACCGACCTCGTCCTGCGGCGAAACCTCGAGGGGTGGGAGAGCATCACGGGCGACACCAGAGCCACGCTGTTCGCGCATCTGCGCACGCAGCTTGCCGCGCGCGACGCGAACGGCGCGACGTGGACCTTCCTCGCTCTGCACGGCTTCGCCTGAGCGCGCAAGCGTCGAGCGCCCCGCACGGTGCCCCCGGTAGCGTGGCGCCATGGCCCACATCGACCTGCGCGAGCTGACCGACGACGATCGGGATGCCGCCTTCGCCGCCGTCCGCGACAGTGCCTCCTCGTGGCCGCGCGCCACGATCGAGAACCGCGAGGCCTTCGACGCCTGGGTCGCCGAGGATCGCGTGGCCGCCCGCGCGGTGGTCGTCGACGGCGCCATCGTCGGCCTCGCCGCCACGCTCGATGTCGACGACGACCGCGAGATCCTCCTCGCTGTGACTCCCGATGCCGTCGAGGGTGTGGCCACCGAAGCCCTCCGCCTGCTCACGGTCCTCGAACCCGAACGCCCCCTCTACGCCTGCCTCGCCGCCGACGACGACCCCTCGCACGCCGTGCTCGCCGGGCTGGGCTTCGTGGAGGACTCGCGCGACGGGGACGACATCGTCTACGTCCTTCCCCCGACTCTGGAGTGACCTCGACATGAACGACGTGACGTGGGGCGGGATCGTTCCGAGTGTGGTGCTGATCATCGCCGGCGGGGCGCTGTGGTGGTGGTCGATCGCTCTGACCGTCCGCGCCTACCGCGGCGAGCGCGTCCCGGTGTGGCGGAACCCGCCGAAGGCCCCGGGCAGGGCCATCGCTGCGCGCGCGTTCGGAGCGGCCACCTTGACCCTCGGCGTCGGGCTCGCACCCTGGGGGCGGCTCGACGGGCCGTCCTGGCTCGTGCCGTTCCTGGCGGGTTCGGTGGCCGTGGTGTTCCTGCTCGTCCCGTACTTCGTCGCCCTGGCGGTTCACAACCGCCGCGTCGAGTCGGCTTAGTTCGGTTCTTCGCTCTCTTCGAGCGTCTCGTCGGCGTCGACCGACGTGTCGTCCGTGGCGCTGTCCTCCTCGGCTGCGGCGGCCTGCTGGGCGGCGAGGGCGTAGGCCTCTTCTTCTCTGCGCTTCTCCGACATGCGCCCAACCTAGGCGCGCGCGAGCGGCCGCGTAAAGGTCAGCGCCGCGAGAGGGTCGCGACGATCGGTCGGTGGTCACTGCCCGCGTCGTCGAAGTCGGTTCTGACCTCGAAGCCGCGCACCTCCCACGCCGACCCGACGAGCACGTGGTCGATGGGTGCCGCAAGTCCCGTGAGCAGGCGCACCGGCCACGTGCCCACCGCGGCCGCTCCCGCCTCCGCGGCGGCATCCCGGCACTCCCCCACCGTGCCGCCGTTCCGTCCGAGACCCGCGAGGTGATCGAGCGTCGAGTTGAGATCGCCCGCGAGGATCACGTCGGGGCTCGAGCACTGCGCCGCCACCCAGTCCATCCCCTCGGTCCAGTCGGTCATGATCAGCGGCAACGGGGGCAGCGGGTGCGCGGCGACGAGTGTCGGTCCGTCCCCCTCAGCCGGGCGGAAGACCCCGCTGGGAACCCCGGGCGTCGAGCCGGCCGACAGATCCAGGACGTACGGTCCCATCGACTCCGCGACGAGGAGCGTCGTGGGGACGGGATCGTCCCCGGGAGCGGCCTGCAACGTCGAGGGAGTCATGCGGATGCCCTCGCGGGACAGGATGCCGACGACCTCCGCTGCCGCGTCCGCGTCGGTCTCGGGAAGGCTCACGACGTCCGCCCCGGTCTCGCGGACGAGTCGGGCGATGCTCTCGGGCGACGCCCCGCCCCCGTACGTGTTCCAGGCCACGACGACCAGCTCGCCGTCGGCAGCCGCCCCGCCCCCACCGCGCGCGACGAGCACGCCCGCGTTGCCGAGAGACGCCGCGGCGAGCACGATCGCCAGCCCCGCCGCCACGCCCCACCGCCGCCGGAGCACCGCGACCAGCCCCGCGACGACGGCGAGCGCGGCGAATCCGAGAGCCAGGATGCCGCGGAACGGGATCAGCAGCGCCACCCCCTGAAGCCGCTGCGCACCGACGAGCTGCGGCCACACCACCAGGACGGCGAGAGCGCCGCCGAACACGAGCGTCACGATCAGGCCGGTGCGTCGGGTCTTCGGCATCCGCCCAGTAAACCGCGAAACCTCGTGCGGGCCGGCGCGCGTGGGACGGGAGCGGTTTGGCGACCGGGTGACCCTCGCCTAGCGTGGACCGAATGGCCGACACCCTTGCCGACCGACGTTCACCTCTCCGCCCCGCTCTCGATGTGGTCCGCGGCGCCCTGATCGGGGCGGTGGAAGTCATCCCGGGGGTCAGCGGCGGAACCGTCGCGCTGATCGTGGGGGTGTACGCGACGCTGATCGACGCCGCGAGCCATATCGTGCGAGGCACGGTCGCGGTGACCGACGTCCTGCGCGGACGTGGATTGGCGCGCAGCGCCCGCCATTTCCGGGCCGTCCGTTGGCGTGTGGTGGCCCCCGTGCTCGTCGGCATGGTGCTCGCGGTCGTGCTGGGTGCGCGCATCCTCGCTCCGCTGGTGCAGGAGTACCCGACCGAGACGCGCGCGGTCTTCGGCGGCATGATCGCGGCGTCCCTGCTCATCCCGATCCGCCTGCTGGGCCGCGAGTGGAAGTGGCGGCTGGGCCTCCTCGCGCTCGTCGCCGCCGCGGCGGCTTTCTTCCTCACCGGCCTGCCCTCAGGTTCCGTCGAAGACCCGCCGCTCGTCGTCGTCGCGCTGGCGGCTTCGGTCGCCGTCTGCGCCCTCGTGCTGCCGGGGCTCTCGGGAGCGTTCCTGCTCCTCGTCTTCGGCCTCTACGAGACGACGCTGGTCGCCCTGAACGAGCGCGACATGCCCTACATCCTGGCCTTCGCCGTCGGCGCGGTCGTCGGGCTCAGCCTCTTCGTCAACGTTCTGCGCCTTCTCCTGGCGCGGTTCCACGCGGGCATGCTCGCCCTGATGACGGGGCTGATGCTGGGCTCCCTCCGCGCGCTCTGGCCCTGGCAGGACGACGCCGGGCAGGCCCTCGCACCCTCGGACGAGATCGCTCTCCCGGTGCTCCTCGCAGCGGCCGGTGCCGCGGTGGTACTCCTGGTGGTGTGGATGCAGGCGCGGCTGACCGCGAAACCTTCCTGACCCGAGCGGCGCCCCCGGCAGATTCGGACGAGCGCAACGGAATCGGATGCCAGAGGGCGTGTCATCCGATTCTGTTCGCCGTGTCCGATTCGGGTGCTGCCCCGGCCGCGGCCGCCCCTCGCGCACAGATGGGGGACTTTCCCCACCGCCCCTCCACACGCCGCTGCGCGGCGCGCGGAGCTTCCGGCGGCGTGGGCCCAACCCGAACGTGCCCAACCCCGCCCCTGCCCAGACAACGACGAAAGGCCCCGGGAAAACCCGGGACCCTTCTTCGTTGTGTGAGTCTGTACCGAAATCCCAGAGCCCTTCAAAGGGTTGCGCCGCCGGTGGCTTGCAACAGCGACACGGTGAGCGTAGGCCTGGACGTTTGACCGTCAACCGGGCCCCTCAGCTGCCAGTCTTCACATTGACCGTCCCGTCGGTGCGCTCAAAGAGCGAGGGCCGGTTACAGCTCAGCCAAACCGAGCATGCCTCGCAGAGCGGGTG
The DNA here is from genome assembly GCF_030818255.1 of Microbacterium sp. SORGH_AS_0969. Classification (NCBI taxonomy): domain Bacteria; kingdom Bacillati; phylum Actinomycetota; class Actinomycetes; order Micrococcales; family Microbacteriaceae; genus Microbacterium; species Microbacterium sp. SORGH_AS_0969. The sequence continues at coordinate 1,252,813 of NZ_JAUTAG010000001.1, forward strand.
TCACATCCGGAGGGGCGTTGACCGGTGCCTTGGCGTGCACGGTTCTCGGCGACTGGGAGGGGGCGCCACCGCGGGGGAACTCACGTCGGTGGTCGCATCCGAGGGAGAGCTCCTTCACGTCCCAGCTTGATGACGGCTTCGCTCGGGCCCTGTTCTGTCAGCGCAAGCGCCAAGGCAGTCGGATCGTCGCTGGCCACGGTGATGCGTGCCTCGTCTGCGCCAGCGAAAACGACATCCGCGAGAGCGAGGAGCTCTCGTTAGACCGGGTTCGGGTTGCGCTCGCCCCAGACTTTGGAGCGGTGGTTCACGTCGAACGAGATGCGGATTCCTACGCGTCTGGCGGTTCGTGCGACCTCTAGAGCGCATTCGGCCGCGGACTCCCGCGGACCCGGGAGTATTCCTGTCAGGTGGACGAGATCGGCGTGCTCGATGAGCTCTGCCGGCATATCGACGGGGCGCAGAACTGAGGCGGCGCTTCCTGCCCTCCAGAACGAGACGGTCGATGTGTGGGTGGTGCGTCGGTGCTTGTGCATGAACCCGGTGGGCCGGACGGGACATCGTCGAGGTCTCTGCTGTCGGATCCGCCTTGTTCGACGACGGCGCTCGCGAACACGGCGACTACGACACCGCGGTCACCACCTTGCGGAGCGGAAGCGGCGCCGTGGTCACCATCATTAACTCCCGCCACAGTGCTTCCGGGTACGACCAGCGACTGGAGGCGTTCGGCGCCGAAGGGCAAGTCAGCGTCGACAACGCGCACCTGAGCTTGGTGAGCCGCTCATCCTCTACCGCCACGTCGATGCGGTCCCCGCACCAGAGCTTCTTCCTCGACCGTTACGCCTCCGCCTACCGCGCTGAGCTCGCAGACTTCGTGGGCCTCATCCGAGGGGAGGCCTCGCACGCCTCCACCTTCGAGGACGGGCGTGCAGCGCTCATCCTCGCCGACGCAGCCCTCGCCTCGGCGGCCGGCGCGGGAACGGTTGCCGTCAACCTCAGCTGAAATATGGCCGCGGGTTCCGGTCAACAGACCGGGCCCGCGCTGCTGCTTCGGGGCGCCCAAACGGCCGATGTCGCCACCCCTCAGTAGGTTTGCGAGAAGCGCGTTTCCGCGCGCGCACATCTGGGGGATGGGGTTTCACGTGGCAGCCACGGCAAGGGAAGGCGGTTGGTTCGTCGTCGACGCACCAATCAAGACCGCCGATCAGGATGCGTTCGGTCACGAAGATGTCGCAGACAATCTGCACCGAATGGTGACCGAGCCCACACCGCATCGCCGCATGGTCGGCCTGTTCGGGCAATTTGGTGTCGGTAAGAGCACCGTGATCGAGTTGCTGCGCGCCAAGCTCAACGGGAACAAAGATCTGACGCTCATTCGCATGTCGGCCGAACGCCACGAGCCGGTCGGGTTCCACCGGGCGGCGGTTTACGCCTTCGCTGAGGCCCTTGTTGAGGCCAAGGAGATCTCGAACAGCACCGCCCAGGAGGTGCTTGAGCCTCTCAGAAGTGCCCAATCCACGTCTTTCTCCGACATGACACTGTCCACCGTCGGACGCGCGGTCACCCAGATGCAGAAGGCGTTGAACGTCAACTGGGTGAAGTTCTGGGGGATCTTGGTGGGCGCGGTCCTGCTCGCGGCCCTCGTGCTCGGCCTCGGCGCCGTTCTTATCCCTCCTGCGGTCTGGACCGGGCTCGGTGGCTTCCTCACCCCGCTGCTGACGGCTGGTGCCTTCTTCGCCCCGTTTATCTGGCTGGCCAGCGTGATCGACCTGGGCCCCATCGACCTCCGCGGGATCTTCACTCCCGGTACGCGCAGCTTCCAGCGCGCGAAAGTCGAAGCAGCGGACGAGCAAGAACGCGCCTTCGCCGAATTGGTGGCGAAGTCCAAGCACCGCCTGATTGTCGCCGTTGACGACATCGACCGCCTCTCACGGGATCAGATCCTGGCGGCCCTGAACGCGATCCGCAGCTTCCAGCTCACCTGCGGCCGGGCAAAGCAACCCATCTTCATCGTCGCTATCGACGAGCAGATCGTTCGCTCCGCCATCGAAGAGGACAAGGAAAAGACCACCCCCGACGCCCAGGAGTTCCTCAACAGGCTGTTCACGCTTCGGCAGGAGGTACCCGTCCACGAGACCTTCGACCTGCGTGACTACGCCCGTGACCTCCTCACCGAACGGGCTTCCCTGCTCGCCGCCAAACTCGGCGAGGCGGTCGAAGACGTCCTCCTGATGCTCATCCATGACGACGTCAGGGACCCCCGCCACGTTGTTCGCCTCATCAACGCCTTCAGCAGCGACTACAGGCTCGCCGAGGCGCGCGAGGCACGTCCGGGCTCGCGCTCGATAAGAGCCGGCGTGGTCACAGGCCACCTCGACGTTCTCGCGCGGATGGTGGTCTTGAAGACCGATTACCCGCAGTTCTTTCGTGCGACTCTGGACGACCAAGGGCTGATCACGGCCGCCTCCCGGGCGTCCTCGCTCGACCTGGGCGACGAGGAACACCAGTTCCTCGTCGCCCAGGGCTTCGGTCCCGGGTTGCCGAGACACGCATCCCTCTTTCGCTACCTGTCCCGCACCGCAGGGTGGGTCGAGGAGGGCATCGACCTGACGCCCTTCCTTTATCTCGGCCAGGACCGTTTCAGCCTCACGCTCGGCAATACTCAGGCGCGGGAGATCCGTTCCGCTCTGGCCAACAATCAGCCCACAGCGTTGGCACGCCTGGGTAACGAAGCTCAGGCCGCTGGGGATGCCGCGACCAACACCTTCCAAGAGCTGACTGTCTCGGTACTCAGGGAACTCGAGACTGGAGAGCAGAGCAACGGTGTCGCGGCAACACTCGCCGCCGTCCGCACCTGCGAAGCGTTGAAAGGCGCGAAGATCACCCGCGCGGTCGCTCCGCTCGTCGACAAACACCCCTCCTGGTTGACGGATGTGGTCGGCGCGATCAAGCTGCTCGAGAACGCGGAGGCCGACGCGGCACGCAGCCTCGCCACCGCGGTGATGAGCGCCGACTCCGCGGCGAGTGACCCCGCGATCTGGGAGAACCGGTCAGAGCTGGAAAGCCTCACGGGCGAGGACAAGTTCGCCGCCTGGATCGAACGGCGGATCGCCGCCATGATGACGTGGGAGCAGTGGCGGGCGTGGCCCACCAGCGTGCTTGATGATCAGAGCGCCAACTTGATGCTCGCCCGTGCTGTGCTGCTGGCAGCGCGCGCGGAAGAGGACGACCCCGCAGACGAGAGCGACCTCAAACGGGCAAGAGAGGTCTCTGACCTCATACTCGTTGGCGCACCCGTCCAAGACGAGGAGGCAATGCAAAAGGCAGTCGCGCAGCCCGCGAACACGTATGAAAGTGCCATCGGTCTGCTCGCGGCGGAGAAGTTCGCGCTGACCGACAAGCAGCTCGCGGAGCTGTCGTTCACGCACGTGAGCAGAAGCATCAAGGGTGCCGGAGAGGACACCTCGCCACTGACCGCCGTCATGGATGGGGTCGCCTCTCTTGCACGCCGCACGGCGGAGGAGGCAGCCAGTTGGACGAGCCCTGACCGAAAGACCAAGGTCGCGGCGATCCCGGCGGACCACCTCGCCACCTGGATCGGTGACGCCGAGTATCCGCCCTCACGCGGCGTCCCGGTGCTCCAGGCGATGGCGTCACACGGGGTGGCGGGCCAGACCACGCTCGCGACGGCACTTTTCAGTGCGTGGGCCGCGGACCCAAACGGATCCGACAATGACGATGTGTCGTTCCGGGACTCAGCTGATCGCGTGATCGCTCTCATCCCTCAGCTGCAGAACCCGGCGCAGGAAGCAGTGGTGACGACGTGGATCAGCATGCTCGAGGACGACTCCACGCTGCCTGAAGCCATGTCGCTGAGTTCCACGATTCTCGCCGACACGAGCCCGCCTTTGTGGGCGGACCGGGCGCTCAATGCACTGATGATGTGGTTCAGCACGAGCTACGACTTCACCGGTGTCTACACCGACGCCGCGGCCGCGGTGATGGCAACCGGTCACGTCAGTCCGGAGGTCGAAGAGTCCCTGTGGTCCCGGTTGTACAGCGTCTCCTCCTCCGGGTCGGTGTATCGACAGCGCAGCTTCTCGACGATAGCCAAGCTGCCGTGGGGTGAAGCCATCCTCCCAACGGTGACGGAGAGCGTCGCGTTGTACATGTCGTACGTGGAGCCGACGAGCTTCTGGGCACTGTTCGACATGCAGCAGATGCACGGGCAGATGAACCAGCAGTTCGTCAACCGGGTCGACGAGATGATCGAAGACGAGGACGATCTCACCGCAGCGCGCGCTCGGGTTGATGCCCTGGCAGGCAAGTTGATCCTCGATCATGCGGTCACCCTTGTCCTTGGTGCGACCTCGGCGACTGCCATGGAGGCCGTCGCCGCGCGATGGGCGGACCCGTCGGGAGGGGCCACTGCGAAGGACGGGGCCAACTGGCTCATCCGCGCGGCCAGGGAGGGGAGCTCCGAGAGCAAGCGCATGCTCGCCGCGGCCATGGCTGGCGCCGACGCCTCCGCGTACGCCGAAGTCCTGGACGTCCTGCTCGATGAGACGGTGGATCTGGGCAATGGTGCACATGCCGACGTGTGGGCGTTCGTCACCGCGCCGATGACCGAGACAGCACGAATCGCGCTCGTGTCGAGGATCCGCCCGTTGTTGACCGAAGCCCAGCGCGAAGCCATCGCGGTGGCCCCGACCCTCAACGCCGCAGCAACGGACCCGGCGTTCGACGCCCTCGTAGCTGACGACGTGCGCGAAGTCATGGTCCACTGGATCGTCGACGTCCCGGACGCGTCCGTCGTTGTTGCCGTAGCCGAAGCGATTCGTGGCAGCAAGCGGAGCCACGCGGAGGCCCTCGCGGCTCGCAGGGGACGACCGAAAATCCCGCAACGCGCGGTCGCCTACGATGCCGCAATGCGAGTGCTCCGCAGGTAACCCCGCCGCGCCCTACCTTCCACGCGGGGTTCGGCGAGGAAGCGGACGGCGGGGCCTTCGGGCCTAGCGGCCGTCGTCGTACAGGCTGAGCAGGAAGGCGATGTGCGAGGTCAGGTCCCCGTCTCCAGGGCCCTGACGACCTCGTTGACGTGCTCATCGACCCCGCCACGAAGAAGGTGGTGGGCGGGAACCCGCTGACGCAGAAAACGTTGCAGTTCGGACCCGACACCAAGGAAGGACGGAAAGTCTTGAAGAACCTGCAGAACATCGAGGACAAGACCCCCGAATGGAAGGCCTTCTACGGCATGCGTAACCGCGTCGAGGAGAACAACAAGTCGTTCAAGGGGGACCAAGCCACCGACATCGGCAACCCAGAGAAGCGGCGTCCCCGCGGCTACGCCTACAACGCCCTGTGTGGCGGTGCGGCGGGGGCCATGTCTAACATGCGTCGCATCGTCGCCCACATCCATGCCGACGCCCTCGTCACGGTCGAGCACCGCGACAAAACCTCGCCCCTCAATTAGGTTCGCAGCGTGGAGTCCAGCTGCGCCCGGATGTGACGCACGTAGTCAGGGTCCAGCTCAAGGTCCCCCTCCATGGCAACCATTGTCGTGTCCCACTCACGAACACCGGGCCGGCCCGGTGAGAGCAGCACCCCGACGGAGAGCAACTCGCCCACGCCGGTGTCTTCCATGAAGTCGTGATGAGCGAGCTCCACCCTCGCGCGGAAGACCATTCTCGTCATCTCATCAAGACGAGACGCGACCATCAGCACGACCGGTGATTCGAACGGCCCGGGCTGGGTGGGGAGGTACACGCGGGTGGAGGTGATGAGAGACCGTCTCGACCACGTTCCCGCCTCTGCCATATAGGAGCGCAGACGCTCACCCAACTCCGTGCGGCCCGCTACGGGTATGCCGTCTAGACGGGACAGCACCTCAATCCGGTCCAGCTCCCTCGCTGAGGGGGCCGGAGTGAGGGCGATGTCCTCCTGGATGGATCGAAGCACAAGGTGGGCGTCGGTCGTCTCCGCACTCGCCACCTCCAGCGGCGCTGAGGGCATCGGCATGAGAACCGCGGTGTTCGTCGCCCAATGCGGTGTTTCCTGCTCGGGGACGGCCAGATCCGCGAGTGCTAGCTCGTGATAGCGGACAGGCTCCGTCCCCAACGTCTGCGGTCCACCGACGATCCTCGACAGGTAATGAGCAACCCAACGAGCGGACCTCAGGTGGTTGAACAGAAACTCCCAGTCGCGTCGCATCATCACAACCGCGTCCGATGGGAGTTCCGGCGGCACGTACCCCTCCGGTACCGAGTCATGGTCAACGAGCACCACCGACACCCAGCTGAGCGCGGCCCCGTCGATGGTCACTTCGCGGCCTCGTCGGTTGGTCATCTGCACCGGCCCCGAACGCAGCCGTCGGATGGAGCCCGCGCCCTGTCGCAGCCCCTTGGCGATGTTCTTGTCTAACCAGTTGCGTTCTTTGTCGGGAGTACTGCCGACGCCTGACCGCGCCTTCGACTGGATCATCACCGCGACCCCGCTCGTGATGAGAATGCCGTCGCCCACCTCCCGGACGCCGCTACCGCTGGCCTCATGAGTGGGCTCGAAGATGAAATCCGGCATGCCCCAGAGTGCCGCCGCAAATCGAATGGCTTCCTCGGCCGCGACTCCGCGTTCGACCCCCTCGGGGAGCGGGGCTGCAGCCGCAACCTCCCGGTGGAGGAGGCCATCGGGCGTGTCGATCAAAAGCGTGAGCTTGTCCACGGCTCCACGCTACGGGGATGCCTGACGAGCGGCTGCCTGCGAGGCCCTGATCGGCCCGATCAAGGCGCACGCGCGACGGCATTCGCGAGTACTGGTGGGCGGGGAAGCTCAGCCGGGCCTAGGGGGCCTCTTGTGTGAACCGCGGGGATCTCGCGCGCGGGACTGAGAGGCACTGCGCTGCTTGCTGTGGAGACAGAGCTGTCGCATTTAGCAAGAGATGTCGACGGAGGTCACTTAGGGCCTCGTGTACGGCACGCGCGCCGGAGAACAGAAATGGCCGATCAGATTTGAAACTGACCGGCCATTTCCTGTTTACGTACAACTGGGTCTGAATCCAAGTACAGACCCTTGTGTGCGCGAGGGGGGACTTTCCCCACCGCCTCTCCACACGCCGCTTCGCGGCGCGCGGAGCCTCGGGCGGCGTGGGCCCAACCCAGAATGGGTCCCAAGCCGGGTTATAGGCAAGAACGTGTGGATGGGATGGTGATCTAGCCGCGCGATCACGCGGTGAAACGGGGTTGTGCATGGTCCGCGACGCTTAGGCGTGGACCATCCCTCGAATCAGGCGCTCTGCGTGATATGCGGTGCTCGGCTGGTGAAGAACGGTAAGACCGCCGCCGGAACACAGCGATGGCGCTGCCCCGACTGCGGCGCATCATCTGTCCGCTCCCGACGCGACGTGAGCGAGCGGGAGCAGCTGCGCCGGTTCCTGCGCTGGTTGACGGGCAAAACAACGCAAGCGGAAATCGGCGGCGGAACCGGGCGCTCATTTCGTCACGACACCGCCTGGTGCTGGGGTCTGCAGCCCGTGATGCCGGTCACCGGCGAAGTTCACGATGTCGTCCTCGTCGACGGTGTCTGGATCGGCTCCTGGTGCCTTCTCGTCGCCCAATCCGACACCGGACGCGTCCTCGCCTGGCAGTGGTGCGCCCGAGAATCCACCGCCGCGTGGACGGCCCTGTTCGAACAGGTCCCGCCCCCGGTCGTCGTCGTCACCGACGGCGGTTCCGGCATCCGCTCCGCCCTAGCCACGACCTGGCCCGACACCGCCGTGCAACGCTGCATCTTCCACCTGCAACTGAACGTCACCCGCGAGCTGACGCGCAATCCCCGCACCCGCGCCGGCCGCGACCTGCGCCAGATCTCCCTCGCGTTGACCGCGGTCCACACCATCGATGACGCCATCTCCTGGCGGCTCACGTTGCAAGCGTGGTGGCAGACCCACGGGCATCTCACCAAAGAACGCACCCTCTACGCGAACGGGCACTTCGGGTTCACCCACTTCAAACTCCGCCGAGCCTGGAATGTCCTTCATCGCGCCGCAGAATCAGGGCACGTGTTCACCACTCTCCAGCACGGAAACCCCCGCACCACTTCACGCCTGGAGGGTTTGAACAGTCAGATCCGCCACCTTCTGCGCCATCACCGGGGCATGCCCACCGAGCACCGCCGCAAAGCCGTCGAGTGGTTCCTGCTGCTGCACGAGGTTCCCCTCGAGCGCGCGCACCGGCACGCCATCACGCCCACCCCGCCGGCCACACCCGACGAGCCCGACGACGACGGACAGCCAGCTCTCTACGACACCGCCGTCACCGCCGAGGAAGGCCTCTGGATCCGAACCGGATGGGCAGGACGGAGCTGACACGCCCGAGCCATCCACACGTTCTTGCCTATAAGCCCCAAGCCCTCCCGCTCCCGCAGAGATGAGAAAGGCCCCCGGGATGAACCCGGGGGCCTTTCTCATCTGTGCGCGAGGGGGGACTTGAACCCCCACGCCCGTGAAGGCACTGGCACCTGAAGCCAGCGCGTCTACCTATTCCGCCACTCGCGCGTGCGCGACATCGAGGATGCCGCGCGACCAACTTCCCGAGAGTATCACGGCCGCGTCAACACAGCGAAACGCGGGCTCTGCAGGCGTCATCCATGACCTGCTCAGCCGCCCTGACTACGATGTGCCTACTGGTCTGCCTGCCCGAAGGAGTCTCGTGGGACTACTCGACAGTTTCGAGAAGGGTCTCGAACGCGCCGTCAACGGTGCGTTCGCGAAGACCTTCCGCAGTGGCATCCAGCCGGTGGAGATCGCCTCCGCGCTGCGGAGTGAACTCGACAAGAAGGCCGTCGTGGTCACCCGCGACCGCATCCTCGCGCCCAACGCGTTCGCGGTGCGCCTCTCGCCCGCCGACGACGAGAAGATGAGCGCCCTGGGGTCGACCCTCGTCACCGAGCTCACCACGCTCGTGAAGAAGCACGCCAGCACACAGGGGTACTCGTTCGCCGGTCCCCTCGCCATCTCGATCGAACGCGACGAGTCGCTGTCGACGGGGACCCTCCGCGTCGACTCGCAGACCAGCGAGGGCCAGGTCTCGTGGCGCGGTGTCGTCGACATCAACGGCACGCGGCACGAGCTCACCCGCGCGCGCACGGTCATCGGGCGCGGCAGCGACGCCGACATCACGATCCCCGACGCCGGCACCAGCCGCAAGCACGTCGAGATCCTCTGGGACGGCGAGCGCGCGATGGTCCGCGACCTCGGATCCACCAACGGCACGACCCTCAACGGCCGTAAAGTGTCAGAAGCCGCACTTCCGCCCGATTCGACCATCTCCATCGGTCGCACCACGATCGTGTTCCGTGTGGTGGCGCAGGCGCAGCCGGCGCGACGCGCGGCGGTTTCCGACGCCACGCGCCTGTTCGACGTTCGGGAGCGGGGGCCCCTGTCATGAGTCCGTTGACTCTTCTGCTGCTGCAGGGAGGCTTCCTCGTCCTCCTGTGGTTCTTCGTCTTCGGCGTGGTGTACTCGCTGCGCGCCGACCTCTTCGGCGTCAAGGTGCGAAAGCTGCCCGAGCCGGCGGCATCCGCCCCCGCCGCTCCCGCCCCGGTCGCGTCTCCCGACGCGGTGACCACCCAGGTCAAGCGGCAGCCCGCCCCGGCGCCCGCGCCCGCCGGCGGGCTCGCCACCACCGAAACCGTCTCGCGCATCGTCATCACGAGCGGCCCGAAGGTCGGTCTCGAGCTCCCGCTCGGCACCGAACCGCTCACGATCGGCCGCTCGAGCGAGTCCGGTCTCGTGGTCCGCGACGACTACACCTCCAGCCACCACGCGCGGCTCGTGCTGTGGGGCAACCAGTGGATGCTGCAAGACCTCGACTCGACCAACGGCACCACGCACGACGGGGTGCGCGTGGCATCCCCGGTGCAGGTGAAGGTCGGCGCCCCGATCAAGGTGGGCGCGACGACCTTCGAGTTGAGGAAGTAACCCTCCTCCATGGTCTTCCAGGGCTCGAGCGCCGCCATCTCCCACACGGGCAAGGTGCGCTCCAACAACCAGGATTCGGGCTATTCCGGCTCGAATCTCTTCGTGGTCGCCGACGGCATGGGCGGCCACGCGGGCGGTGACGTCGCGTCGAGCCTCGCGATCCACCGCATGACCGAGCTGGACCAGCCCTTCCCGACCCCCGCCGACGCCGAGCACGCCCTCCGCGACGCCCTGTCCGACACGGCAGCCGAGCTCATCGACACGGTCGCGCGCCGACCCGAGCTCGCGGGCATGGGAACCACCGTCAGCGCGCTGATCATGGTCGACGACTACGCCGTCATCGGCCACATCGGCGACTCGCGCATCTATCTCTACCGCGACGGCGAACTCACCCAGATCACGACCGACCACACGTTCGTGCAGCGCCTGGTCGACTCGGGTCGCATCACCCCCGAAGAGGCGCGGTACCACCCGCGCCGCTCGGTCCTCATGCGCGTGCTCGGCGACATGGACCCCGATCCCGAGATCGACACGTTCATCATGCCGACGCAGGATGGCGATCGCTGGCTGCTGTGCTCCGACGGACTCTCGGGCGTCGTCGACGACACGCACACGGACCGCACCCTCGCCCTCGGGATGCCGCCCGCCCGCACCGCGGACGCGCTCCTCAAGCAGGCGCTCGACGGAGGGGCGCCCGACAACGTCACCGTCGTCATCGTCGACGTCGGCGGCCAGCACCCCGTCTTCACCGGCACGCCGACGATCGTCGGTTCGGCGCTGAACCCGGTTGGAGCCGTCGCTCCCGCGGGCCGACCGGCGCGATCGAACTGGCTGCACCCCGTCCGCCAGGCCGCGAACGAGCCGACGCACTTCGAACCCGCGCCCGAGTTCCTCGAGGAGCTCATCGAGGAAGACCGGCGCCGCGCCCGTCGGCGCCGCCTCGGCTGGCTCGCCGCACTCCTGATCGTGCTGGCCGGCATCGGCCTCGCTCTCTTCGCCGGCTACAACTGGACCCAGACGCGGTACTACGTGGGCGCCGACGACGATTCCGTCGTCATCTACCGCGGAGTGCAGCAGTCCATCGGCCCGATCTCGCTGTCGTCGGTGTACGAAGACACCAACATCGTCCTCGCCGACCTCTCGGACTTCGACCGCCAGACGGTCGAGGCCACGATCTCGGCGCGCTCCCTGTCCGACGCCGAACAGATCGTGGAGCGTCTGCGTCCCACCCCGGAGGCCGGCGGATGACCGATCAGAAGCTGACCCGCGACAACGCCGTGTCGACCGACACGGCCGTGATGCGCGCCCTGAAGAAGATCCGCGTCCCCGCCACGCAGCGCAATCGCGAGCTGGGCCTGCTGATCTTCGCGATCGCCGTCTACGGCGCCGCTCTCGTCCTCGTGCAGTTGGGCGCCACCGGCGCGATCGAGTCGGGCTTCCTCACGCTGGCGAGCATTCCCGCCGTCCTCGCGCTGATCCTCCACGTCGTGCTGCGCCTGCGCGCCCGCGACGCCGACCCCTTCGTCCTGCCGATCGCCACGGTGCTGACCGGGATCGGCATCGCGATGATCTACCGCATCGACCTCGCGGTCCGCCTCGAGGGCTGGGATGCCACGTCCAACCGCCAGATCGCCTGGGCGGCCATCGCTCTGGTCGCCGCTCTCGCCGTGGTCGTCTTCGTGCGCAACTACCGCGTGCTCTTCCGCTACACCTACCTCTCGGGTCTCATCGGCATCCTGCTGCTGCTCCTGCCGTTCGTCCCGGGCCTGGGTACCGAGCAGAACGCCGACGTGTGGGTCTCGCTCGGGTTCGTGTCGTTCCAGCCGGGTGAGCTGGCCAAGATCTGCCTCGCGATCTTCTTCGCCGGCTACCTCGTGCGCACCCGTGAGAGCCTGACCTCCACGGGCACCCGGTTCCTCTTCATGACCTGGCCCCGCGCGCGCGAGCTCGGCCCACTCCTGATCATCTGGCTCGTCTCGCTCGGCATCATCGTGCTCCAGCGCGACCTCGGTACGGGTCTGCTCATCTTCGGCATGTTCGTCGCGATGCTCTATGTCGCGACCGGCAAGACGAGCTGGGTGCTGATCGGTGTCGTCCTCGCTGCGACCGGAGCGTTCTTGGCATCCCGGGTCCTCCCCTACGTCAACGGGCGCTTCGCCAACTGGCTCGACGCGTTCAACCCCGAGGTCATCAACCGCGACGGCGGCAGCTATCAGCTCGTGCAAGGGATCTTCGGCCTCTCGCACGGCGGACTCTTCGGCACCGGTCTCGGCCAGGGCCGCCCGTACATCACCCCGCTTTCGCAGAGCGACTACATCGTCCCGAGCCTCGGTGAAGAGCTGGGTCTCGTCGGCTTGTTCGCGATCCTCGCGCTCTACATGGTGTTCGCGAGCCGCGGCATCCGCATCGGTCTCGCGGGTCAGGACGACTTCGGAAAGCTCCTGGCGACCGGCTTCTCGTTCACGATCGCGCTGCAGGTGTTCATCATGGTCGGCGGTGTCACGCGCGTGATCCCGCTGACCGGCCTGACCACCCCGTTCCTCGCCGCCGGCGGCTCCTCGCTCGTGGCCAACTGGATCATCGTGGCCTTCCTGCTGCGGATCTCGGATGCCGTGCGCAGCCGCCCCCGGGTGGTGATCGGTTGATGACGCCCACGATCGCGCCCCCCACCGCGCCCCTCGGCGCTCCCCGACCGGAGGAGGCACCGTGACCAAAGAACTCCGACGCCTCAGCATCGTCATGCTGGCGATGTTCCTCGCCCTGTTCGCCTCGACGAGCATTATCCAGGTCGCCCAGGCGGGCAATCTCACCGATGCCCCCGGCAACACTCGCGCCCTCTACGACTCGTACGAGATCCAGCGCGGCTCGATCATCGCGAGCGGAAGCCCGATCGCGCAGTCGGTGCCGGCGGACGACGTCTACAGCTGGCAGCGCCAGTACACCGACGCGCAGATGTGGGCTCCCGTGACCGGGTACGTCAACCCCGTGCTCGACTCGCGAACCCAGATCGAGGATGCCGAGAACTCGGTGCTCAGCGGCTCGGGAGAGAACGAGTTCTTCTCGCGCATCAATCGCGCCATCACGGGTCAGGCGCCCCGAGGCGCGAACGTGGAGCTGTCGCTCGACGCCAACGTTCAGCGCGCCGCGTGGGACGCCCTCGGCGGTCTGCAGGGTGCTGTCGTCGCGATGGAGCCCTCGACCGGCCGCATCCTGGCCATGGTGTCGACGCCGAGTTTCGACACGAACGCCCTCGCGTCCCACGACACGGATGCCGTCGACTCGACCTACGATCAGCTGGTCGCCGACCCGTCGCAGCCGATGGACAACCGCGCCATCGCGGGCAACCTCAACCCTCCGGGGTCGACGTTCAAGCTGGTCGTGGCGTCGGCGGCCTTGGCATCCGGAAAGTACACCCCCGACTCGAGCTTCCCGAACGTGGCCGAGTACACGTTGCCGCAGTCGAGCAGCGTCGTGCGCAACGCCGGCGGCGGCACGTGCGGCGGCGGCGACACCGTCACGATCGCCACCGCGTTGCGGTTGAGCTGCAACATCCCGATGGCCGAGCTGGCCGTCGAGCTCGGCGACGACGCGATCAAGGCCGAAGCCGAGAAGTACGGCTTCAACAAGCAGTTCTCGATGCCCCTGACCTCGACGGCGTCCAGCTACCCCTCGGGTCTCGACGCCGCGCAGACGGCGCTCAGCGGATTCGGTCAGGGACAGGTGACCGCGACCCCGCTGCAGATGGCGATGGTGTCGGCCGGAATCGCGAACGGCGGGGTGGTGATGAACCCGCGGATGGTGGACCGCGTGATCGAGTCCGACCTGTCGGTGACCGACGAGCGCGCTGACAGCGAGTTCGGCCGCGCGCTCGACGCGAATCTCGCGGCACAGATGGTTTCGATGATGACGGCGAACGTCCAGGACGGCGCGGCGTCGAATGCAAGAATAGACGGGGTCCAGGTCGCCGGTAAGACCGGCACCGCGGAGAACGGATCGACACGTCCGTTCACTCTCTGGTTCACGGGTTTTGCTCCGGCCGACGACCCCAAGGTCGCCGTCGCAGTGGTGGTCGAGAACGGCGGGGGCCAGGGGCAGAGCGGGAGCGGCAACGACATTGCCGCCCCGATAGCGAAGAAGGTCATGGAGGCGGTGCTGGGTAAATGAGACCGACGCAGGGAGTGACCTTCGGAGGACGGTACGAGCTCGATACGCGTATTGCGATCGGCGGTATGGGTGAGGTGTGGGAGGCGACCGATCATGTGATCGGACGCACCGTCGCCATCAAGATCCTCAAAGACGAATACATGGGCGACCCCGGGTTCCTCGAGCGTTTCCGCGCCGAGGCCCGCCACGCCGCCCTCGTGAACCACGAGGGCATCGCCAGCGTGTTCGACTACGGCGAGGAAGACGGCAGCGCCTTCCTCGTCATGGAACTCGTCCCCGGCGAAGCCCTGTCGACGATCCTCGAGCGCGAGGGCTCGCTGTCGACCGACAAGACGCTCGACATCGTCGCGCAGACCGCCGCCGCGCTGCAGGCTGCGCACGCGGCCGGTCTCGTCCACCGCGACATCAAGCCGGGCAACCTGCTGATCACGCCCGACGGCCGCGTCAAGATCACCGACTTCGGCATCGCCCGCATCGCCGACCAGGTCCCGCTGACCGCGACCGGTCAGGTCATGGGCACCGTGCAGTACCTGTCGCCCGAGCAGGCGTCCGGACACCCGGCGTCTCCGGCGACCGACATCTACTCGCTCGGCATCGTCGCGTACGAGTGCCTCGCGGGCAAGCGCCCCTTCACCGGCGAGTCGCAGGTCGCGATCGCGATGGCCCAGATCAACGAGCAGCCCGCGCCGCTCCCGCCCACCGTGGCGGTTCCGGTGCAGAACCTCGTGATGGCGATGATCGCGAAGAAGCCCGACGACCGGCCCGCCTCGGCCGCCGCCGTCTCGCGCGCCGCCACGGCCCTGCGCCGGGGAGACCTGACCGCCGCCGCGGCCGCGGTCCCCGCCATCGCCGCGGGTGCCGCCGTCGCCGACGACGTCACGCAGCTCCTGTCTCCCGGACAGACGGGCGCGGCGACGCGCCTCATGCCGACGCCAGCGGCCACGTCGCTCCTCACCGAGGAGCACACCGAAGAGACCGTGCCGCAGAAGAAGAAGCGAAGCCGGCTCACGTGGCCGCTCATCGCGCTGATCGTGCTGCTCGTCCTGGTCCTCGGAGGAACGCTCGCCGCTCTGCTGACCAACCAGAACGAGCCCGACGCGGCCCCCTCGAGCACGGCTCCGACCGCAGCCACGCCGGTGCCGAGCGCGTCGACGCCTTCGCCGGCTCC
Source organism: Microbacterium sp. SORGH_AS_0969 (assembly GCF_030818255.1). Taxonomy (NCBI): domain Bacteria; kingdom Bacillati; phylum Actinomycetota; class Actinomycetes; order Micrococcales; family Microbacteriaceae; genus Microbacterium; species Microbacterium sp. SORGH_AS_0969. Next base: position 1,268,115 of record NZ_JAUTAG010000001.1, read on the forward strand.
GTCGCCCTCGCAGACGCTCGTCGACGTCGACTCGCTCGAGCTGGTCGGCCGCACATGTGACGAGGCCCGCGCAATCCTCCGCGAGAACAACCTCGCGGCCACGTGCGCCACCGGAAATGCGGCGACCAGCGCCGACGAGGTCGGCAAGGTCTACATCGTCGACCCCACCGGTCGTAACCCTGCGGGCACCAACATCACGGTGACGGTCTACGGCGAAGAGACGCCCCTCAGCCAGCCGGGAACGCCCACTCTGCCGTCGTCGGTCGCGGCCGGCGCCACGGTGCAGGTTTCGTGGCAGCAGTACACCTGCCCCTCGGGCACGGGCAACGTGACGTCGTACAATTTCACCGCCGAGCAGGGCACCTTCGCCACCAACGGCTCGTCGACGGCGTCGTTCTCCCCCGACGAGCGCAACGCCGAACTGGTGGTGAGCAACTCGCCCGGGTCGACTCTCCGCGTCACCTACACGGTCAGCTGCTCGGGCACCGATCGGACCGCGGGTCCCTCGGGCGAGGCCTCGGCCACCATCTCCGGCGGTCCGTCGCCGACGACCTCCGCGTCGCCCAAGAACTGACCCCTCGAACACGCACCACCCTGGAGTTCCTTCGTGACCACTGAGACGCGCGTCCTGTCCGGACGCTACCGCGTTGACGACCTCATCGGTCGTGGCGGCATGGCGAGCGTCTACCGCGGCTACGACCAGACGCTCGGGCGGACCGTCGCGATCAAGGTCCTCAAGGCCGATCTCGCCGGCGACGCGGCCTTCCGTACGCGCTTCCGCCTCGAGGCGCAGGCCGCGTCGCGCATGGCGCACCCCACGATCGTGCGGGTGTTCGACGCGGGCGAAGACGTGGAGACGGGCCCGGACGGCCAGGAACGTCCCGTTCCGTACATCGTCATGGAACTCGTCCACGGGCGTCTGCTCAAGGACATCATCTCGGCGGGCCCCGTTCCCACCGACGACGCACTGCGGTACGTCGACGGCATCCTCGAGGCGCTCGAGTACTCGCACCGCGCCGGTGTCGTGCACCGCGACATCAAGCCCGGCAACGTGATGATCACCGAATCCGGCGGTGTGAAGGTCATGGACTTCGGCATCGCGCGCGCGGTGTCGGACTCCTCGTCGACCGTGGCCGAGACGACGGCGATCGTCGGCACGGCCGCCTACTTCTCTCCGGAACAGGCGAAGGGCGAGTCGGTCGACGCGCGTGCCGACCTGTACTCGACGGGTGTCGTCCTCTACGAACTGCTGACCGGCCGACCGCCGTTCCGTGGTGAGACACCCGTGGCCGTCGCGTACCAGCACGTCAGCGAAGCCCCGGTGCCGCCGAGCGAGGTCAACGAATCCGTTTCGACGGCTCTGGATGCCATCGTGCTCCGCGCCCTCGCGAAAGATCCGTTCCAACGCCCGCAGGATGCCGCCGGCTTCCGGGAAGCGCTGGATGCCACCGTGGACGGCAAGGGTCCGACCAAGCGTCAGATGTCGGCGCTGTCGAACGAGCTCTACGGACCCAACCCGCGTCAGGCGGCCGAGACCGCACGGTCGCTGCGCCAGCTCAGCACCGACACGACGATGCGCCGTACGCAGCCGGGCCCTCCCGTCGCCTGGATCTGGGCGGGTGTCACCGTTCTCGCCGTGCTCCTGGTCGCCGTGCTGTTCTGGGTGATGCAGATCCAGCCCTCGAACAACGTCCCGTCCGCCGGCCGAGCCGTGCCCAACGTCGTCGACATGTCGTACGACCGGGCCGTCGAGGCGCTGGAGGGGGAAGACCTCGTCGCCAAGCGCGTCGACGAACCCAGCGACAAGATCGCCGCCGGAAACGTCACGCGGACGACGCCTGCCGCCGACACGTCCGTCGCGGAGGGTCAGGAGGTCGTGCTCTACGTCTCGAGCGGCCCCGATCTCGCCACCATGCCCACCCTTTCGGGGATGAGCGAAGAGGCCGCGCGCACCGCGCTGCAGCAGGCGGGGCTCTCCGTCGGTTCGGTCCGGCGACAGAACGACCCGGCTCTCGCCGCGAACACCGTGATCTCCGCGAATGTCGCGAGCGGCGGTGCAGTGACGAACGTTGAGGCGGGTTCGCAGCTCGCCAAGAACACCACCGTGAACCTCATCGTCGCCAGCGGCCAGGTCGTGATCGTCGACTACACGGGGTACACCGTGGATGCCGCCAAGCGCCAGCTCGAGTCCGATGCGACGCAGCTGACGGTCAAGGTCGAAGAGGATCCCAGCTGCGCGGCCTCGGTCCCGAGCCCCACGGTCAAGACGCAGTCGTTGGCTCCCGGTGAGGTCCCGGTCCACAGCGAGATCACGCTCACGTCCTGCTCGGGCTCCTGACGCGGCGGGGGTGGAGGGTCGCCCCGCGCTCGGCGGCGCCGCGGCATCCGGCATCCTCCATCCATCTGCCGAGAAGCCGGTGACCCCCCTCGGTCAGCACACTCTCCGGGTGGAATTGGACGCCGACGATCGGCGCGAACCGGTGGCGGAGGCCCATGATCACGCCGCTGTCGGTACGCGCCGTGACCTCGAGCTCAGCGGGGAGTGTTCCGTCCGACACGGCGAGGGAGTGGTAGCGCGTCGCCGCGAACCCGTCGGGCAGGTCGGCGAACACGCCTCGTCCGTCGTGGCGGATGCGGCTCGTGATGCCGTGCAGGAGCTCGGGGGCGTGGTCGACGCGGGCTCCGAACGCGACCGCGATCGCCTGATGGCCGAGGCAGACGCCGAGGAGCGGACGCATCGCGTCATGTGCGGCTCGGACGACCTCGATCGACCCTCCCGCCTGATCGGGATGACCGGGCCCGGGTGAGATCACGACGGCCTCGGCGCGTGTCGAGACCGCGTGGAGCAGCGTCGGGTCGTTCGCGGGAAGCGTCTCGACGCTCGCACCGAAAGATCGCTCAGGTACCCGGCGAGGGTGTGGACGAAGCTGTCGCGGTTGTCGACGACGACCACGCGCCACCGACTCACTCGACCGTGACCTCCTGCGGGTAGACCATGTCGCTCACCCAGGGGAAGACGTAGTAAAAGAGTCCGTAGAGCACCGCGGCAGCGAGGACGAGAAGGATGAGCACCCGCACCCACCAGGGTCCGGGCAGCACACGCCAGAGGGCTCCGTACATCAGGCGGCTCCAGAGGTCAGCGAAGCAGGGGCGCCGTTGGCGCGGGGCGTGAACGATTCGAAGACGCCGTAGCCGATGGCACGCTCCGAGAATCCGTAACGCGGGCTGCACGTGGTCATCGTGATCAACCGATCCGTTGCCTCCACCTGAGCGGCCTGCGGGACCGGGAGCAGCACGCCGACGCCGTCGGGCTGCACATACTCGAGGTTGCGGTAGCGGTAGGTGTACCAGCCGTCGGGGGTCTCGACGACGATGGCGTCGCCGATGTGGAGAGAGGGGAGGTCGGCGAACGGAGCGCCATGGCTGCCGCGGTGTCCCGCGATGGCGAAGTTGCCGACCTGACCGGGCATCGCGTTGTCGGGGTAGTGCCCCACGCCGATCGGGTCGAGCGTGACCGATGAACTCACTCCGCCCGCCAGCTTGAACTGGTAGTCCGACCCCAGGCGCGGGATGCGCAGGACGCCGAAGACCTCGCCGTCGCCGGGCTGTGGCAGAGCGGGCGGCTCGGCGGTGGCCGGCTCCGTCGGGGCGGGCGCTCCGGAGGACGAAGCGGTCGGCGACGGCGCGGGGGCGGGTGTCTCGGTCGCCCACTTGTCGGTCAGTGAACTGGCTTCGTTCTTGTACTGGGCACCGATGATCGCGTCGCCGATCCAGAGCTGCCAGGCGACGAACAGAAGCACGAGCACGCCCGCGGTCAGCAGCAGGTCACCGAAGACACCGATGACCGATACCCGGCGCCGCGGAGCGGAACGCCGGCGAGAGCCACGGCGAGCGTCGCGACGCGTCTGCGGAGAGGATGCGGTGTCCACCAGGCGATTCTAGTTCCGTGGGTCGCACAGCACCTGAGCATTAGACTGGGCCGCATGGCTCGAACTGGAAACGGCGACGACCCGATCGCCGAGCGCAACGAAGGCGCGTCGGCACCGAACCCTGTGTGGTTCCTGCCCATCATGATCGGTCTCATGCTGGTGGGCCTGGTCTGGGTCCTGGTGTTCTACCTCAGCAACTCGCAGTTCCCCATTCCCGGCATCGGCCCGTGGAACCTCGTCATCGGCTTCGGAATCGCCTTCGTGGGCTTCCTGATGACCACGCGCTGGCGCTGAATTTCACCCGACTTACACGTGTGTAATTCATCCCCACCTGTGGATGAGCCTGTGGATAACTCTCAGTAGTACACGACGACGGGGATCACGAGCAGCGCGAGAAGCACCGCGCCCACCCCGACCAGCAGCCCGATCTGCAACGCTCTCTGACGCGCGAGACGCGTCCGGCGCGTAGACGAAGCCCACGGCCGCCCCGGTGATGAGGCCACCCAGGTGCGCCTGCCAGGAGATCCCGACGCCGTTGAGCGCGGAGATGAAGTCGCCCGTACCGATCGAGGTGATGAGCGCGACGACGAACGGCCATGCGAAGTTGATGCCGATCAGCACGGCGATGACGCGGATGTCGGCGCCGATATGGCGCCCGATGACGAGCAGGGCGCCGAAGAGGGCGAAGATCGCGCCCGAGGCGCCGACGACCGGGGTCAGCGGCGCGAGGAGTGCCACCGCCACGGATCCGCCGAGTGTGCCGAGGACGTAGAGGACGACGAACCGCCATCGCCCCAGGAGCGGTTCGAGGTTTCGACCGATGAACCACAGCGCGAGCATGTTCAGCGCGATGTGGAAGAAGCCGGAGTGCACGAGCGAGACGGTGAACAGCCGCCACGGCTCGAACGCCCCGAACTGCGGAACGAGGTACGGGCCGTAGAACATGAGCGCGTTGCTCAGGATCGACCCGAGACCGGGGATGATCCCGATGATGTAGACCAGGCCTGTGATCGCGATGATCGTCAGCGTCGCGAGGGGTCGTCCCGAGGCGACCACGACGGCCGGGCGACGCGATGCCCAGCGTCGTTCCGCCTTCTTTTGGGCAGGGGTCTCCGCGGCGCGCTGCTGAGCCATGCACTCGGGGCAGATCACGCCGACGGCGGCGGGTGTGCGACATTCCGAACAGACCGTACGCAGGCATCGCTGGCAGAGCACGAAGCTCTGTCGATCCGGATGCCGGTAACAGAAGTTGTCGCTGTTACGACGGAACTCGTCGGTCGTGGACACCCGCCGCCGCCTCGAAGATCAGACGGCCACGACGTCGACCGAGTGCAGGACGACGTCGGCCTTCGGACGGTCCTGGGCACCGGTGGGCACCGCAGCGATGGCGTCGACGACGGCCTTCGACGCGTCGTCGGCCACCTCACCGAAGATGGTGTGCTTGCCCTGCAGCCACGGCGTCGGGTCGGTGGTGATGAAGAACTGCGAGCCGTTGGTGCCCTCGGCCTGGCCCGTGATGGCGTTGCGGCGCAGGCCGGCGTTGGCCATGGCGAGCTTGTAGGGCTGCGTGAAATCGAGCTCGGGGTGGATCTCGTCGTTGAAGTTGTAGCCGGGCCCGCCGATGCCCTGACCGAGCGGGTCGCCGCCCTGGATCATGAAGTTCGGGATGATGCGGTGGAAGATGACGTCCTTGTAGAGCGGACCCTCACCCTTGGCGCCGGTGGCGGGGTTGGTCCATTCCTGCGTTCCATCGGAGAGGCCGATGAAGTTGCGGACGGTACGGGGAGCGTGGTCGCCGAACAGGTTGACCACGATGTCGCCGTGGTTGGTGTGCAAGGTCGCGACGGCGGTGTGAGTAGCCATGGGTACATTCTCTCAGAGTTATCTGCAAGGGTCCGTGGTGGGCACCGCCCGGTCTGGCAAGATGAAGCAACGTACATCCCATCGACAGGGAGGATGAGCCGTGGGCCTCAGCCGCAAGAGCAAGAAGGAACTGCGCAAGCTCCAGAAGCACGCCGCGAAGGTGTGGGAGTCGCAGCAGGTGCTGCTGGGCGAGAGCGGAAAGGTGGCTCGCGAAGCCGGCCACCAGCTCGGTCGCTTCAGCCGCGAAGACCTCGTCCCCGCCGTCCAAGACGGCTACAACAAGTACGCCGCGCCCTACGTCGACAAGAGCGTGAAGTACAGCAACCGCTTCCTCAGCAACAAGCTCATTCCGGCGGCCGGTGCGGTCGTCGGCGGGGCGATGTCGGTGTGGGATGCCGCGGGCGACACGCGTGACCGCCTCGCGAAGGGCCAGGGCTTCGAGCTCGATGCCCATAAGTACGCGAAGCGCGCCGAGAAATACGGCAAGAAGGCGTCGAAGAACCTCGCCAAAAAGCTTCCGCACCAGAACGACGGCATCGGCGCCGGCGGCGTCATCGCCATCATCCTCGGCGTCGTCGCGGCGGCCGGTGTGGCCTACGCCGCGTGGCAGACACTTCGTGCCGACGACGAGCTGTGGGTGGCCGACGACCCGCTGCGTGCACCGGACGCGTGAGCGACCCCACCATCAGAGTCCGAGAGGCCGCGCGCGAGCGCGGCCTCTCCGTCCATATCCGGGAGCGTCCGGCGGCGTCGAGCCTGGACGAGGCGGCCGAACTCCTCGGCATCCCCTCCGCGGCCATCGTGAAGACGCTCGTGGTCAAGCGATCCGACGACACGTATCTCTTCGCGCTCGTGCCCGGTGACCGGGCGATCTCGTGGCCCAAGCTCCGCGCCGTCGTCGGAGTCAACAAGCTCCGACTGCCCGAACCCGAGCTCGCCCTGGCGGCGACTGGATACGAACGCGGGACGATCGTGCCGATCGGCAGCACGACCGACTGGCCGGTCTACGCCGACGAGAGCATCGTCGGCCAGCGCATCGCCATGGGGGCCGGGGCGCACGGCTACAGCCTCTTCGTCGAGGCCGACGACCTGATCGACGCGTACGACGCGACGGTCGCCGATATCACCGCGCCTCGTGCGTGAGCGTTGACTCCTCCGTCCCGCGCGGCGAGATCTTCGCCATGCGGAGCGCGATGTCCACGAGCTGAACACGGCGAAGCTTGCGGACCGCCGGCAACGAGAACCACTCTGCACGGTCCGTAGATCCCCCGACCTCGTGGCGGAGACGCCCTCCGACCACGTGGGCGCGGTAGACGATGCGCAGCGTGTGGAGCGGACCGTCGGCATCGTCCGACAGACGCCCGGACGCCGGTATCACTCGGGAATGGATGCCGAGCAGCTCATCGACCACCACACGGTAGCCCGTCTCCTCCCGCACCTCGCGCCGGACCGCGCGCTCGGGGTCCTCCCCCGCCTCGAGACCGCCCCCGGGGAGCGTCCACGCCGCCCGACGGCCCTCGACCCAGTGCGCCAGCAACAAACGGTCGCTCGAGCCGGTGACGATGGCATAGGCGGCGACTCGCATGTCCATTGCGACACCATAGCGGCGCGACGGCGGCGGCGTGCGCCTCGGACCGTGAAGAGTCCCGCATCGGCCGGAGCCGGGGTGACGAAGATGTGGAGCCTGGGAGATTCGAACTCCCGACATCCTGCTTGCAAAGCAGGCGCTCTACCAACTGAGCTAAGGCCCCGTGGGGATGGGGTGGGGCTACCAGGACTTGAACCTGGGACCTCTTCATTATCAGTGAAGCGCTCTAACCGCCTGAGCTATAGCCCCGTTGTGACGACGTGATGTCGTCAACCTCGAAGACTTTACCGGAATCCCGAGGTTTTTCCGAATCGGCCTCAGTTCGAGGTGAAGCCGACCAGGAGACCGCCGGTCACCTTGACCGCGAGGTTGTAGATTCCGGCGACGACCGCGCCGAGAACCGTGATGACGACCAGGTTGAGGATCGCGACGATCGCCGCGAACGCCATCACCTGGGGGAGCCCGACGTACTGCGACAGCGTCGCGCCGCCGTCGGTGAAGCTCGTGAAGAACTCGTCGAGTTTCGTGATGAGGCCCGTGGCGCTCACGACGAGATAGATGAGGAAGTACGACACCACGGTCACGATCGCGACCGCCACGGCGGCCAGGAACGACAGCTTCACCGCCGACCAGAAGTCGATGTAGACCAGGCGCAGGCGGACCTGCTTGGCGGGGGTCTTGTGAGTCGACTTCTTAGCGAGCTTGTCGGCTACCGTGCTCATGCGTCAGTACTTTCCTCGGGGGTCTCGGGAGCGGAGGCGTCGGCCTCGTCCGCAGGGGCTGCGGCGGGCTCCGTGGTCGTCTCCGTCGTCTCTGCCAAGTTTCGTTCGGCGTTTCGAGCGATCGCGATGATGCGATCGTCGCCTCCAGCACGGGCGAACACGACACCCATCGTGTCGCGTCCCTTGGCGGGCACCTCGGCCACGGCAGAGCGTACCACCTTGCCGCTGGCAAGAACCACAAGGACCTCGTCGCCCTCGGAGACCATCATTCCGCCCGCGAGGACGCCTCGATCGTCGGTCAAACGAGCCACCTTGATGCCCAGGCCGCCGCGGTTCTGCATGCGGTACTCGGTCACCGCCGTGCGCTTGGCGTAGCCGCCCTCGGTCACGACGAAGACGTACTCGTCGTCCTTGGCGACGGATGCCGAGAGCAGGCTGTCGCCCTCGCGGAAGTCCATGCCCTTCACGCCCGACGTCGACCGACCCATCGGCCGCAGCGCGCTGTCGGTCGCGGAGAACCGCAGCGACATTCCCAGCCGACTGATGAGGAGGATGTCGTCGCCCTCGTCGACCAGCAGAGCGCTCACCAGTTCGTCGGCCGTGCCGGGCTCGGTGTCGTCGCCCTCCTCGGCCACCTGGCCGCGGAGCTTGATCGCGATGACGCCGCCCTGCCGGTTGGTGTCGTACTCGTCGAGGCGCGTCTTCTTCACCAGACCGTTGCGGGTCGCCAGCACCAGGTAGGTGGCGACGTTGTAGTCGCGGATGTCGAGGATCTGCGCGATCTCTTCATCGGGCTGGAGCGCGAGCAGATTCGCGACGTGCTGGCCCTTGGCATCCCGACCCGCTTCGGGGACCTCGTAGGCCTTCGAACGGTAGACGCGACCCTTGTTCGTGAAGAACAGGAGCCAGTGGTGCGTCGTGGTGACGAAGAAGTGCTCCACGACGTCGTCGGCGCGCAGCTGCGCACCCTTCACGCCCTTGCCGCCGCGATGCTGCGACCGGTAGTTGTCGCTGCGGGTGCGCTTGATGTAGCCATCGCGCGTGACGGTGATGACCATCTCTTCTTCGGCGATGAGGTCTTCGATCGACACGTCGCCGTCGAAGCCGTGCAGGATCTGGGTGCGACGGTCGTCGCCGAAGCGGTCGACGATCCCGGTCAGCTCGTCACGGATGATCGTGCGCTGGCGGGCAGGGGTCGCGAGGATGTCGTTGAAGTCCGCGATGCGGGCCTCGAGCTCGGTCGCCTCGTCGACGATCTTCTGCCGTTCGAGCGCTGCCAGACGACGCAGCTGCATGTCGAGGATGGCCTGCGCCTGGATGTCGTCGATGTCGAGGAGCTTCTGCAGTCCCTCGTTGGCATCCTGGGCTGTCGGAGACCGACGGATGAGCGCGATGACCTCGTCGAGGGCGTCGAGCGCCTTCAGGTACCCGCGCAGGATGTGCATGCGCTCTTCGGCCTTGCGGAGCCGGTAGCGCGTGCGGCGCACGATGACGTCGAGCTGGTGGTCGATCCAGTGGCTGATGAAGCCGTCGAGCGACAGGGTGCGGGGCACGCCGTCGACGATCGCGAGCATGTTCGCGCCGAAGTTCTCTTGCAGCTGGGTGTGCTTGTAGAGGTTGTTCAGCACGACCTTGGCGACCGCGTCGCGCTTGAGCACGACGACGAGGCGCTGACCAGTGCGACCCGAGGTCTCGTCGCGGATGTCGGCGATACCGGTGATCTTGCCCTCGCGAGCGAGGTCGCCGATCTTCACCGCGACGTTGTCGGGGTTCACCTGGTACGGCAGCTCGGTGATCACGAGGCACGTGCGGCCCTGGATCTCCTCGATGTTGACGACGGCGCGCATCGTGATCGAGCCGCGACCGGTGCGGTAGGCGTCCTTGATCCCGCGCGTGCCGAGGATCTGCGCGGCGGTCGGGAAGTCAGGCCCCGGGATGCGCTCCATGAGGGCTTCGAGCAGTTCCTCGCGGGTGGCATCCGGGTTCTCGAGAGCCCACAGCGCGCCGGCGGAGACCTCGCGGAGATTGTGCGGCGGGATGTTCGTCGCCATACCGACCGCGATGCCGACCGAACCGTTGACGAGCAGGTTCGGGAAGCGCGACGGCAGGACGACGGGCTCCTGCGTCTGACCGTCGTAGTTGTCCTCGAAGTCGACGGTCTCTTCTTCGATGTCGCGCACCATCTCGAGCGCGAGCTGCGACATCTTCGTCTCGGTGTAGCGCGGAGCAGCCGCTCCCTGGTTGCCCGGCGAGCCGAAGTTGCCCTGTCCGAGCGCGAGGGGGTATCGCAGCGACCACGGCTGCACGAGGCGCACGAGGGCGTCGTAGATCGGGGCGTCGCCGTGGGGGTGGTAGTGCCCCATCACCTCGCCGACCACGCGGGCGCACTTCGAGAACGACTTGTCGGGGCGGAAGCCCCCGTCGTACATGCCGTAGATCACGCGACGGTGAACCGGCTTGAGACCGTCTTCGACGCGCGGCAGGGCACGACCGACGATGACGCTCATGGCGTAGTCGAGGTAGCTCCGCTGCATCTCGAGCTGGAGGTCGACCTGGTCGATCCTGCCGTGGTTGTGCGCGGGTTCCGACCGGACCTCGTCGGGCTCGGGCGTGATGTCGTCAGCCATGTCTTCTCAGTTTCGTAGTACGTCGTCGATCGTCGTCGTGAGGTTCCGTGCGGGGTCGCGCGGGCGAGAGATCAGATGTCGAGGAAGCGGACGTCTTTGGCGTTGCGCTGGATGAAGCTGCGGCGCGACTCGACGTCTTCGCCCATGAGGACCGAGAAGATCTCGTCGGCCGCGGCGGCATCGTCGATCGTGACCTGCTTCAGCGTGCGCGTCTCGGGGTCCATCGTGGTCTCCCAGAGCTCGTGGTCGTTCATCTCGCCCAGACCCTTGTAGCGCTGGATGCCGTTGTCCTTGGGGATACGGCGACCAGCGGCCTGGCCGTCGACGAGCATCGCGTCGCGCTCACGGTCGCTGTAGGCGTACTCGTGCGGGTGGTTGGACCACTTCAGGCGGTAGAGGGGCGGCTGAGCCAGATAGACGAAACCGGCCTCGATGAGTCCGCGCATGTAGCGGAACAGCAGGGTCAGAAGAAGCGTGGTGATGTGCTGGCCGTCGACGTCGGCATCCGCCATGAGCACGATCTTGTGGTAGCGCGCCTTGGCCATGTCGAAGTCTTCGCCGATGCCCGTGCCGAAGGCCTGGATCATCGCCTGGACTTCTTTGTTGCCCAGTGCCCGGTCGAGACGCGCGCGCTCGACATTGAGGATCTTGCCGCGCAGCGCCAGAATCGCCTGCGTGTGCGGGTCACGGCCCTGCACGGCCGAACCGCCGGCGGAGTCACCCTCGACGAGGAAGATCTCGCTGATCGAGGGATCCTTCGAGGTGCAGTCCTTGAGCTTGTCGGGCATCGCGGCCGACTCGAAAACGCTCTTGCGGCGAGCGGTCTCGCGCGCCTTGCGCGCGGCGAGACGTGCGGTTGCGGCATCGATCGCCTTGCGGATGATGTTCTTCGCCTGGCCCGGGTTGCGGTCGAACCAGTCGCCGAGCTTGTCGCCGACGACCTTCTGCACGAAGGCACGCGCCTCGGTGTTCCCGAGTTTCGTCTTCGTCTGGCCCTCGAACTGCGGCTCCGACAGCTTCACCGAGATGACGGCGGTGAGTCCCTCACGGATGTCGTCTCCGGTGAGGTTGTCGTCCTTCTCTTTGAGCAGGTTGTTCGCGCGGGCGTAGCGGTTGACCAGCGTGGTCAGCGCGGCACGGAAGCCCTCTTCGTGGGTGCCGCCCTCATGAGTGTTGATTGTGTTCGCGTACGTGAACACGTTCTCGGTGTATGCCGTGGTCCACTGCATCGCGAGCTCGAGCGCGATGTGACGCTCGGTGTCTTCCGACTCGACCTCGATGATCTCGTCGTTGACGACATCGGCCTTGCGCACACGGTTGAGGTGCTCGACGTAGTCGACGAGACCTCGCTCGTAGAGGAACGAGTCGTTGCGCGCCTCGGTGACCTCTTCGCCCGGCTCCCCCTCGACGACCACCGACTGCGGACGCTCGTCGCGGAGGCTGATGCGCAGGCCCTTGTTGAGGAACGCCATCTGCTGGAAACGCGTGCGGAGGGTGTCGTAGTCGAAGTCGATGGTGTCGAAGATCGTGGCATCCGGCCAGAACGTGATCGTCGTCCCGGTCTGGTCGCTTTCTTCGCCCTTCTCGAGCGGGGCCAGAGGGTGTCCGCCATCGCGGAACGACTGGCGCCACACGTGACCCTGCCGCTTGACCTCGACCTCGAGGCGAGTCGACAGCGCGTTCACGACCGACGAACCGACGCCGTGCAGACCGCCGGACACGGCGTATCCGCCACCTCCGAACTTTCCTCCGGCGTGCAGCACCGTGAGCACGACCTCGACCGTCGACTTGCCCTCGGTGCGGTGCATGTCGACCGGGATGCCGCGGCCGTTGTCGACGACGCGGACAGCGCCGTCGCTGAGGATCGTGACCTCGATCGTGTCGCAGTACCCGGCCAGGGCCTCATCGACGGAGTTGTCGACGATCTCTTGGACGAGGTGGTGCAGGCCCCGCTCGCCGGTGGAGCCGATGTACATGCCGGGGCGCTTGCGGACCGCCTCGAGACCTTCGAGCACCTGGATGGCGTCGGCCCCGTACTCGTTGGGAACCTTGGTGGAGGGTGCTTCGGGTTCCTCGGAAACGCTGTCGGGGTTTTCGGACGTCATGGGTACGCGCGCTCCAGATCGGTTCTCGGAGCTTCCATCCTATCGCGCGCGACCTGCAGAAATGGCGTGTACGCCCCTACGCGGCGATAAATCGACCCGAGGCGGGATCGACCATGGCCTAGCCGTAGGTATCGCGCGGGCCGCGGCCTGGAACGGCTCTGGGCCCCCATTTCCAGGAGGGGACGTCGGGTCCCACGAACCGGATCGCTTCGACACCCGCCTCGGGAAAGCGACGCAGGATCTCCGACAGGATCTGCGCGCGCATGAGCTGGAGCTGTTTCGCCCACGCCGTGGAGTCGGCCTGGACCGTGAGAGTGCCGGCGTCCAGAGCGACGGGACGGGTGTGGGCAGCCGTGTCTGCACCGGCGACGTCGTGCCAGGTGCGGACCAGATCCTCGCGAGCGAGCTGTGGCTCCCACCCGGCGGACTGCGTGAGCGTCGAGAGCACGTCGCCGAGTCCCCGCGGGTCGCGGCCGGGGGTGAAGGGGGCGTTCTCGTCGTCGTCCGTGCGCCGACGACGCCTCTTCTTGCGGTAGGGCGAGGGTTCGAGGCCACGAAGGCGCAGGTAGGTCGCCATCGTCTCGGGCAGTTCGGTGTCGTCACTCATCGTCGTCACTCATCGTCGTCGCTCACGATCCGACCCGCCTCCACCCGAACCACGTGGGCGCGGAGGGCGTCGGGGACGTCCTCTTCGACCGCGGAGGTGACGATCACCTGCTCGTATCCGCCGACGAGCTCGGCGAGGCGCGCGCGGCGTCCGGCGTCGAGCTCGGCGAACACGTCATCGAGGATCAGGACCGGGTCTCCGAGACGTGACTCCGCGCGCAGGATCTCGGCCGAGGCCAGTCGCAGAGCGAGCGCGACCGACCAGGACTCCCCGTGCGAGGCGTAGCCCTTCACGGGCAGGTTGCGGACTCGCAGGACCAGGTCGTCACGGTGCGGGCCGACGAGGGTCAGTCCGCGCTCGAGCTCAGCGGCACGACGAGCGGTGAGGGCGGCGCGGAACTGGTCGGCGAGGGGCCCGGCCGACGTCGAGGTCGCCGCGTCGCCTTCTTCGGGGTCGCCGCCTCCGACGGAGAGTGCCCATTCGAGGCGCGGTTCGTGGTCGGCGCCGGCAATGGCCGCGTACGCCCGCGCCACCGGCTCCGACAGATCGGATGCCAGCGCCAGGCGCGCCTCGATGAGCTCGGTTCCGAGGGTGACGAGCTTGTCGTCCCACACGTCGAGCGTGCCGAGGGCGTCGCCGCGCACCCCTCTCGCCCGAGCGGACTTCAACAGAGCGGTGCGCTGACGCAGGACCCGGTCGTAGTCGGCGACGACCGCGGCCATGCGGGGGCTGCGTTGCACGATCAGCTGGTCGGCGAAGCGCCGGCGTGCGGACGGGTCACCGCGGACGATCTGAAGGTCCTCGGGCGCGAAGAGGATCACCTGCGCGTAGCGCGGCAACTCGGCGGTGCGGACGTTCACGCCGTTCACGCGCGCGCGATTGGAGCCCTGGCGATTGAGCTGCAGTTCGAGCAGGACGCTGCGCTCCCCGTGGGCGAGACGCGCGCGGACGATCGCGGCATCCGCCCCGTCTCTCACCATCGGCGCGTCACTGGAGACGCGATGAGAACCGAGCGTGGCCAGGTAGGCGACCGCCTCGACGAGGTTGGTCTTGCCCTGGCCGTTCCGCCCGACGAAGACGTTGGCGCCGGTGGCGAGCGAGACGTCGACTTCCGCGTAATTGCGGAAATCCCTGAGTCCCAGCTGCTCCACGATCACCGAGTCAGACTACCGGCCGCCTCCGACACCGAAGCCCGAGGATCGGCCCGGGCCGGCTCAGCGCAGCAGCAGATTCGGCTGGAGCAGGTACTTGAACGTGCCCTCGCCGCCCTTGTCGACCGAGGTCTGCGGGGTGACCAGCACGGGGCTCAGCTTGTTCGCGTTGTCGCTCGACGTGAACGTGATGCGGGTGAACTCGCTGCGCACGGCACCGAGCGACTCGAGCAGGTACTGCGGATTGAGGCCGAGCGTGACCTCGTCGCCGACCAGCGTGGCATCCACTGTCTCGGTGGCGCGCGCCTGCTCGGTCCCCGAGGCGTCCATCGACACTCCGTCGGCGCCGAAGGTGAAGCGCAGCGGAGCGGAGCGGTCGAGGACGAGCGCCACACGGCGGACGGCTTCGGCCAGTTCTGCGGTGTTCACGACGCTGTGGTGCTCGGTCTGCTCGGGGAAAAGCCGGCGCACCGGGGGGAAGTTGCCCTTGATGAGGAGAGACGTGACGGTCTTGTTCGCCGCGGTGAACGCGATGATCTCGCGATCGCCGGAGCCCGAGAAGGCGATCGAGATGTCGCCGCCGTGCGCGAAGGTCTTGCCGACCTCCTGCAGGGTGCGCGCGGGCACCAGCGCCGAGGTCGTCTCGTCGGATGCCGCGTGCCCGCCGTCCCAGGGGATCTCGCGCAGCGCGACGCGGTAGCGGTCGGTGGCGACGAGGCTGAGCCGCGTTCCGCTCACCTCGAGCTGGACGCCGGTGAGGACGGGGGTGACGTCGTCGCGGGACGCCGCGAAGGCCACCTGCGCGATCGCGGTGGCGAACTCGTCCGCGGGGACCAGACCCGACTCACCCGTGACCTCGGGGATGGCGGGGTACTCCTGGACGGGCATCGAGGCGAGGGTGAACCGCGCCGACCCGCACGTGAGCAGGATTCCGCCGTCGTCGTCGACGGCGATCTGGATGGGAGCGTTCGGCAGGCGGCTGGCGATGTCGCTGAGAAGACGACCGTGGACGAGGATCGTGCCGGGCTCGTCGACCGTCGCCTCGATCGTCGTCCGCGCGGAGGCTTCGTAGTCGAACGCGGCGAGCGTGAGTCCCTGATCGCCGGCCTCGATGAGCACACCCGCGAGGATCGGCTGCGGATTGCGCTGCGGCAGGAGCTTGACCACGAACGAGACGGCTTCGCTGAACACATCGCGATTGACGTGGAACTTCACGGACGCTCCCTTGACGGCGGGTATGGCTTACCCATGCTAGTCCCCGACCGAGGCGCCCCCGATGTGCGTGCCTTCGCACCACGAGGTCATCGAATCTCTCTTAACTCAAATGGGATCTTTCATCTTGTTAACAGCTGTGGAGAGTGTGGATAACTCGACGGATCCCTGTTAACAGAAGGGAACGACACCAGTGTGACCTGTGGAGGCGTTGCGGAGAGCCTGCGCAGTTAACACGACGGCACTCGAAGGGGGTGCGCCTGCCGTCCACAGGTTAAGGCGCGTCGTACACAAGTCATCCGCAGAGATTTGGAGTTATCCACAGGTTTTCCACACTGTGTAGAACCGTGCGAAAAGTCTTCGCGGAAGAGGTTGTGACGGGTTCTCCCGGGCGAAAAAGACGAAAGGCCCGACCGCGGATGCGGACGGGCCCGGTGCGGGAGACGAGCTCTCAGCGCATACGTCCGAGTTGGCTCGTGATCTCCGAGACCTGGTTGAAGATCGATCGACGCTCCTTCATGAGGTCGCTGATCTTCTTGTAGGCGTACATGACGGTGGTGTGGTCGCGGTTGCCGAACAGCTGTCCGATCTTGGGCAGTGACAGGCTCGTACGCTCGCGGCAGAGATACATCGCGATCTGCCGGGCGGTGGCGACGGCCTGTGATCGGCTCGAACCGTAGAGGTCGTCGACCGAGAGCTTGAAGTACTGCGCGGTCGCCGTGATGATGTCGGTCGGAGAGACGACATTGGCGTCGTCCTGATCGATGATGTCGCGAAGCACCGTCTGCGCGAGCGACATGTCGAGGGTCGACCGGTTCAGACTCGCGAACGCGGAAACGCGGATGAGGGCACCCTCGAGTTCGCGGATGTTCGACGACACCACTGTGGCGATGTACTCGAGGACGTCGTCGGGAATGAGGAGACGTTCGCTCTGCGCCTTCTTACGGAGGATCGCGATGCGGGTCTCGAGGTCGGGCGCCTGCACATCGGTGATGAGGCCCCACTCGAAGCGACTCCGCATGCGATCTTCGAAGCCCGTGAGCTGCTTCGGGGGCAGGTCGCTCGTGATCACGACCTGCTTGTCGTGGTCGTGCAGGGTGTTGAACGTGTGGAAGAAGGCTTCCTGCGTCTCGGCACGCCCCTGGAGGAACTGGATGTCGTCGATCAGAAGGATGTCGACGTCGCGATATCGGGCCTGGAACGCCGAGCCGCGGTTGTTCGCGATCGAGTTGATGAAGTCGTTCGTGAACTCTTCGCTCGAGACGTATCGGACGCGGATGCCGGCGTACATGCTCGCGGCGTAGTCGCCGATCGCGTGCAGCAGGTGGGTCTTGCCCAGTCCCGAGTCCCCATAGATGAAGAGCGGGTTGTAGGCCTTCGCCGGCGCTTCGGCGACGGCGACAGCCGCTGCGTGGGCGAATCGGTTGGACTGGCCGATGACGAAGTTGTCGAAGGTGTACTTCGGGTTCAGTCGGGTGTCGCTGCGAGAAGCCGGGACGATCGGCTCCGGAGCCTGCTCGGGGATGAGTGAGTGACCGGCCGGCGCCGACACGGAGCGCTCGTCGGCAGGAGTGGGTCGCGGCGAATCGATCAGGTCGGGATTCACGACCACACGGAACGCGTTCACTTCGGGGTCGGGCCCCTGAACCTGGGTCAGAGCCTCGAGGATGGGAGCCCGCATGCGCTTGTTGATCTGCCCTGCAGTCAGGTCATTGGGGACATCGAGGTACAGGGTGCCGCCCATCACGCCCTGGGGAACGGCGAGGTTCAGGAAGCCGTGGAGCTGCGGCGTGACGCGCTCGTCCTTGAGAAGGTGGTCGAGCACGGCGGACCAGACGGGAACATCCGGTACTTCGTGCAATGACATGTCCCCTCCGGGATCTCGGCGCGCGGGCAGACCGACGGAGTCACGTCGAACCTGTGGATAACTTCCGGGGCCACGCTAGTTCGCGGCTCATCCGGAGCAAAATCCACTGTAGAACGCTGTCGCGTGTCTTTGCCACGCCTGTGGACAACGACTGGGGATAATGGGCGGTCGGTTTCTCGGTTTGAGTTAAGGGCGCGCGCGACGTAGCCTTAGTCGGTTGACTTATGCCTATACGGCAGTCCCGACCCACGTCCCCGGCAGAAGAGCATCGGGCGACACCACCTCCGGAGTGACCCATGAGCAAGCGCACCTTCCAGCCCAACAACCGTCGCCGCGCCAAGAAGCACGGCTTCCGCGCCCGCATGCGCACGCGCGCCGGCCGCGGCATCCTCGCGGCCCGTCGTGCCAAGGGCCGCACCGAACTCTCGGCCTGATTCACCCGGTGCTCGCGAAGCCGAACCGACTCACCCGCGGATCGGACTATAAAGCCACTGTCCGCCGGGGGACTCGGTGCGCCGGAACGCACGCCGTGACCTATGTCGGCAGCGTGGACGAAGACGGCCCCGCCCGTTTCGGTTTCATCGTGAGCAAGCAGGTCGGATCCGCGGTGATCCGCAACACCATCCGCCG
The DNA here is from genome assembly GCF_030818255.1 of Microbacterium sp. SORGH_AS_0969. Taxonomy (NCBI): domain Bacteria; kingdom Bacillati; phylum Actinomycetota; class Actinomycetes; order Micrococcales; family Microbacteriaceae; genus Microbacterium; species Microbacterium sp. SORGH_AS_0969. The sequence continues at coordinate 1,286,416 of NZ_JAUTAG010000001.1, forward strand.
CCGCCTGAAGGCGGTGTGCGCCGAGGCGCTCCCGTCTGTCCGCGGGGGCGCCTCGGTCGTGATCCGGGCACTCCCCTCCTCGGCGACCGCCGATTACGCGTCGCTCCGGTCCGACGTCCTTCGTTGCTTGCAGCGGAAGGCTTTCGCATGAGCGCCTCGACCCTCCCCACCTCGTCCACCGGGACGGCTCATTTCGAGCTGTCCGCGGTGGTGGCATCCGTCCCGCTCCTCCCCAGGAACGCGGGACTGGCCCTGTTGCACGCGTATCGCGCGACGATCTCGCACGTCTATGGCGACGTCTGCAAGTACTACCCGTCCTGTTCTGCCTATTCGGTAGGCGCCGTGCAGCAGCACGGACTCGTCAAGGGTGTCGCGCTGACCGCGGCCCGCCTCGCACGCTGTCATCCCTGGGCTCAGGGAGGCATCGACGATGTCCGTCCTCACCGCGCCTTCCGTCACGAACTCACTCCGCACGGATTCGTCGTGCCCTCCCGGAAGGACTGATCGTGCAATTCGATCTCATTGGGACCATCCTCTGGCCGTTGAAATGGATGGTCGAGCTCGTGCTGGTGGGCTGGCACGCGCTGTTCACGGCGTTGGGTATGGCGCCGGCCGCGGGCCTCACCTGGGTGCTCTCGATCGTGGGTCTCGTGCTCATCGTGCGTGCCGCCCTGATCCCGCTCTTCGTGAAGCAGATCAAGAGCCAGCGCAAGATGATGGAGATCGCTCCGGAACTGCGCAAGGTGCAGGAGAAGTACAAGGGCAAGCGCGACCAGCTGTCTCGCGAGGCGATGAGCCGCGAGACCATGGCTCTGTACAAGAAGCACGGCACGACGCCGGTCTCGAGCTGCCTCCCGCTCCTGGTGCAGATGCCGATCTTCTTCGCCCTGTTCAGCGTGCTGAACGACGTGTCGAAGCACGCCGCGAGCGGCGTCGGTGGTGTGGGTCTGCTCACCCCCGAGCTCACGACCGAGTTCTACGACGCGCGTCTGTTCGACGTGGCATCCATGCACGTGAACCTCGTGACGGCGTGGAGCCAGCCCGACGGCCAGGTCACCGTGGCGATCCTGCTCACGCTGGTGGTGCTGATGATCGCGTCGCAGTTCTTCACGCAGCTGCAGATCATCTCGAAGAACCTCTCCCCCGAGGCGAAGACCGGCCAGGCGTACCAGATGCAGAAGGTGATGCTTTACATCCTTCCGCTGGCGTTCATCTTCTCGGGCGTCTTCTTCCCGCTCGGTGTCGTCATCTACTGGTTCGTCAGCAACCTGTGGACGATGGTCCAGCAGTTCGTCGTCATCCGCGAGATGCCGACCCCCGGATCGGACGCGGCGAAGGCCCGCGAAGAGCGCCTCGCGCGCAAGGGCAAGGCGATCGATTCGAGCGGCAAGGTCGTCCCGATCGAGAAGTACCGCGCCGAGCAGCAGCGTCTCCTCGAAGAGGCCGAGCGCGCCCGTGCAGCGCAGCCCAAGCGGCAGCAGCCGGTCGGCAAGCAGCGTGCCAAGAAGCAGCAGGGCAACAAGCCCGGCTCCCCGGCACGGCCGGCCCCCGGCTCCGCCGCATCCGACCCCTCCTCCTGACGACCGGAGACATCATGACGACGTCCGAGCAGATCTCGACCGACCAGAACGCCGCCACCGAAGAGCAGCTCGAGCAAGAGGGCGACATCGCCGCCGACTTCCTGGAGGGTCTGCTCGACATCGCCGATATCGACGGTGATCTCGCCCTCGACGTGCGTGCCGGGCGTGCCTACGTGTCCGTGGAGGCGGACGACGCGAGCGCGCTGTCGTCGCTGTCGCACCCTGACACGGTTCAGGCCCTCCAAGAGCTCACGCGTCTCGCCGTGCAGAACGCGACCGGTCGCTTCTCCCGACTGATCCTCGACGTCGGCGGCTCGCGCGACGCGCGCCAGCGTCAGCTCGAGAACCTCGTCGACCGCGCGATCGAACGCCTGGACGAAGGCGCTTCGCAGGCGTCTCTGCCGGCGATGTCGAGCTACGAGCGCAAGCTCGTCCACGACATCGCCGCGGAGCGCGGCTGCGTGTCCGAATCCTTCGGCGAGGGCGCGGACCGTCACACCGTTCTGCGCCGTAGCTGAGGACCCGGATGCCGTTGGAGCTGGAGCCGGAGCCGGCTGTCGCCGCGGAGATCTTCGGTGATCGTCTCAGCCTCGCTCGGCGATTCACCGAGGCTCTCGCGCAGCATGGCGAGAAACGCGGTCTGATCGGTCCGCTCGAGGTCCCACGTCTGTGGACACGTCACATCCTCAACAGTGCTGTCGCGGCGCCCTTCTTCGAAGGGCAGGCGGCGGACATCGGTTCTGGTGCCGGTCTGCCGGGGATCGTTCTCGCGATCGCGCGCCCGGACGTGCAGTGGACGCTCATCGAGCCGATGGAGCGCCGGACGATCTGGTTGACCGAGCAGGCGGAGGCCCTCGGACTCTCGAACGTCACGGTCGCTCGAATGCGCGGGGAAGAGTGGACCGGTGGGCGTTCGTTCGACGTCGTCACCGCGCGTGCGGTGAGTGCGCTCCGCACCTTGCTCCCCTTCACGGCTCCCCTGGTTCGTCCGGGCGGTCGACTGGTGCTCTTGAAGGGAGCGAATGTCGCGGCCGAGATCGACGCGGCCGCGAAGCAGGTGCGCCGCTTCGGACTGACGGATGTGCGCGTTGAGGTCGTCGGCGAGGGTCAGCTGGACGAGCCGACACGCGTGTTCGTCGCGACGGTATCGCGCTGACGAGCTCTTTCTTCCGCCGCTCGCGAGCCTGATTACCGCGACTGATCGCGGTGCTGTCTCACCAGCCCGCGTGAGGCTTCGGTGAAGCACTGTTCTCTTCGGGCCGCGGACGCGACGTATGCGTAGCGTGGCCCGCGAACATGTATGACAAGTACGTGCGGCGCTTTCAGTACGACCGTCACGAGCTTCTCGATTGAAAGACGTGCATCGCAGTGCTTCCGGCGTGAACCCGGGTGCCCGCGTGCGTCAATCCTTGGATGGTCACTGCGGACGTTACCGCCGCATGGGGAGCGCGCGTTCCACGTGAAACGCGACTCTCAGAGTCCCGTGGTGTCGATGACGGCTGTGCATCCTCACCCTCGGTGATGGCCCGGTGCGTCGGCGGTGAGAGAGTGCGATTCCTTTTCCAAGTGGGCGTGGCCCTTTCGACCGAGTCTGGTGGGAAGCATCTGGCGGGCTCGTGGGGCAATGCCATGGGACCTCAATCACCTGCGCTCGACTGCGGTGACAGGAGAAGCTCGACGGAGAGTTCTGATCAACATCTGAAGTCGCTCGCGTCTGGATGTGGTCCCTGGCCGAGGCCATGCTCGGTGTCCTGCTCAAGGGAGATCGCGCTTCACCTCTCCCCCGCGGCCAGGGGAGGTGTCCGTACAACGCGGCCGGAAGCCTGCTGCTTGGTGATCGTCGGAAGTGCCCGACCTCTAAAACTCCCGTGATCGCAAGAGTCGGTGGTTTCAGGGCGATGACCGGCACCGGCGTGAGCCGTCGGCGGCGTTGTCGGCGGTGGAGTTGCGGCGCCCGCACGCCGGGGTCAGTGGCTTCTGCGATGGGCATCAATGTCGGTTGGACAGGTTGTCAACTGCCAGGGTTCGCGCGCATGGGCGGTGAGGGCGTCGTTTGATGTCGAGGTCGTGTGACACGAGGGCCCTTCCCCGGCGCGAGCTCGTGTCGGGGCGTGAACGGAGGAGTGACCGCGCCCGCGCGTTGTTCGGCTGACCCCGGTTGAGACTCAAGGCGTCGGAGACAGACCTCGAGACGGCGATGCGCACGTCGTCGGTGACCGGCGCGATCAGGGTGTGACAGGCGACGGTGTTCGACACGAGAGTTGTTTGAGCGAGGCCAGCGCTCGCCCGGTTTCCGTGGGTGAGCGGCACGATGGGACGGCATCCCGGCTCTATCGGTCATCGCTCGCACCATTGCGCAGGCAGTGTTGCGCGGCTCACCGTCTCACCGCGACGCCGGACTGGTGTGTGGCGTGTTGCCAGGCCTCGGAGCTCGGCGTGTGTTCGGTGCCGCCGTGGGTTTCGGCGCCCTCGGAGCGGCGCGGCGCACGAGCGTCGCCCGCCGTGACGGTCGCGGGTGACACGGTTGTCGGCTCCTGGAGGGAAAGTGGACGCGCACTGCGGGCTGCTCGAGCCGACCTGCGTGCTCGCGTGCCAGGTTGAATCGAGAATTCGAGCAGATCGACCTGCTGCGTGAGATGGTCCCGCAGAGTGCGGTTGTCGCACAGGGGGTTCGATGAGGAAGTGACGGGATGCTGCGACGCGCGGGCGTCTGTGATCTTGGCGGTCGTCGCAGGATGCTGGGTGTCGCTCGACTGCCGAGATCATTTCGTGTGCGTAGGGAAGTGCTGGGAGAAGCGCCGCTGCCAGGGTCGCGTCTCGGATACATCTCGCGTCTCGATGGCAGAGGTCCATGAGATCCGCTACGCCTGAGTCGCGTAGCGGTCTGAGTGGGCTGAAGCCCCGTCACGTGTGATCCTCCTGAGTGCGCACGTCTGAGGCGTGTGACCAGGCGTGATGTTTCACGTGGAACGAGGCGTGCGCTACTCCCCCTGACGTCGAGGCGCCGCGTGGCGACAGTTTTCTGGGATGAGTTGGCGGCGTGAGGAGCACGTCACGCCTATCCGATCGTTTTTGCACCCGACCCGCACGTTCGGCGTTCCTGTTTCACGTGAAACATTCTTTGCCGTACGCCCGCGGTCCCCTGGCGTCGGGATGTCGTTGCCGACCCATGCGTACTGTGTGAACGTACGTGGTGTCCGCGCGCGGGAAGCCCTAGGCCGTGTCTGACAATGTCTTGGTCCAGGTGATGGTGGCGTGGATGAGGACGGCGGCGCGGAATACGACCGCTAACTTGTCGTAGCGGGTGGCGAGGCCTCGCCATTGCTTGGTGTGGCAAAACCGCCGCTCGATGACGTTGCGGTTGCGGTAGTCATCGGCGTCGAGCCCGACGGGCCTGCCGCCGCGGGATCCGCGGCGTTTGCGGTGACCTTGCTGGTCACGCGGTTCCGGGATCACGGCCTTGATTCCCCGGCCGCGCAGGTGCGCTCGGATCGCGCGCGACGAGTACGCCTTGTCGCCGCGGACCGCATTCGGACGTGTGCGAGGCCGTCCGACCGGTCGGGTCACGCGCAGCTGCTCCAGCATCGGGATCAGCATCGGTGAATCACCAGCCTGGCCGGGAGTGATCACGGTGACCAGCGGAAACCCGTTGCCGTCGACGAGTTGATGGATCTTCGTCGACAGACCACCTCTCGAGCGGCCGATGCCGTGATCAGGCGGCTCGACGGTCAGATTCGTGTAATTCGATCCAGCCCCCTGTGGGGCGGGTCGTGTTCGTTGCGTGCTGATGCGCGCGAGCGATCGTGGAATCCACCGACACCGACCAGTCCACCATCCCTTCGGCGTCGGCCTGGGCGATCAGTGTGGACACGATCGTGTCCCACGTCCCCTCGGTGGCGAGCCGGTGATGCCAGGTCCATACCGTCTGCCAGGGCCCGAACACCTCGGGCAGATCACGCCACGCGATGCCGCACCGGTACCGGTAGATGATGCCCTCCAACATCGACCGCGCATCCGAGAACTTCCGCCCCGGACGCCCCGTCGGCTTCGGCAACATCGACTCAATCAACGACCACTGAGCATCAGAGAGCAACTGGAACCGCGACACGACCCCAGGCTCTCAGCCAAACGCACCAACCTTTGTCAGACACGCCCTAGCAGCGCAGGAGCGCGCACGAGTTGTGCAAGAGCTGCTGGCACGCGAGACCTACCAGCACGGACGCACGGGCGTGCGAGCTAGTGTGCAAAGGCCGGTGATCTTGAGACATCTGCTCGTCGATTCGGCTGGCTGATGAGCGAGTCGTGGAGTCAACTGACACGTGCAGGTACGTGTCCAGGCCACCACGCGTGCGGTCTTTCGCGTGCAGGTCGCGCACGGCGGTGAGTTCACCGATCCGTTGGCCCGAAGATGCCGAGCGTGTCCATTCCAGGTGATGTCGGGTCCCGTGAACGTGAGTGGACTGCTCGTCAGAGCAAGTCACACGCAGTGGACGGTCGGAGGTTCCGATGCGCGCCGTCCAGACCAAAGAAGACCCGCGACTGTCCCGGTGGAAATCAGGGCGCCGCGCGTGGTCGGGGACCTGTGCGTGCGCAAGACTTCGTGGCTGAAAGCAGGACGCCTCAGGATGAGAACAGTGACCTGATCGAATGATGCGGCGAGCTCATCCCCCACAGGTCCCTCAAGGGTGGTGCCCGCGTTTCGCGATGGCTGGTCGCACGTTGGCGGTTCTGGACCGGGGTCTGTCACTCGGTACGTCGCGAGCATTTGCCACCGGATCCTGCCTGCGCTGCTGTTGAGCGGCGCAGAGGTTATTCGAGGCAGGATTGGGGCGCTGAGGTGGATGGCGCGATCAGACCGACCTCCCCGCGCCGTCAGAGCCGCGGTCAGGCCTGTGGTGTGCAGTCCGCAGTCGAGCGCACGCGTCGACCTGCCCGTGAGCGGCGGATGCGCCGAGGGAAGTTCCCGCCGAGGTCGTGTGCCAACACGATTCTCCATGAGGTGCACGCATAGGGTGTTGGGTGGCCTGAGTCCGGCCGACGGGTTCGCGCGTTTCACGTGGAACGCGTGCACGCTGAGCAGTGCGAGCGGTCCACCAGGAGCGGCCGGCGAGACCAGCATCGGTCTGGTGGCTACGGCGCACGTGACGCCATCACGGGACCGAACGTCGGCCTTGCCGGGCGGTGTCGGATAATGGATGGGCGATTATCCATGATGGGTCGCACGAGGTGCTTGCTCAGTGTCCAGCCCCGACTGACGCCCGCAACTATCCGCCGAGGGCACTTCACGCTTTGGTGTCAACATCGAGTGTGGGTGTACGCATCCCGCGGTGAGCCCGCTGCCCGCATACCTGCTGGCTCGCGGTTCATAGACGACTACGGGCGGGATGTGTCGGCGGGTGAAAGCTAGGTCCGGGCGACACCCGCTCAGCCCCAGCTCTGACGGATGTACTCCACGACTGCTGGAAGCCAATGCAGCGTCGGCGTCGTTACCCGCGTTCGGGCCGTCCGCGGGGACTCGCGACTTCCGCACGAGCCACCGCACGACAACGCCTCGGGCGTGGCAGTGCTTTCTGATGAGACGACTCCTCACCGCGGCGTGCGGCGTTCTCATGGGACAACTCAACCGCCCGTCGAGAGCGGGTCGTGAGCTGAGTGGTTGGCTCCCACCTATCGTCGCCCGGTCGCGCGTTGGGGTTGTGCTGAACCTGCGGTTAGCGCGAGTGCGCGGCGAGAACCGTCCAGGACGCTGTTCCCATCGGCTCATTGTGTCTCTCGCAAGCGGTGTTTCACGTGAAACATGTTGCGGGCGCCGGCGTGCTGCTCGGGTCAGTATGAAGAAGAGAGAATACCGCGCAGGTCCAATCTGGTGGGGGGCGACGGGGCACCGGAGTGGAAAGAGTCGGGGTGAGTCGACGGCGGTCTCGTCAAGATCGCGGCGTTGCCCTCCTGGCCGACTTCGCCTCGCGCCCAACGTGAAGAAGGCGCGAGGAGTGGGTGTCTTGAAGCAGGAGACTGGCGATTGCTTCGACGGGTGATCGATACGCGAGCGTGACTGGGGCAATCGGACCGCACTGCAAACTGCAAGCCAGTTCGGCGCTTCGGGATGTTTCACGTGAAACCGACCAACGGATCTCGCTGCGCGGGATGTGCCCACGCGTGGGGAAGAGTGCAGGACGTCGCCGGGAGCCGGAGAGTCTCCCCAGCGGCGGAGAGTTGATCGAGTTCACGTAACGAGAACCGATCACGTCAATCGGTCATGGATCCAGTCGCTCCCGGGTCGATCTCGCTCACGTCAGAGTGTCGCTGGAGGAGTCCGGTTGGTTGTGTCTCCCTCGTCGAACAAGGTCGACGGTGTACCACGAGAAACGCCGACTGTTTGAGCCTTCGCGATGCAAGCCGGGCTGTCTGCGCTGCATGAAGCACCCCTGTCTGTTCTGACTACTCCTCGCGCGTCGCGGCTGGTCGACATGGCACAGTGAGTGCCGTGCGGCCGTGATCGCTGGCGCGCCGGCCACGCGCGGCGTGCAAGAAGCCTGCTGCACGGCTTCGCCCGGCAGGCAGCGAAGTTCGCGACCCGTGGTGAGATGCTCGATCGGCGAAACAGAGCTGATTGCGATCCTCTGCGTGTTCTCTGTGCACTCGAACTCTGTGGTCTTGACACGCCTTGGATCCTGGTTGAGTCGCTCGTCCTGCCCCGCGGCGCATGTCGCAGAATACGAGCACAGAGCGCACCGCAGACGTTGCTCACGCGAGACCTTGCACTCGGGGCTCGTCGCTCGACGCTTCGCGCTCCCGAGTTGGTGCTTGGTGCCTGGGGCTCGGCAGTCAGGACTCGGTGGTCGTCACTTGCTACTCTGTGAGTCGCTCGTGGCAGGCGGCACTTCACGGGTGGCAGGGTGCTGACGCCTCGCGGCACCAGGCTGCGACTTAGCCACTCTCCCTGATGTCGACAGCGCCTTACCGCCCCCAGTGACCTCCATAAGACCGCGCCTCGGGGTGGACGAGGCAGGCAACGGCATCCCGACCACCCCCACGAAGTGGGCTCGAACCTCGCCCACAACTCTGTGGATAACCGGCGCTCGGCGATCGTCGCGACCGCCTCGCGGGTAGACTGGGCGAGTTCGGCGACGGCAAGGGAGAGCGTTTCACGTGAAACAGTCCGACGAAACGCCATCGTCATCCTCGTTCTATGACTCCCCCATCGCACGCGAGATCGCTGATCTGTCCGCGCGGCGTCGGGCGCTCGAGAGCGCGAAGGTCGAACTCTCCGGGCGTACGCGCGTCTTCACGGTGTCGAACCAGAAGGGCGGCGTCGGCAAGACGACGACGGCCGTGAACATCGCCGCCGCTCTCGCGTCTGTGGGAGCGCGCGTGCTGGTGGTCGACCTCGACCCGCAGGGGAATGCCTCTACGGCGCTGGGGGTCGCTCACAACGCAGAAACCGCGAGCATCTACGACGTTCTGATCAACGAGGTGCCTCTCGCGGATATCGTCCAGACGAGTCCCGAGTCACCGAACCTCCTGTGCGCGCCCAGCACCATCCACCTGGCGGGCGCCGAGATTGAACTGGTCTCACAGGTCGCTCGCGAGCACCGTCTTCGAGGAGCGCTGCGCGACTACCTCGCGATCGATGGCAATCATCTCGATTTCGTCATCATCGACTGTCCCCCGTCGCTGGGTCTGCTCACCATCAATGCGTTCACGGCGGCCGACGAGGTCATGATCCCGATTCAGTGCGAGTACTACGCGCTGGAGGGGTTGAGCCAGCTTCTCGGCAGCGTTCAGATGATCCAGAAGCATCTCAATCCGACGCTGCATGTCTCCACGATCCTCCTCACCATGTATGACGGGCGTACCCGTCTGGCTCAGCAGGTGGCCGACGAGGTGCGTTCCCACTTCACGGACGAAGTGCTCGATACCGTGATCCCCCGCTCTGTGCGCGTTTCGGAGGCACCGAGCTTCGGGCAGACCGTGATCGCGTACGATGGCCAGTCAGCGGGCGCCATCGCCTACCGCGAAGCCGCGGTCGAGATCGTCAACCGCGACACCACGACGAAGGGCTCCTGATGGCGAAGAGGACCGGACTCGGGCGCGGTATCGGCGCCCTGATCCCCACGGCGGAGGCTTCGGAGGCGCGTCCGGTCGACGTTTTCTTTCCCGGCGCGCCGGCGAAGGATTCGTCGGCCCAGCCGGCATCCCCCGCTGGAACGGACGCGGCTTCGCCTGCGGACGACCTCGTTTCGGTGCCGGGCGCTCGTCTCGTACACATCGACCCCAAGGCGATCGTCCCCAACCCTCGCCAGCCACGTACGCACTTCGACCCCGAAGACCTCGCGGAGCTCGTGCACTCCGTGCGGGAGTTCGGTGTGCTCCAGCCCGTGGTCGTCCGCGACAAGGGCGACGGCACCTATGAACTGATCATGGGCGAGCGCCGGACGCGCGCTTCGAGGGAGGCGGGCCTCGAGTCCATCCCCGCCGTGGTTCGCGAGACCGACGACGAGTTTCTGCTGCGCGACGCGCTCCTCGAGAACCTCCACCGCTCGCAGCTCAACCCTCTCGAAGAGGCGTCCGCCTACCAGCAACTCCTCGAGGACTTCGGCATCACCCAAGAGGAGTTGGCCACTCGTATCGGTCGTTCTCGTCCACAGATCAGCAACACCATTCGCTTGCTGAAGCTCCCTGTGCCTGTTCAGCAGCGGGTGGCGGCGGGAGTACTCAGCGCGGGGCACGCACGCGCGATCCTGTCGCTCGACGACCCGCAGGAGATGCAGAAGCTCGCCGACAAGATCGTCAACGAGGATCTCTCTGTGCGCGCGGCGGAAGCAGCGGCCAAGATGCCGGGGGTCTCGCCCGCGCGTCAGAAGCCGAAGGCAGGGTCGCGACGTTCCGGTCTCGACGACGTCGCGGAGCGGCTCGGTGACCGACTCGACACCAAAGTACGCGTTTCGCTGACGGCAAAGAAAGGCCAGATCAGCATTGATTTCGCTTCGATTCAGGACCTGAATCGCATCCTTTCCGCCCTGGGCGAAGAGGGCTACACCGGCTGACGGACAGCGCCGGGTGCCGCCGGTCGCGCGTACCCTTGAAAGGTGACCGCGAACGAGCAAGACCCGCCCCGGCGGGCGAGTCTGGAACTGCTGCGGGCAGAGGCATCCGACGAACTGGCAGTGCTCATCCATGAGCGGCTGCGCGGTGGCGAAGACCCGTGGGACTTCATGGAAGACCTCCCGAGCGTCGATGAGCTCGTCGTCCTGACGCTGCGGGCCGACAACATCGCCGAGAACGGCGGGCAGCGCCCGAACCGTGCGCGCAACTATCGCGTCCTGCGGCAGATCGCTCTCGACTATCCCCCGCTCACGCGCGCTGTGTGGCGCATCCTGGGCGAAGAAGAGCCACACCGGCGCTGGGATGCCAGCGTGCGCCTCGACGCCTCCTGACGGCCCTCAGGCGCCTGACGCGCCGCACTCCCGGTACGACGTTGGGACCGCGCGGCGTACATTCCGCGGTCCGCGCAAAGCGCGAGCCGCGCACGGCGCCCACCCCCGCACGACGCGGTCCGCGCACGACGCGATCCGTGCACGACGCACACCGCGCGCGTTGCACACCCCGGTAAGACACGGCCCGCGCGACGCAAACCCCGAAGCGCGACCCCGTAGCGTCCTCTCCCCCGCCGCGTCGATGATGAAGCCTCCGTGGGCCTCATCCCAGCGCACCCCGGGCGTGATCGAGCGCGGGCCCTGCTCGGCATCCATTGTCCTTGCGACCCCCGGGGCGATACGCCGCCGGAAACGACGGATCCCCGACGCCGAAGCGCCGGGGATCCGATTCGCGAGGGGACTCAGCCGATGAACGGCGCGAGGTCCTGCTCGAGCGCGTACTTGGGCTTCGCGCCGATGATGGTCGTCTTGACCTCGCCGCCCTGGAACACCTTCATCGCGGGGATCGAGGTGATCTGGTACTTCATCGCGAGGTCGGGGTTCTCATCGACATTGAGCTTGAGGATCGTGATTTTGCCCGAGTTCTCGGACTGGATCTCGTCGAGCACGGGGGCGACCATGCGACACGGTCCACACCACTCGGCCCAGAAGTCCACGAGAACGGGTCCGTCGGCCTGCAGGACGTCCTGCTCGAAGGTCGCGGAGGTCGTCGCCTTGGCGGTCATGTGCTTTTCTCCTTAGTGAGAGCGTCAGTTGGTGAAACGCCCGGGGGCGTCGAATTGTTCCTCAGACCACCGCAGCGTCGGGCAGGCCCTCGATGAGGCTGTCGGCGACGGCCGGTTTGCCGGCCTCACCACGCGCCGCGAGGAAGTGCTCCACGTCGAGGGCGGCGACCGTGCCGCTGCCGGCCGCGGTGATCGCCTGGCGGTATGTGGGGTCGATCACGTCGCCGGCGGCGAAGACACCCTCGACCGACGTGCGCGACGAGCGCCCGTCGACCCAGATGGTGCCTTGATCGGTGAGCTGCAGCTTGTCGTGCACGAGGTGCGTGCGCGGGTCGTTTCCGATCGCGACGAACAGGCCGTCGAGCGGCAGCTCGCGCGTGGTGTCGTCGACGGTCGAGCGCAGGCGGACGCCGGAGACGGCCTCGTCGCCGAGAATCTCGTCGACCGCGCTGTTCCAGATGAACTCGATCTTGGGGTTCGCGAAAGCGCGCTCCTGCATGATCTTCGACGCGCGCAGGGTGTCCTTGCGGTGGATGATGTACACCTTCGACGCGAACTTCGTGAGGAAGTTGGCCTCTTCCATCGCGGAGTCGCCGCCGCCGACGACGGCGATCGTGCGGTCGCGGAAGAAGAATCCGTCGCACGTGGCACACCACGAGACGCCGCGGCCGGACAGGCGGTCCTCGCCCTCGAGCCCGAGCTTGCGGTACGCGGAGCCGGTCGCGTAGATGACCGAGACGGCCTCTTCGACCTTGCCGCTGCCCAACGTGACCTTCTTGACGTGTCCCTCGAGGTCGAGAGACACGACGTCGTCGTACAGGACCTCCGCGCCGAAACGCTCGGCCTGCGCCTGCATCTTGGCCATGAGGTCGGGGCCCTGGATGCCGTCGGGGAACCCGGGGAAGTTCTCGACCTCGGTCGTGTTCATGAGGTCGCCGCCGGCTTCGACGGAGCTCGCGACGACGAGGGGCTCGAGGTTCGCCCGGGCGGCGTAGATGGCGGCCGTGTAGCCGGCAGGACCCGACCCGATGATGATGACGTGACGCACGATTGCGCCTTCCTCTCGTTGATTCCGTCGGATGAAACCCATGGTAGCCCCGGGGTATTCCGCGGGGCTGAGGGCTAGCGTCGGGGCAGGAACCGCCGAACGAGTGAGAACGCCGACGCCACCTCGGGGGTGCGGAACAGGGCCAGGATGCCGACGTACACCGCCAGCACGACGGTTCCGATCAGGCCGGCTCCGACCGCTCCGGCGAGAGAGCTCGTCGTCATCCAGCCGGTCGATCCCCCGAGGAGCGAGAGAACGACGAATCCGGCCATCGCGGCCGGAAGCGACGCGAGGGTGAACTTGACCAGCGCGGGGAGCCACGCGGCAGCCCCGATCCCGCCGAGGCGCCGGTGCAGCAGCACGCTCGCGACGATGACCTGCACGATGCTGGCGAAGGATTGGGTGAGGGCCACCCCCGCGGCGAGGACGCTGCGATCAAGGAGGAGGCCCGCGAGAACCGCGCCACCGGCCACGAGAGCGCACTGCAGCAGCGTGAAGAAGAACGGGGTCCGGGTGTCGTTGTACGCGTAGAACGTCCGCTGCACGACGAACAGGACGGCCAGAGGCACCAGGCAGAGCAGGAAGCACAGGAGCACCGGAGCCGCGGCGGTCGCCTGCTCGGCGCCGTTGGTGAAGATGCGGCTGGCGGGTACCGCGGCCACGGCGAGGGCGGCAGCGGCCACGACGATGAAGAACCCGAGCGTACGAATGCTGCGAGCGATGTCGGCCCGCACCTCGTCGTGCCGTCCGGATGCCGCGTGCTCGCTGAGCTGCGTGAAGTACGGCGTCCCGATCGAGAGCACGATGATCGAGTACGGGAGCATGAAGAGGAGCCAGGCGTTCTGTGACGCGAAGATCGCCGGGTCCTCCCCAGAGGCGCCAGAGAGCACGTTGGATTGCACGATGCCGGCGAGTTGACCCGCGACGACCATGAGAAACGTCCACCCGGCCAGTCGGGCGATGTGGCGCAGGCCCACGCCCTTCCACTGGAAGTCCGGCCGCAGCGCCAAGCCGGCCCGCCGCCAGAAGAACACCAGCACGAGGGTCTGAACGACGATGCCCGCCGTCGCCGTTCCCGCCAGCACCGCGATCATGCTCGGTGTCCAGGCATCCACCCGGGTCTGGGGACCGCCGAAGATCAGGATGAACGCGCCGAAACCGGCGATCGAGACGATGTTGTTGACGATGGGTGCCCACGTGTACGGGCCGAACACCCGTCGAGCATTGAGGATCTCACCGAGTAGCGCATAAAGGCCGTAGAAGAAGATCTGCGGCAGGCACCAATAGGCGAACGCCGTCGACAGCGCGAGTTGGTCCGCTGTGAACTTGCTCGCGTACACCTGCACGAGGAACGGCGCGGCGATCATCGCGAGGGCGGTCGCGCCGAGCAGCCCGACCGTCCCGAGCGTGAAGAGCTTCGAGATGAACGCTTGGCCGCCGTCGGCGTGCGCTGCGGCCTTGACGATCTGCGGGACGACGACGGCGGTCAGCAGGCCGGTCGAGATGATCGCGTAGATGTTGTTGGGCAGCTGGTTCGCGACGGCGAACGCGTCGCCGGCGCCGCCGAAGGATCCGATCGCGGCGACGAGCACGATCGTGCGGAGCAGGCCACTGACCCGCGAGACGACGGTGCCCGCCCCGATGAGGACGCTCGCGCGACCGATGCTGCTCACGGGCGGGACTCCTCGGAGGCGCGGGGGTCGGTGGGGTCGTCGTCGACGGCATCGCCCTCGGCGGGCGCGCGTCCGTCGGCCGGCTCGTCGTCGGGTGTCGGCTCTGGTTCCTGGCCGGCGGCGACGCGCCGTCGACGCGCGAGGGTGCGGATCACGCCCACGCTGAGGAAGACGACGACGAGCACGATCACGACGATGAGGCCGATGCTCTCCCACTCGGCGCGCACTTCGACGTCGACGACCTGCGGGGCGCCGACGGGCTCTCCCGTGGGGCTGTAGAGCTGCAGGGCGACGCTGACCTCGCCGTTGGCCAGTCGCGCCTCGACGGGCACTTCGACGCGCGTGTTCGCCGAGGCCTGGGCCTCGACGGGGGTGCGATCCTGCACCCGGAGTCGCGCATCGTCGGGGCGGACCGCGAGCACGACCGAGATCGGCCACGGGAGGTCGTTGCGCACCCATGGACGCAGCGGCGCGCTCGAGCTCACCAGGCGGAAGTCCGACGACAGGATGCCGACCGCGTTCAGCGTGGTCTGTGTCGCGGCGCGATGGTCGGAGACGGTCGTGCGGGCGGCATCCCCTGTCCATCCCACGTTCAGCACCTGGAGGACCTCGGCGCGCTCGCGACCGGTGAGGAGGTCGGGCTGCTCGAGGATCGTCGCGAAGCGGTCGATGACCTGCTCGTCGGCGACGAGGTTCGTCACGTCGTCGACGAGCGTGCTGTCGACCGCGGCGTCGACGAGCGAGATCGCGGATGCCGGCTGCCCGGCGATCGCGTCGAGGGTCGTTCCGGTGAAGCCCGGCGCGGTCGTGACGGCCGTCATGGTGGCGCGCAGGCTCCCACGCGATCGGTCCGTGCCGCGGTCGAGGAGGGCGAGGACGGGGCGGTCGGCGTTCGCGGTGCGAGCGAAAGCCAGATAGCCGAGTGCCGCGGCGAGGTCGGCTCCGCGTCGAGTGGTGTCGTTCTCGCCGGCCGCGCGGGTCAGTGCCGCCGAGACCTCGGCGTCGTACACGGGGGTGGACACTCCTCCGACGCTGGCGTTCGCCGGGACGGCCTCGCCCGCACCGGCGACGGTGCTCGAGGGAACCAGGACTCGTGTGGGGGCATCCGCGGTCCCCTGACCGCCGAGAGCGGCCACCGTGTCGGCACCCGCGGAGCCGGAGGCCGGCCAATACACCGACGGAGTGGAAGAGCCGATGTCGAGGAGGGTCGTCAGGTCGGGGAGCGTCGGCTGACCGGGGGTCGCGGAGGGATCCGGCGACGGGCTCGCGACCGCAGGGGGCTGCGTGAAATCGCTCGCGATCATGTACGACTGGAGCGAGGTCGGGGCGAGGGGCGCCGTGAGCCCGGCGCGCAGTTGCGATGCCAGGTCGGCGTCGCCGAACTGCAGAGCGAAGCGTTCATTGGGCAGGGACAGCAGTCTCTGCAGCCACGCCACGGCGGTGGGAGGTGCCGACGAGCCCAGTGCGCGGATGGATGCCACGATCGCCGGGTCGATCGCCAGGGTCGCCCGCGTGCCGTCGACGGCGTCGAGCTGGGCCGAGAGCGGACCGTCGACCGCCGTCAGATCGACGAGCTCGTTCGCGGTGAGAAGACCCCGCGTCATCGGCGAGGCGGTGATCGGGACGACCAGCCCCAGGGGCGTCGGCGTTCCCGCGTCGGCGGTCACCACCACGACGCTGAGCGCCGTGAGGCCGTCGGCCGTGCGGGCGAGGAGCGGGTACACACCGGCGGCCCGACCGGCCACCGCGGCATCGGTCGCGGGCACGCTGAACGTCGTCGACGCCTGCGAGCCGGAGGGAGTGGCATCCAGAATCCCGGTGGCGATCTGCTGGAGCGTCACGCCCGTCGAATCACCGTCGAGCCAGCGCGTGAGCGCCGAGTCGTCGGCCAGGGCCTGTGTGCCGATCGACAGGGCCACGGAGGAGGCAGGGAGGGCGCTTCCCCCGCTGGGGTTCGCTCGGGTCGCGGTCGCGGTGAGTGCGTCTCCGCTGCGCAGGATGCCGTTGGCCGCCGGAGCGACCGCGAGCACCGGTGCGGCGCTCGCCGTGGCGGAGGGCGTCGGCGTGGCCGTTGGAGCAGCCACGGCGGCGGCGGGCGCGGCCATACCCAGCGCGAGGGCGGTTGCCGCGAGGGTCGCCAGCAGCCGGCGCGTGAGAGGGCGCCGCAGCACGGGTGAGCCAGAGGGCTGGGAGATCACGGTCATACGAGCGTCGGTGGGCGAGGGGTCTCGCACCGCGACGAGTCTAGGGCCGCCCACCTCGGAGCCCCCCGATAGCCTCGCGAAGACGGTTGAATGGAGCGGTGCTTCCCGAACCCGATCCGACGCTGTGCCGCCTCCTCGCCGACGACCTGCGGGCGGCGGGCTACCGCAGCGCCGAGCTGAGGAGCGCGTGGGGTCCGCGAGCCGACGACGCCGTCGCACACGGACTGCTCGGCCCCGCGATGCGCGCGCTGGGCGACCGGCGCGATCCCCTCGCGGTGCTGGGGCGCCTTTGGGGGCTCGGTCGTTCGGTGAGGCGCGACGACCTCGCAGCTGCCCTGCCGTCAGTCGGGATTGCGGGAGCCGTCACTCTGGGCCTCGCCGCGGAGGACGGAGACACCGTGGCGCCCACCGTTCTCGTCCGCCCGCAGGCCATCGCCGACACGGACGGCGAGGAGGAGTGGTGGATCGCGAGCGACCTCGACGAGGCGGCGCTGGGCGGCCCTCTTCCCGAGGATCACGTGTTGGGCGTCGGTGGGGCGTCGCAGACGCTCGCGCGGCTGCAGGTCACCTGGCGCGCCGCTTCGGCTCTCGACATCGGCACGGGGTGCGGCATCCAGGCTCTTCGCCTGCGTCGCCTGGTGCCGCGAGTGGTCGCCACCGACATCTCCGAACGGGCGTTGCGGTTCACGCGCCTGAACGCCCTTCTGAACGACGTCGACGGGATCGAGACGCGGCACGGTTCGCTTTTCGAACCCGTCGAGGGAGAGGTGTTCGAGCGGGTGGCATCCAATCCCCCGTTCGTCATCACCCCGCGTGTCGCGGGGGTTCCGGCCTACGAGTACCGCGACGGGGGCCTCGAGGGCGATGCGCTCGTCGCCTCGGTCATCCGCGGGGTCGGAGCTCACCTCGCGCCGGGCGGAGTGGCGCAGTCGCTCGGGAACTGGGAGTACCGCGACGGCGAGAGCGGGCTGGACCGGGTGAAGGGGTGGGTCGATCCCGAGCTGGACGCCTGGGTGATCGAGCGCGAGGTGCTGGATCCGCTCGCCTACGCCGAGCTGTGGGTGCGCGACGGCGGAACGGTGCCGGGGACACCCGCCTACGCCCGTCTGATCGACGCCTGGCTCGAGGACTTCGATCGGCGCGGGGTCACGGGGGTCGGCTTCGGGTACGTGCTCCTGCGTCGACCGCTGGCCGGTGCACCCACCCTGGAACGCTACGAGCGGGTCGCGGGCGGCGGAGAGGCGGCGTTCGGTCCGCACCTGGCCGCGTGCCTCGAGGAGCACGACCGCGCCGCCCTGCTCGACGACGACGGGCTGGCTGCCGCGACCCTTCGTGTGGCGCCCGACGTCACGGAGGCCCGGCACCATCGTCCCGGCGAGGAGTCTCCGTCGGTGATCGAGCTGCGCCAGGGCGGGGGCTTCGGTCGCACGATCGAGGTCGACCCGGCGCTCGCCGCCCTCGTCGGCGCTTGCGATGGAGACCTCGCCGTGGGAGCGCTGATCGGTGCGATCGCGGAGCTTCTCGAGGTGGATGCCGACGACCTCCGTGCCGATCTTCTCCCCCGCGTCCGCGAGCTCATCGTGACCGGTTTCCTGCGCTTCCTCGACGCGTAGGGCCCTCGCCGGTTGAGTGTCCACGACACGCCGCAACTGCGGGGTGCGATACGGCGTGTCTTGGACACTCAACCGGAGGCGGCACCGCTGCGGTGCTGTCGGCGGCCCCGGATAGGCTCGAAGCATGCTGAACATGGCCGAGGGTCTCGCGCGCCTCGAAGAGCTCGCCGCGCATCCCGTGGTCGCCACGCTGGCCCGCGTCTTCGCCGATGCGGGCCGCGATCTCGCGATCGTGGGCGGACCGGTGCGCGATGCGCTGCTCGGACGCCTCACCCACGACTTCGACTTCACCACCGACGCCCGCCCCGACGAGATCCTCGCGCTCGTGAAGCCCGTTTCGTCGGTGCAGTGGGACGTGGGACGGGCCTTCGGCACGATCGGCGCGCGCGTCCAGGGCGAGCAGGTCGAGATCACGACCTATCGCGCCGACAGCTACGACGGCGTCACCCGCAAGCCCACGGTCGAGTTCGGCGACACGCTCGAGGCCGACCTCAGCCGTCGCGACTTCACCGTCAACGCGATGGCGCTGCGCGTCCCCGCGCGGACGCTCGTCGACCCGACCGGTGGTGTCGAAGACCTTATCGCCGGGCGCCTGCGCACCCCGATCGACCCGGCCGTCAGCTTCGGCGACGATCCGCTGCGCATGCTGCGCGGGGCGCGCTTCTCGTCGCAGCTCGAGTTCGCGATCGACCCCGACACCCTCGACGCGGTGAGCGCGCTGCGGCAGACGCTCCAGATCGTCAGTCCCGAGCGGGTCCAGGCCGAGCTCGTGCGGCTTCTGCAGACGGATGACCCGGTGCGTGGCATCCGGGTCCTGGTCGAGACGCGGCTGATCGACGAGTTCCTCCCCGAGGTCCCCGCGCTGCGGCTCGAGGTCGACGAGCACCACCACCACAAAGACGTGTACGAGCACTCGCTCACGGTGCTGCGGCAGGCCATCGCGCTCGAGAAGGAGCGGAACCCGGATGCCGCGCCCGACGTGCCCCTCCGCCTCGCGGCCCTGCTGCACGACATCGGCAAGCCCGCGACCCGGCGACTGGAGCCCGGCGGCGGCGTCACCTTCCACCACCACGACATCAAGGGTGCGCGGATGGCGCGCAAGCGCCTGCAGGCGCTGCGGTTCGACGCCGCGACCACGACGACCGTCTCGCGCCTGATCGAGCTGCACCTGCGCTTCTTCGGCTACGCGGAAGGCGCGTGGACGGATGCCGCGGTGCGGCGTTACGTCCGCGATGCGGGCGACGAGCTCGAGCGTCTGCACATCCTCACGCGGGCGGACGTGACCACGCGGAACAAGCGCAAGGCCCAGCGCTTGGCATCCGCCTACGACGACATCGAATCCCGCATCGCCGCCCTCCGCGAGCAGGAGGAGATCGACGCGATCCGGCCAGAGCTCGACGGCAACCGCATCCAGGAGGTGCTGGGGCTGACGCCGGGCCGCGAGGTCGGTGAGGCGTATCGCTTCCTGCTCGACCTGCGACTCGACGAAGGCGTGCTCGGCGAAGAAGAGGCCGAGCGGCGTCTTCGGGAGTGGTGGGCTGCCCGGGGGTGAGCTGCGCTCCGGCCGAGCACGAATGGCGTGCGGGCCGGGCGTGGTGTGCCGTCGGGCGTGGTGTGCGGCCGGGCGCGAGGTGTGCCGTCGCGCGGAGTTCGTGGCCGACACGCCGGTCCGGAGCGGTCGGGAACGGCGTGTCGAGGGCGAACTCCGCACGACGGCGCGCGTTCAGCGGGCGGGGAGACGGCCGGGGCGTGATTCGACGCCCCCAAACCGCCGAATCACGCCCCGAGTTCGGGATGCCTACTCCTCCTCGTCGCGAGCGTCCTCCAGTGCGGCGATCACGAGGTGGGTGAGGTCGATGCTCACGATGCGCGGCTCGTCGCTCACGGGGTCACCGCCGCGTCGGTGGGGCTCGGTGACGGCTGAGGCGTGGCCTCGGCAGCCGTTCCGGCGGAAGGTGCCGCGTCGGTCGGGACGGGCTGGACGCGCAGGAACGGGAACGCCGGCGTCGTCGCCTTCTTGACGTCCTCGACCGAGTCCCAGGTCATCGTGCCCGCCGGGATCTCGTGCAGCGGGTAGATGTTCCACGCGTCGGCAGCGCCGGGTGCCGTGTAGGACACGGGCACGGGACCGCCCCCGCCATAGAAGTAGTTGTCGAAGGGAGCGTTGCCGTTCGCGTTGCCGACGGTCGTGAGCGGAGTGCCGTCCTGATCGAACAGCTGCACGGTCGGGATCGCGTTGCCGTCGGCGTCGAACGCGAAGATGTTGCGGACGCGCTGACCGTCGAGCGACAGACCCGACGTGTAGGGCGCCGCGAGGACGTCGTGCGATCCATCCCACACCAGGGACTGCAGGTTGCCGCCGATCGCCGCGAGCGTGAACGGGGTCAAGACCACGGCCACGATGGTCACCGCGGTGCGGAGACCGCGGACGATCGCGTTGGGCGCCCATCGTCCACGACCCCACTGCACGCTCACCAGCAGCAGCACCGCCAGGAGCACGATGCCCGGGAACTGCACCGCCCCGATCAGATACGCGAGCGCACCCGACATCGAGCCGTACCCGGACCAGAAGAGTGGCGCGATGAAGAGATACAGCACCACCGCGCGCAGAATCCACCAGATCGGACGGAGGGATGCCAGCAGGTCGAGCAGCCAGGCACCGGCCGGGTTGCGACGGATCTGTGCCTCGACAGACGTCCGGGCGTGCGCGAGACGCTGGCGGAACGGCGTGCTTTTCGCTGCGGGATCATCGCCGCGTTCGGGGAGCCCCGCGGCCGCACGCAGCTCGGCGGCGTAGGTCGCGGCATCCGGAATCGTGAAACCGTCACCGGCCTCGGCGGCCTGATCCGACAGGTCGGCCTCGAGACCGTCGAGCAGGTCGTCGACCTCGTCGACGGGAAGGTCGTCGAGGTGCGCGCGCACCGCTGAGGCGAAGGCGCGGATGTCGTCGCGGACGGGCGTGGTGATCATCGGGCGTCTCCGATCGTGCGCAGCTTCGTGGTCGGGGTGTCGTCGAGGAGTGTGCTCATGGCGGAGGAGAAGTGGGCCCAGCTCGCGCGTTGCGCGGCGAGCAGCTCGCGGCCCTGCGGATTGATCGCGTAGTACTTGCGGTGCGGTCCCCCGTCGCTCGGTACGACGTAGCTCGACAGTGCCCCCGCGGAATAGAGGCGCCGGAGCGTGCCGTACACCGAGGCATCCCCCACCTCGCCGAGCCCCGCCTCGCGCAGGCGTCGCACGATGTCGTAGCCGTACCCGTCGTCGTGCTGCACGACCGCCAACACGGCGGCATCCAGCACTCCCTTCAATAGCTGCGTCGTATCCACACGCGGCCCCCTTCGCTTGTCTGCCTCGGACAGTACCACGCAGTGCGCGGTAGTGTGCGGTGCGAAGGCGTGTCGCGATCTGGACGACCCGCCGCGCGCTCGGAACAGACGGATGCTTCGCGCGACGGCGCCGTGGAGGAACGCCGAGGGGGTGGCATCCAATCCCGACGAATGGATGCCACCCCCTCGAGGTGTCGATCAGGGAACGATGACCGCGCGGCCGCGCACCTTCCCCGCGTGCAGCTTCTTGTACGCCTCGACGGCGCCGTCGAAGCCATAGCGCTCGACGTGGACGCCGACGGCTCCGCTGCGCGCGAGATCGAGCACCTCGATCAGCTCGCTGCGGGTGCCCCAGTAGGGTGCGCGCACGGCCGCGCCGAACGGGGTCGAGAAGAACCCGGCGGGAAGGATGCCGCCGCCGATCCCGACGATGTGGATGAAGCTGTCGATCCCGGCGACCTCTCGGGCGAGGTCGATCGTCGGCTGCACGCCGACGAAGTCGAAGACCGCGGCGGCACCGAGACCGTTCGTCAGCTCGCGGATGCGCTCCGCGGCGTGCTCGTCGGAGGTCACGGTGTGGTGCGCGCCGACCTCGCGCGCGAGGGCGAGCTTGTCCTCGCCGATGTCGACCGCGATCACGGTCGCCTGCGTGATGGCCCGCAGGATCTGGACGCCGACGTGGCCGAGACCTCCGACGCCGATCACGACGGCGGTGGCCCCGGGGTACAGCTTCTCTTTCGCGGAGACGATCGCGTGGTACGGCGTGAGACCGGCGTCGGTGAGCGACACGGTCTCGACGGGATCGAGGTCGCCGAGGGGCGCGAGGTGCCGCGGATCGTCGACGATCACGTACTCGGCCATGGCTCCCGGGCTCCCGAGACCGGGAGGGGTGATGCCCATCTCGGCCGCGTGCGGACAGTAGTTCTCGGCGCCCTTCGCGCAGGCGTGGCAGCGCCCGCATCCCCACGGTCCGTAGATGGCGTAGGCCTCGCCGATGTTCACGCCCTCGACCCCCTCGCCGAGCTCGTCGACGATGCCGGCACCCTCGTGGCCGAGCGTGAGGGGAAGTCCGTAGGTGTACTGCTCCTCGGGGAGGTCCATCACGAACCAGTCGGAGTGGCACAGACCGGCCGCCGTCACCTTGAGGCGCACCTGGCCCGGACCCGCGTGGGGTTCTTCGATCTCGACGACCTCGGGGCCTTTGCCGATCTCGCGATACTGCACTGCCTTCATGGCATCCCTTTCTCTTGTACTCTCCACCGTCCGCCCGGGGGCGGCGCGTGTCGAGGGGGTCGACGGCGTTTCCTCGGCTTGAGAACCCGTCTCATCAATGCACGTGAATGGATTTCGGATGCCGAGACGACACGTCGCACGAGGGCTCCCGGTCCTGGCATCCCGCCGTGAACCCTCGCCCCCGCGCGTGTGCGCACCTACACTGGACGCACCTCCGTCACCGCCGATGGGAGTGCCGTGCCTTCTCCGTGGTCGCGACCGCCGATCTCCCCCGAGACATCGGGGCTGCTGATCGCGCGAGCGCACGAGGAACTTCTCGCGGGAAACGAGGAGGATCGGCGGCTGAACGACGTGCGCCCGCTCGTGCAGGAGTCGTGGCGGCGGTCGTTGGCCTCCCTCGTGGGACCGGAGGGACTCCCCTCGCTCGACCTCGCGAGCGACGAGCTCGAGGCGTATCGCCGCGCGCATCCGCTCGCCGGGGTGATGGACATGGTCCGGGCTCTTCTGCTGCCCGGAACGGCCGAGGAGTCGGGCGTCGTCGTGGCCGTGGGCGACGCGGCCGGCCGGCTGCTGTGGGTCGAGGGCGACCGGCACATCCGGGCCCTGACCGGCGACATGGGCTTCGTCGCGGGCGCGAACTGGGCGGAGGATGCCGTCGGCACCTCGGCCCCGGGAACGGCTCTGACCCTCGACCGGTCGGTGCAGATCCGCGGTGCCGAGCATTTCAATCGGCTCGTGCAACCGTGGTCATGCACCGCGGCACCCGTGCACGATCCGGAATCGCGACGCCTCCTCGGAGTCATCGACGTCACGGGGGGCCCGGAGGCGGTGACGCCGCAAGCGCAACTGCTGGTGGATGCCACGGCCCGGGCGATCGAGAGCGAGATCCTCGTGGCGCGGCTGCGGGCCCAGCAGGCGCCGCCGCCGAAGCGATCGGCGCCGGCGCGGGCCCTGCTGCGCATCCTCGGCCGCGACCGGGCGGTGCTCGAGGCCGGCGGAGAGACGCTCGAGCTCAGTGCGCGTCACGCGGAGATCCTGCTGCTGCTCGCCGTCCACCGCGAGGGTCTGTCCGCCGAGGCGTTGAGCGAGGCGGTCTACGGTCATGCCGTCGTCGAGACGCTCCGTCCCGAGATGGTGCGTCTGCGGCGCGCGCTCGCCCCCGTCGCACCACGCCTGGTTCCGGCATCCCGTCCGTATCGGCTGCCCGACGGACTCGAGACCGACGCGCAGCACGTGCTGTCGCTGCTCGACCGCGGGGCGCATCGCGTCGCACTCGCCGCGTACGCGGGGCCCGTGCTGCCGGAGTCGGAGGCGCCGGGCGTCGTCGAGGTGCGCGAGTCGGTGCGCTCGGCGCTGCGCGAGGCGCTGCTCGCCGAGGCGGGGGTCGATGTGCTGCTCGCCTACGCCGAGACCGCGGATGCGCGGGACGACGAGGAGGTGCTGCGGCTGTGCCTGGCGATGCTGCCAGCGCGATCGCCGAAGCGGGCGGGGCTCGTGGCGCGGGTGGAGCGGCTCGGGCGGGAGTAGGCGTTCTCGCCTTGTGGCCCGGGGTGGCAGAGCGGGGCATTCCCGGCTCGGTCTCCGGCCGGGGTCGGCGTATTCCTGGACTGGCATGTCCCACTTCGTGCCGCTATCGCCCCGATTTCACGCACAAAAGGGGACACGCGTTGTGGGGATGATGTCCCGGGGGTGCCCGATGTCGGAGGCCCTCGTTACGCTGAACATATGGACGAAAAGGCGCTCGACATCTTCTCGGCAGCTCGCGCTCGGCGCGACGTGGGGCGCATCCGTGAGGCCCTCGCAGAGGTCAAAGCGGGCGACGTGGCCCGGGTCATCGTCCGATCCCCGCGCTACGGGCTGTACGCGATCGAGGGCACCGTGCGCATCGGCGTGGGCGGGCAGCCGCTCGTCGGCGACATCATCCTGGGCACGAGCTCCGAGATCCAGCGGATCGACGTGGGTATCGAGCCTCCCGAGCCGGCGCTCACGGCCGATGTCGTCGATCCCTCGACCCTCCCCCACGGCACCCCCGTGCGGGTCACGTTCGCCACGCCGACGAACCACACCTTCGCGCTGACCGGGCCGGTGACCGCCGGCAACGATCGCTTCCTCCTCGTCGGCAGCTGGATCGTCGCCGACGATCGCGCGATCGCTCCGCGCGTCATCAGCATCGAGCGCCTCGACGACATCGACCTGCACGAGGTGAACGTCCCGCCCCTGCGCTCGGTCCTGGTCGACGCCGACGCCTGACGGCGCGCGCGGAACGGATGCCACGGCCTCAGGGTCGTGGCATCCGCGGTTTTCGGTGACTTCGCCGGCGCGCGCTGGACGTGCGTGGCGTCTCGCCGGCCGTCGCGTGCTGCCCGCGCGGGGCGTGCGCGGCGCCGACGAGGTGAACGGATTCGGATGCGCGCAGCGGATACGGATCGAACGGGCAGCGGCATCCGAATCCGCTGCACGTATCCGATTCCGGTGGCGAGGTCTCGGGTGCAGGCGGGTGCAACCCGATGCAACCTTCCCCGGCGTACTGTCGGCGCCATCGCCGCTCGAAGCCGAGGCGGCGACTCATGACCGTCGAAGGAGACCAGCATGACCATCGTCGAAGAAGGCGTTTCCAGCGTCTACGCCGCCCCCGGGCAACGGGGGGCCGTCGCCGAGTACCGCTCGCGGTACGGGCACTACATCGGTGGCGAATGGGTCGAACCGCACAGCGGCGAGTACTTCGAGAACATCACCCCCGTCACCGGCAAGCCCTTCTGCGAGGTCGCGCGCGGTGACGGGCACGACATCGATCGGGCGGTGGATGCCGCATGGAAGGCGTTCGCGACCTGGAAGAAGACCACCCCCGCCGAGCGCAGCGTCATCCTGAACAAAATCGCCGACCGGATCGAGGAGAACCTCGAGCGGATCGCCGTCGCCGAAACGTGGGAGAACGGCAAGCCGGTGCGCGAGACGCTCGCGGCCGACATCCCGCTGACCGTCGACCACTTCCGCTACTTCGCGGGAGTCCTGCGGGCGCAGGAGGGTTCGCTGAGCCAGCTGGACGAGAACACCGTCGCGTACCACTTCAACGAACCGCTCGGCGTGGTGGGGCAGATCATCCCGTGGAACTTCCCCATTCTCATGGCGGCATGGAAGCTCGCTCCGGCTCTCGCCGCGGGAAACTGCGTCGTGATCAAGCCGGCCGAGCAGACCCCGGCATCCTTGCTGTTCCTGTTCGACATCATCGGCGACCTACTTCCGGCCGGTGTCGTCAACATCGTCAACGGTTTCGGGATCGAGGCGGGGGCGCCGCTGGCGCAGCACAAGCGCATCCGCAAGATCGCGTTCACGGGTGAGACCACGACCGGGCGTCTGATCATGCAGTACGCGTCGCAGAACCTCATCCCGGTGACGCTCGAACTCGGAGGCAAGAGCCCCAACGTGTTCTTCGAGGACGTCGCGCTGCGGAGCGACGACGCCTACTACGACAAGGCGCTCGAGGGCTTCACGATGTTCGCCCTCAACCAGGGTGAGGTCTGCACGTGTCCGTCGCGATCGCTCATCCAGCGTTCGA
Organism: Microbacterium sp. SORGH_AS_0969; assembly: GCF_030818255.1. Taxonomy (NCBI): domain Bacteria; kingdom Bacillati; phylum Actinomycetota; class Actinomycetes; order Micrococcales; family Microbacteriaceae; genus Microbacterium; species Microbacterium sp. SORGH_AS_0969. Next base: position 1,312,808 of record NZ_JAUTAG010000001.1, read on the forward strand.
TCTACGACCAGTTCCTCGGCGACGGCCTCGAGCGCGTGAAGAAGGTCCGCCAGGGCAACCCGCTCGACCCCGAGACGATGATCGGCGCGCAGGCCTCGAACGACCAGCTCGAGAAGATCCTGTCGTACATCGACATCGGCAAGCAGGGCGGTGCCAAGCTGCTCACGGGCGGGGAGCGCGTCGACCTCGGCGGCGAGCTGTCGGGCGGCTACTACGTCGCGCCGACGGTGTTCGAGGGCACGAACGACATGCGCATCTTCCAGGAGGAGATCTTCGGTCCCGTGCTCTCGGTCACGTCGTTCGACGACTTCGACGACGCCATCTCGATCGCCAACGACACCCTGTACGGCCTGGGCGCAGGCGTGTGGAGCCGAAGCGGCGACACCGCCTACCGCGCAGGTCGGGCGATCGAAGCCGGACGCGTCTGGACGAACACGTACCACCAGTACCCCGCGCACGCCGCGTTCGGCGGGTACAAGCAGTCGGGCATCGGCCGCGAGAACCACCTCAAGATGCTCGACCACTACCAGCAGACGAAGAACCTGCTCGTGTCGTACGCCGAAGGGGCGATGGGCTTCTTCTGAGCGGCCACGCCCGTTTGGTCAGCGTCGCGTCGTTCGCCGGCACCGCGCGATGGTGCGTGTCCCACTTTGTGCGAGTTGTCCGGGCGGAATCTGCACAAAGTGGGACGCGCTCCTCGGGTCGGAGATCGCGTGTCCCACTTTGTGCGAATTGAGCATCGACTTCCCGCACAAAGTGGGACACGCCTTGAGGAAAGGACGGAAACGGATGCCAGAACTCTCCCGCGTCGACGTGACGGATGCCGCGGCCTCGCTGCTGCGCGACCTGACGGCCAAGCACGGCCCGCTGATGTTCCATCAGTCCGGTGGCTGCTGCGACGGCAGCTCGCCGATGTGTTATCCGGTGGGCATGTTCCTCATCGGGCCCAGCGACGTACACCTCGGGAGCATCGAGGTCGGGCTGGACGACCCGATCGAGGTCTACATGTCGGAGTCGCAGTTCGAGTACTGGAAGTTCACGCACCTCACTATCGACGTCGTGCCGGGGCGTGGGGCCGGGTTCTCCGTCGAGGGGCCGACCGGGATGCGGTTCCTCATCCGATCGCGGATGCTGACGGAGGACGAGGCGGTGGCGTTCGGGGTTGGTGCGGCTGCCGAACGAGGCTGACTTCCACCTACAGCCACCCCCGCTCCACCGCCACCCGCACGGCATCCGACCGATTCCGCCCGCCGGTCTTCCCGATCGCGCTGGACAAGTGATTCTTCACCGTCCCCTCTGACAGGTGCACCGTCCGCGCGATGTCGGCGATCGAGCCGCCGTCGCGCGCCGCGGCGAGCACGTCGGTCTCGCGCTCGGTGAGCGGGGAGTCGCCCTGCGCGAGCGACTCGGCCGCCAGGGCCGGGTCGACCACCCGCAGACCGAGAGAGACGCGTCGTACCGCGTCGGCCAGCTCCGCCGCGGGGGTGTCCTTGACCACGAATCCGGACGCGCCGGCTTGCATGGCACGCGCCAGGTAGCCGGGGCGACCGAAGGTCGTGACGATGAGGGCGCGGCATCCGGGAACCTCCGAACGCAGGAGGGATGCCGCGGCGATGCCGTCGATGCCGGGCATCTCGATGTCGAGGAGGGCGACGTCGGCTTCGGACGCCCGCGCCGCCTCGACCACCTCGTCGCCGCGGCCGACCTGGGCCACGACCTCGATGTCGTGTTCGAGACCGAGCAGCGCGGCGAGGGCGCCGCGCACGAGAGCCTGGTCGTCGGCGATGAGCAGTCGGATCACCATGCCACCTTGAGTTTGAATCCGCCGAGGTCGCTGCGACCGATGGTCAGACGCGCGCCGGACGTCTCGACGCGCTCGCGCAGGCCCGCCAGTCCCGAGCCCGAGGATGCCGTGGACGAGGGGCCGCAGCCGTCATCGACCACCTCGATCGACCGGCCGTCGAGCCGCACGCGGCACGCGGTGGCACCGGAATGGCGGATGACGTTGGTCACTGCCTCGCGGACCACCCACCCGGCCAGTTCGCGGCGGTCGGCGGGCACCTGCTCGGTCGATCCGGGGAGGTCGGCGGAGACCCCGGCGCTCTCCAGCGCGGCACGAGCTGCCGCGAGCTCTCCGCTGATGCTCACCCCGCGATACCCGTGGACCGTCGTGCGAACGTCGGAGAGGGCACCACGCGCCAGCTGCTCGATCTGGGTGATCTCGTCGCGGGCGGCCGGGGAGCCGGCATCCATCAGTCGTCCGGCGAGTTCTGCCTTCACCGTGATCACGGTGAGCGAGTGACCGAGGATGTCGTGCACGTCGCGCGCGACGCGACCACGCTCCTTCTCGGCGGCGAGTTCGGCGATCTGAGCCTGCGCATCGCGGAGACGCTCGAGGGTCGAGATGTTCCGCATGAAGCTGAACATCATGATCGAGATGGAGAGGATGATCGCCGAGTTGAGCACGCTCGTGAAGGTGTCGGCCCCGCTCCACTCCCCCACGGCGAACGAGAGTCCGCTCAGCACCCCGACGGTCGTCCACATGGTGCGGGACCCCATACGCGAGACGGCGACGGAGACTCCCACGAACGTCCACAGCCACCGCACGTCGGCGCCGAGCCACGGCCAGAGCGCGAGGCTCAGCGCGAAGAGGGCCACGGGCAGAAGCAGTCGGCGTCCGTAAGAAGGCGTGCGACGGGCGAGGGGAGCGGTCGCCATGAACAGCGCCGCGAACACCACCACGATCGCCGTTCCGAGCACCCGCGGGGCCAGACCCGGCTCTTCCCAGAGGGTGAGCAGCGTCGGGAACGTCCAGATCAGGGAGATCGACGAACCGATGAGCCACCCGCGCTGAAACGGGCGACGGCCCGGAACGATCGCTCGTTCCGGGCCGGTCCCACTGCTCATGTCGTTCACCCTAGGCGTCACGCGCGCCGCGTGTCGCGACGGAAGAAGTACACGGTCCCCGCGACGAACACCGCGAGCCAGACCACCGCGTTGATCAGGGCGCCGAGGTCGAAGGCATCCCCCGTCAGAGGCGACCGGGCGAGCTCGCCGATCCCGTAGACGGGTGTCAGCTTGCCGATGGTCTGAAGGAAGTCGGGCATCGACGACAGCGGGAAGAACAGGCCGCCGAGGAACGACAGCAGCACCACGGCGAGGCTGGTGATCTGCGCCGCGTTCTCGCCCGGAACCATGTAGCCGACCATGAGGCCGAGCGTCGTGAACACCGCGCTCGCGAGGAGCCACGCCGCGAGCCCGGTGACGATCCACTGCATCGGCGTCAGGGTGACGCCTGATATGGCCGCGACGGCATACGTCGCGATGACGGCGATCAGACCGAACATCATGCCCGCCAGCATCTTGACGACGACGTTCGCAACGGGGTTGAGCGGGGTGAGGCGGAGCTGGCGGCTCCAGCCCTGTGCGCGCTCGACCGCGACCGACGCCCCGGTCTGGGTCGCCGACATCATGGTCCCGTACATCGCCATCGAGACCATGATGTACGCGGCCACCGACACTCCCCCGGATGCCAGCGGGGTATCGGTCAGCGGAACGTCGAGCGTCTGGAACCCGACGATGAAGAACATCAGCACGGGGAAGGCGACCGTGAACAGCAGGCTGCGGGGGTTGCGGAGCTTGCGCAGCAGCTCGATGCGCAGATACGTGAGCGTGAACCCACCGAACGCGGGGACCGGGCGGTCAAGGGTGATGGCGGTCATCGGACTGCTCCATTCTGGGCGGGTGCGGCGGAGTCGGCGGTGAGGGTGAGGAAGACGCTCTCGAGGTTCTGCGCCGTGATCTCGATGTCGCGCGCGTCGGTGGTGGTGAGCAGGTGGCGGGCGAGCGCGTCGGAGTCGCTCGTGCGGATCGCGATGCGCTCGCCGGCGGCCTCGACCGAGTCGACGCCGGGGAGGGCCGCGAGGGCGGTGAGGTCGGCATCCGGAAGCGTCGCGTGCACCATGCGCCCCGACACGAGGTTCTTGATCTCGGAGGTGGGGCCGTCGGCGACGATCTCTCCCCCGCGCATCAGCACGATGCGGTCGGCGTACTCGTCGGCCTCGTCGAGGTAGTGCGTCGCGAACATGACGGTGCGGCCGCGGGCGGCATCCGCACGGATCGCGTTCCAGAACGAGCGGCGCGCCTCGACGTCCATGCCGGTGGTCGGTTCGTCGAGGATGAGCAGGGCCGGGTCGCTCACGAGCGCCATCGCGAAGCGGAGACGCTGCTGCTCGCCGCCGGAGCAGAGGCCGACGCGTCGGCTCGCCAGATTCCGGATGCCGGCCCGCTCGAGCGCTTCGTCGACGGGACGCTTCTCGGCGAACAGGCTCGCCGTCAGCTCGACGGTCTCGCGAACGGTGAGGTCTTTCAGCAGCCCACCCGTCTGGAGGACCGCGGACACGAGACCCCGGGCGATCGCGCCGCGCGGGCTGTGCCCGAAGACGCTGATCGAGCCGGAGTCGGGGGTGCTCAGGCCGAGGATCATGTCGATCGTCGTGGTCTTGCCCGCGCCGTTCGGCCCGAGGAACGCCACGATCTCGCCCGGCTTGATCGAGAGGTCTATGCCGCGGACGGCATGAACGGAACCGAAGCTCTTGACGACGCCCCGCGCGTCGATCGCGGCGGGAGTGGGGGTGGAGGAGGTCATGTCTTCATGCTGGCCGCCGGGCGGCCGAACGACCTCAGACTCTCGTCACGATGTGGGGGTGACGTTCGTCATGGGTGCACCCGTCCTCCTGTCAGGGTGCCGGCGGGCGCGAGGTCCGTCATTCGCGGAGGATCTCCAAGCCGCCCGCGCCGTCGACGGTGATCCGCTCGCCGATGCGGCGGAAGTCGGCGCTGTGGCCATCCTGGCCGGTGTGCTCGAACGCCCCGACGAAGCGGTAGTAGATCCGCCCGAACTCGTCGCGGTAATGCGCGAAGACGAGGCGGGTCTCGCCCGACCCGCTGCCGGCGGGAAGCGGCTCGGGGTCGCTTCCCCCGGTCACGTCGACCGCGAGACACTGCACGATGCGCCGGCCGTCGTCGAGCAGAGCGTTGTCCCACTCCTTGTTCGGGTAGAGCTTCGGGAACCAGACCTGCACGCTCTCCGTCAGCCGCAGCATGCCCGAGCGGTGCGCGGCGAGATCCTTACCGAACAGGCGAGCGACATCGACGTGGCGACGGAAGCGGGCGTCGTCCTGGATGCCGACTCCCCCGCGCTCGATCCACTCGGCGGGGTCGTAGGTGCGGCCGAATCGGAACGGCACGAAGGTGCCCTCGTCGATCTGCGCGCGCTTGCGCTTACGGAGGTCGTCGACCAGCTCATCGATGTGCTTCCGTGCGTCGTCGAGGGTGTGGATGTCGTGCATCTTCCACCGCCAGAACTCGACGTTCGCGGTGTCGATGACATGCCGCTCCCGAAGGCGGTCCTGCTCGACCTGGTCGACGTGCTGCAGCTCGTCGATCTCCACGGCCAGCCGGAACTGCGGGAAGTAGAGGTCGAGCAGCGCGCGCTTCCCCTCCTCGCGCGCGGGGACGGCCTGTTGGGTGACCCACTCGATCTCGGGGTCGTCCAGACCGTGCACGATGCGGGTGATCGCCCATAGCTCGAACTGCTTGTGCACGATCTTCCGAAGGCGCAGGGCCTGCCAATCGAGTTCGGCGTCGATAGGCGTTCGCGGGGGCTTGGCATCCATCGGTTCTCTTTCCTGCGTGGTCGCGAGTCGACCGCGGGTGGGTCTTTTCATCCAAAGGGATGCCACGGAGCCGGCGTGGTCGCGCGGTGTTCGGGGTTGTTCGGATTCGACGGGCGCCCCGTGCATCCGGGGGACGGCGATGACGCACGGTGACGCGCGACGGCCGCGATGTCGGGGCCCCGGGCTAGCCTGGCGGCATGTCGGGCAAGGTGTACGTGATCCATGACAACCCCTCGTGGTTGCCGCCGTTCCGCGCGGCCTTCGACGCCCAGGGGGTGCCGCTCGAGGAGTGGCTGCTGACGGAGGGGGCCATCGACCTCTCGTCCGAGCCGCCGGAGGGCGTGTTCTGGTCGCGACTGAGCGCCTCGGCGCACACCCGCGATCGCGCGAACAGCAAGGACTACGGTCGGGCGGTGCTGCGGTGGCTCTCGGCATGGGGTCGTACCGTCATCAACGGTGCCGACGTCCTCGAACTCGAGGTGAGCAAGGTCGCGCAGCACGTGGCCCTTCAGCACGCGGGCATCGAGGTCGCCCGCACCGTCGCCGTCCTCGGCACCGACGGGATCGTCGAGTGGGCTGCGGAGTTCGGGGCCCCCTTCATCAGCAAGCACAACCAGGGCGGCAAGGGCCTCGGCGTGCGGCGGTGGGACTCCGTCGAAGAGTTCGCGGCGTGGGTCGAGAGCCCCGAGTTCGAGCCGTCACCCGACGGAATCACGCTGCTGCAAGAGCTGCTCGTCGCCCAAGCGCCGTTCATCACCCGCGCAGAGTTCGTCGCCGGCTCGCTCGTCTACGCGGTGCGGGTCGACACCAGCGCGGGCAGCTTCGAGCTGTGCCCGGCCGAGGCCTGCGCGATCCCCGGAGCCGACGGCGTCGAGCCCGAGCCGATGTTCCGTCGCCGCGACGACGTGGATCCCGAGCTCGTCGACCGATACCTCGCGTTCCTCGCCGCCGAGGGCATCGGCATCGCCGGAATCGAGTTCATCGAGACGCGCGACGGACGCACGGTCACCTACGACGTCAACACACGAACACCAACTACAACCCCGACGTCGAGGCGACCGCGCCGCGGTCGGGACCGCGTGAGATCGCGCGGTGGCTCGGTTCGCTTCTGCCGCAAGAAGTGGTCGGAGCTCGTGGCTGAGGCATCACCGCCCCACGTCGAATGGGACGGCTTCGGCTTCCAGACGCGCCAGGTGCACGCCGGCGAGGTCGAAGACCTCACGCACGGCTCCCGCATCACCCCGGTTCACTTGTCGGCGGCGTATCGCTTCGCATCCTTCCAGGAGGCGACGGATCGGTTCGCCGGTGCCGATCTCGGACACCTCTATTCCCGCAACCTCAACCCCACGAACCAGGTGGCCGAGCGGCGCCTGGCCTCTCTCGAGGGTGGCAGCGGAGCGATCGTCGTCGGCTCGGGGCAGGCGGCGATCACGACCGCCCTGCTGGCGCTGGCGGGCACCGGCGAACACATCGTCTCGACCGCGAGCATCTACAGTGGCACGCGCGTGCTCTTCGATCGCACGTTCGCGCGCATGGGCGTCACCGTCGAGTACGTCTGGAACCCCGACGACGAGGCGGAGTGGGACAGCCTCATCCGCCCCGAGACGAAGGCGATCTTCACCGAGACGCTGCCCAACCCCAAGAACGACGTCGTCGACATCGCCGCCGTCGCCCGCATCGCGAAGCGCCACGGCATCCCTCTGATCGTCGACAACACCATCGCGACACCGTTCCTCATCCGCCCGATCGAGCACGGCGCCGACATCGTGGTGCACTCGGCCACGAAGTTCCTCTCGGGACACGGGGCCAACCTCGCCGGGGCGGTGGTCGACGGCGGAACGTTCGACTGGGTGGCATCCGATCGCTCGTATCCCGCCATCACCGCGACGCCGATCGCCGAGCACACGTCGTATGTCGAGGCTTTCGGCCCGCGCGCCTTCGAGTTCTCGCTGCGGTTCGGGATCGCGAACGACACGGGGCCCGCGCTGTCTCCGCTCAACGGCTTCCTCTTGCAGCAGGGCATTGGAGACGCTCTCAGTGCGCATGCGGCAGCACCTCGCCTCCGCCCGCACGATCGCCGAGTGGCTCGAGCACCAGCCCGCCGTCGAGAGCGTCGACTACGCGGGACTCCCGTCGCACCCGCAGCACGCTCTCGCCGTGCGCGACTACGGCGGGCTGTCGGGCTCGGTGTTCTCCTTCACAGTGCGCGGGGGACGACCGGCGGCCGAACGGTTCTTCGACGCGCTCCGGCTGTTCAGCCGCATGACGAACATCGGTGACACCCGCTCGATGGCGCTGCATCCGGCGACCACGACGCACCTCGGCTTCACGCAAGAGACGCGCGATCGCCTCGGCATCGGCGACGGGCTCATCCGCCTGTCGATCGGACTCGAGGATGCCGAAGACCTGATCGCCGACCTCGATCAGGCGCTGCCCGCGGCGGGATAGCCGGGACCCTGAGGTTATCCAAGCGTCCGGGGGCGGTGGCTTCGACAGGCTCAGCCACCTCGTGGGGCTCAGCCACCTCGCGGGGCTCGGCCCCCGCGCGGACGTTCGGGAGGACCCTGAGCTTGTCGAAGGGTCCGGGCGTGCGTGCGTGCGGTGGCTTCGACAGGCTCAGCCACCTCGCGGGGCTCGGCCACTTCGTGGGGCTCGGCCACTTCGTGGGGCTCGGCCACCTCGCGGGGCTCGGCCACCTCGCGCGGACGTTCGGGAGGACCCTGAGCTTGTCGAAGGGTCCGGGCGTGCGTGGGGGCGTCAGGCGTCGCGCTGCGCCTCCAGGCGGCGCACGCGCGGAATCACCTCGGCCGCGAAGCGCTGCATCTCGGGCAGGTGCGGCGAGAACTGCAGCAGCAGCGTCGAGACCCCGACGTTCGCGAACTCCACGATGCGTTCGGCGACCTGGTCGGGCGTTCCGACAAGGTTCGGACGCAGGCCGCGGTTCGACACCGAGTACTCCTTGAGGTCGACCTGGGTGTCGAGCTTCGACTTGCTCACGAAGTCCTGGTACGAGCCGTACGCCGCTCCCCCGCGGACGTCGGTGATCCGCTCGATCTCCGCCTGCGCTTCTTCCTCGGTGTCGCGCACGATCGCGTACGCGGCCATCCCGAACGCCTCGAAGGGGGTCGCACCGGCCTCGGACCGGCGCCGGCGCATGTCCGCGACCTTCGCCGACAGCTCTTCGAGCGTCCCGCCGTGGGTGAGGTACGCGTCGGCGAAGCGGGTGATCGCGGTGCGACCGGCCTCGCTCTCACCACCGGCGTACAGGCGCGGCTGCACCCGGGGCTTCGGCTCGGTGTACGTGCCCTCGGTGCGGTAGTACTCGCCCTCGTAGGCGAACGGCGTCTCGTTCCAGAGTCCGCGCAGCACCTCGACCCACTCGATCGTCCGGGCGTACCGGTCGTCGTGGGCGCTGAACAGTCCCTCGTACTGCTTGGCCTCCTCGGCCCACCAGGCGGAGACGACGTTGAGGGTGAACCGTCCGCCGCTGATCTCGTCGATCGTGGCGGCCTGCTTGGCGGTGTGGAACGGATTGTGGAAGCCGGGGCGTACGGCGGTCATCAGCTCGAGCCTCGACGTCACCGCGGCAAGCCCGGCGGTGACGGCCCAGGCATCGAGCGAGGGAGCTTCGACGCCCTTGATGTCGTTGAGGTTGAGCTCGGGGATGAGCGTCAGGTCGAAGCCGTCCTCTTCCGCGGCGCGAGCGATTTCCGCGATGTGGGCGAACGAGACGGGGGTCTGCTCGTCGTCGACGTTGCGCAGCCATCCGCCGAAGATGGGGGTCCAGTAGCCGAAGCGCACGCGCTGGGGGGAGGTCATGGCATCCATCCTGACCCGGCTCGATGTCGTGTGTCGTCATGCGAAGACACGGGCCGTCACACACCGTTGACCGCCGTCGAGGTCGGTGCGACGGTAGCCGGGTTCCGATCCTCGAGGAGAACCCCATGACCGACATCGCCCCCACGCACGAGCCCCTCAAGTTCGCCTACTGGGTTCCCAACGTCAGCGGCGGCCTGGTGATCAGCTCGATCGAGCAGCGCACAGACTGGGGCTACGACTACAACGTGAAGCTCGCGCAGACGGCGGAGCGCGTCGGCTTCGAGTACGCGCTGAGCCAGGTTCGATACGCCTCGAGCTACGGTGCCGCACAGCAGCACGAGTCCACCTCGATCAGCCTGGCGCTGCTGCTGAACACCGAGAAACTCAAGGTCATCTCGGCCATCCACCCCGGGATCTGGCATCCGGCCGTCCTGGCGAAGTTCATCAACACCGCTGATCAGTTCTCGCACGGGCGTGCCGCCGTGAACGTCGTGAGCGGCTGGTTCAAGGACGAATACACCGACCTGGGTCTCGAGTGGCTCGAGCACGACGAGCGCTATGAGCGCGCCGCCGAGTTCATCCAGGTGCTGCGCGGACTCTGGACGCAGGAGAAGTTCTCGTTCCACGGCAAGTACTACGACATCACCGACTTCACGCTGCGTCCGTTCCCGTACGAGGTGCCGGGGCGTGCGCACCCCGACATCTTCCAGGGCGGCAACTCGACGGCGGCGCGCTTCAACGGCGGCGCATTCTCGGACTGGTACTTCTCCAACGGCAAGGACTTCGACGGCTTCACCGAGCAGTACGACGACGTCACGCGGATCGCGGCCGAACACGGGCGTCGCACGCGCTTCGGTCTCAACGGTTTCGTCATCCAGCGAGACAGCCGGGCGGAGGCGGAGCGGCAGCTTCGCGAGATCATCGCTCACGCGGACGACGGCGCGGTCGAGGGCTTCCGCAAGAGCGTGCAAGAGGCCGGAGCATCGACGAAGGACGGCAAGGGCATGTGGGCCGACTCCTCCCTCGACGACCTCGTGCAGTACAACGACGGCTTCCGCACGCAGCTGTTCGGTGACGCGCAGCAGATCGCCGAACGGATCATCGAGTACAAGAAGCGCGGCGTCGACCTGTTCCTGCTCGGCTTCCTCCACTTCCAGGAGGAGCTCGAGCGTTTCGGTGAGACGGTCATCCCGATCGTGCGCGAGCTCGAGGCGGATCTCGCGCGCACCGGCGACCCGATCGAGGTCGCCGCGCGCTGAGGGGCGGACGGATGCCGTGACCCGGCCCGTAGGCTCGGCGCATGGTCGAGACGCGGTACGTCACCCCCGACCGCTCCCGCACCGAGGCTCTCGTCGCCGCCGCTCTCCGGGCTGCCGGGCAGCCCGTGGCTCCCGCTGAGTGGCAGTGGGTCGAGCACGGATCAGCCAATCTCGTCGTCCTCGCCGGTGCCGTCGCCGTCCGGGTCGGTCGTACCGTCACGGCCGCCGCGGAGTCGCTCCGCGCGCAAGCCCTCGTCGACACACTCCCCCACCTGCCGTTCGCGGTCCCGCGCGGGCTCGCCGGCCCGATGTGGGACGAGGAGATCGTCGCCGTCACGCAGCGTCGGCTGGACGGCATCCCCCATCCGAGCGGACACGGGGACGCCGATGAGCTGCGGGTCCTGCTCGACGCCGTGGCCGAGGTGCCCATCGACACGTGCGAACGGCACCTCGCGACGCCGCACGCGTTCATGGGCGGCGCGCACTGGCATCCGGTGATCGTCGAACAGGCGATCCCGTTGCTCGCTCCCGGGGTCCGGGATGCCGCGCTCCGGGCGGCCGACGCGCTTGCCGAGCTCGATCCGGTGCCTCCCGCTCTCGTCCACGGCGATCTCGCCGGCTCGAACGTGCTCTGGGGTGGGGGCGCGGTGACGGGCGTCATCGACTGGGACCTCGCCAGTGCGGGGGATCCGGCGGTCGATGTCGCGGCCCTCGCCGTCTGGCACGGGTGGGACGTCATCGAGCGCGTGTGTCCTCCCGAGGTCGTGCGGCGGGCGCGGGTCGTCGCGGCGACGCATCCGCTGCAGGTGATCGGCTTCTCGATCGTGAACGAGCGCCCGGAGGACGAACTCCTCCGCGCTGCGGCGTGGGCGAGTGCCCGCATGTGACACGTACATGTTCATCTGCCGCGAGCGGCCGTGATGCGTCAGATCGCGGATACCGTATCGGTGCCGCACTGCGGACGGCAGGTCGACGCGCGCCACCCGCGCGCGGACATTCCCGGAACGGCATACATACATAGCGGCGGAAACGGAGGCGACGCGATGAGCGGCGCACGACTCGGAATCTTCACCCGACTTCTGGATGCCGGAACCGACGGCGATCGGTACCACCGAGCGCTCGCGCAGGTCCGCGCTGCCGAGCAGCACGGCTTCGCCTCGCTCTGGGTGGCGCAGCACCACTTCGACCGCGACGAGGGCGGTCTGCCCTCGCCCTTCCCGTTCCTCGCGGCGGCCGCGGTGCAGACCGAGCGCATCGCACTGGGCACCGGGATCGTGACACTTCCCATCGACGACCCGGTCCGCGTGGCCGAGGACGCCGCGGTCGTGAATGCGCTGAGCGGTGGACGCGTGCAACTCGGCATCGGCACCGGGGGAACGCCGTCGTCGTTCGCCGCGTTCCGACGTTCGTCCGACGACCGCCGCGCGATCCAGGCCGAGCACGTCGAGGTGCTGCGCGACGCGTTCGGCGGGCGCGGCATCCGGGGCACGTCCTCGGTGCTCAATCCCCCGGCTTCTGACCTCGCCGTCCGACTGTGGCAGGCGACGTTATCCGTCGAGGGCGGCCGGCGCGCGGGGCTCGACGGTGACGGGCTGCTGCTCTCGCGCACCCAGCCGAAGGATCCCGGTCAGACGCTGCACGACGTGCAGCTCCCGATCGTCGAGGCCTACCTCGAGGCGCTGCCGTCGGGTGTCGCGCCGCGCATCCTGGCGTCGCGCACGGCCGTCGTGGTGGATGCCGCCGATCTCGACGCCGCGTGGGAGGCGGCCGACCCGGGTCTCCGGCGTCTCGCGCGGACCTTCCTCAAGCGGGACGGCGCGGGCGACCTGCGCGACGTCGCGCGGATCACCGACACGCATCTCGGCACGGTCGACGAGGTCGTGGCCTCTCTCGGGGCCGACCTCACCCTCGGGCGGGCGACCGACGTCGCGTTTCAGGTGCACTCCGTCGATCCCGCGCACGAGATCACGCTGCGCTCGATCGAGCTCCTCGCGACCGAGGTCGCGCCGCGCCTCGGTCTCCGCATCGGGGCCGAAGCGGCCGCGGAACTGCGGAACCTCACCGCCCAGACCACGCCCGCGTGATCCCCCTTCGCTCCCGGCACTCCTCCGGTGCCTCCCCGCTGTTGCGTGTCCAAGACACGCCGTAACCGGCGCGCGCATAACGGCGTGTTTTGGACACTCAACGGGCGCGGGCGGGCGGGGACAGGGGCGCGGGTGCGCGCCCGGGTCAGCGCGGAACCCCCGCGAGCATCGCCGTGGCCCGTGCCGTCTCCTCGCGGAGCGCGTCGGCCAGGGCCACCACCGCGGGGATCCGCAACGAGTCGGCGCGCACGATCATCCAGTACGGCAGGCTCTCGCTCACCTCGTCGGCGAGCAGGCGCTCGAGGTCGTCGTGCCGGTCGGCGGTGAAGCACGGCAGCATGCCGATCCCAGCACCCGCGCGCGTCGCCTCGACCTGCACCAGCACGTTGGTCGAGCTCACGCCGTCGCGCATGTGCGGGACGACCCGGCGGGGCAGATCGAGCGCTTCGACCTGCAGCATCGAGTCGACGAAGTACACGAGCCGGTGCTGCTCGAGGTCCTCCACGCGAGCGGGTCGTCCGGCCCGCGCGAGGTAGGCAGACGACCCATAGAGCCCGAGCGTGTACCGCCCCAGCTCGACCGCGTGCCCGCGTGACGACTGCGGCTCCCCCACAACCACCTCGAGGTCGAGACCCGGGTGGAGGGCAGCCCGTCGTTGGGCCGTGACGATCTCGACGGAGAGATCCGGATGCCGCTGACGCAGCGCCGCAACCGCGGGAGCCGCGATGTAGGCGCTGAAGCCATCGGTCGCCGACATGCGCACGACGCCCGACACGGGGTCGGGTTCGACTCCCCCGCCGGCGAGGTGAGACATCGCCGCCTCGATGCGGCCCGCGGTCTCGACGGCGTGCTGACCGAGGGCCGTCAGCTCCCACCCGCGGCCGGACGCCGACACCACCCGGCCGCCGAGGGCGTCCTCGAGGGCGGAGATCCGCCGGGCGACGGTCGTGTGGTCGACGCCGCGAAGCTGTGCCGCGGCCGTGTAACGGCCGGTGCGGGCGACCGCGAGCAGCATCAAGAGGTCGTCGGCGCGCACGGAATCGGCATCCATGTGTGCAATTCTGCACAGCAGAGACGCGGTACTGGGCATTTTCGCTCATCAACCCGCGCCGCAGACTGAACCGCGGATGTCACCGTCGACACCGAAGGAGCAGCATGGAATCCCCCGCCACCAGCCGCCGCAGTGCAGCCCCCACCACTCCGATCCGCCGGGTCGTCGCCGCCTCGATGGCCGGCACGGTCGTCGAGTGGTACGAGTTCTTCCTCTACGCCACCGCCGCGAGCCTCGTCTTCGGCACGTTCTTCTTCCCGTCGTCGGGCTCTCCGCTCGACGGGATCATCGCGGCCTTCGTCACCTACGCGGTCGGCTTCGTCGCCCGCCCGCTCGGCGGCATCGTGTTCGGGCAGATCGGTGACCGCTTCGGTCGCAAGCCGACGCTGCAGGCGACGATCGTCATCGTCGGCGCGGCGACCTTCCTGATGGGATGCCTTCCCGGCTTCGCGAGCGTCGGATACTGGGCGCCCGCGATGCTCGTGGCCCTCCGCTTCATCCAGGGCTTCGCCGTCGGCGGAGAGTGGGGCGGCGCCGTGCTCCTCGTCGCGGAGCAGAGCCCCGACAGGCAGCGCGCCTTCTGGTCGAGCTGGCCGCAGGCGGCGGTTCCCATCGGCAACCTGCTTGCGACCATGGTGCTGCTCGTCACGTCGTTCGTGCTGAGCCCCGCGGCCTTCCTCGACTGGGGCTGGCGTATCGCGTTCTGGCTCTCGGCAGTGATCGTGCTGGTCGGCTTCTACATCCGCACGCACGTCGAAGAGGCACCGATCTTCCTCGAGGCGAAGGCGCAGGTCGAGAAAGAGAAGGCGACGTCGTTCGGGGTCGTCGAGGTGCTCCGCCGCTACCCGAAGGGTGTCGCGCAGGCGATGGGTGTCCGCTTCGCGGAGAACATCGTCTACTACATCGTCGTGAGCTTCTCGATCGTGTACCTGAAGGTCGTGCACTCCTACGACACGAGCCAGCTCCTGCTCGCGCTGCTCATCGCGCACGTCATCCACTTCGCCGTGATCCCGCCCCTCGGTCGCCTCGCCGACCGCGTCGGACGGCGCCCTGTTTACCTCGCCGGCGCGATCCTCAGCGCGACCTGGGCGTTCTTCGCCTTCCCGATGTTCGACACGCTCAACCCCGTGCTCATCGTCGCCGCCGTGACGATCGGTCTCGTGTTCCACGCCGGGATGTACGCACCGCAGCCCGCGGTCATGGCGGAGCTCTTCCCGACGCGCATGCGCTATTCCGGCGTCTCGCTCGGCGCCCAGGTCACCGCGATCCTCGCCGGCTCCCTCGCGCCGATCCTGGCGACGCAGTGGCTGCGCGACTTCGGCTCATGGCTGCCGATCGCGATGTACATCGTCGTGGCGTGCGTCATCACCGCCCTCACCGTGCTGTCGTTGAAGGAGACCCGCGGCATCTCGCTGCACGCCATCGACGCGGCGGACGCGGCGCGGTCGGGCCGCGCAGCGACGAAGGAGACGGCATGAGCATCGACCTCACCGGGCGCAGGGCGCTGGTCACCGGGGGAGCGAGCGGCATCGGCGAGGCGGTCGCGCGGAGATTCGCGGATGCCGGAGCCCAGGTGACCGTGGCCGACGTCAACCGCGAAGCCGCCGAGCGCGTGGCGGGGGAGATCGGCGGTCGTGCATGGGCGGTCGACCTCTCCGACACGGCCGCGCTCCGCGAGCTGAGCCTCGACGTCGACATCCTCGTCAACAACGCCGGCATCCAGCACGTGAGCCCGATCGAGCAGTTCGACCCCGAGCGGTTCGCGTTCATGCTGCGTCTGATGCTCGAGGCCCCGTTCCTCCTCATCCGTGCGGCGCTGCCGGGGATGTACGAGCGCGGCTTCGGGCGGGTGCCCAACATGTCGAGCGTGCACGGTATACGCGCATCGGCATATAAGTCGGCGTACGTCACGGCGAAGCACGGCCTAGAGGGTCTGTCTAAGACCACGGCGCTCGAGGGTGGCCCGCACGGGGTCACGAGCGTGTGCATCGATCCCGGCTACGTGCGTTCGCCGCTCGTCGAGAAACAGGTCGCTGAGCAGGCCAAAGCGCACGGCATCCCGGAGAGCGAGGTGTTGGAGAAGGTGCTCCTTCAGGATGCCGCGATCAAGCGCCTCGTGGAGCCCGACGAGGTGGCATCCCTCGCTCTGTGGCTTGCGGGTCCCGACGCCGGAATGGTCACGGGCGCGAGCTACACGATGGACGGCGGCTGGTCGGCCCACTGACCGCGCGCTCCCCGCCCCCTGCGCCGCCCGCGGCCCCTTGTTGAGTGTCCAAAACACGCCGTAACTCCCGGGCGCATTACGGCGTGTCTTGGACACTCAACGGGAGACGCGAGCGCGGTGGGTGCGTGGGGGCGACGCCGGTCAGCGGAGGAACACGTCCGAGACGATGCTCACGATCCAGTACCCGACGACGATCACGCCGATCGCGACCGTCAGCCACGAGACGCTGCGCTTGAGGCGGCGACCCTGCGGGGCGACGCCCGCGGGCGGGGGAGTGAGCAGGGGCGCGGCGGTCCCGACCGCAGTGGGGCCTGCCGCCACGGATGCCTGCAGCCGCTCGTCGCGCCACCGCGCCCACTGCGCGACCTTTTCCTCGATCGCCGCCACCGTCGTGAAGAGCCATTCCCACGTCCGCGGGTCGAGGGTCGACAGGTCGCGCCGCGCATAGAGGAACAGCCAATCGTCGACGATCTCGACATCGAGGGCGGCGGCGTTGTCGATGAAGCGCGCCATGACGTCGGGAGTGAAGAGGTAGAGCGCGTCGCGCTCATATCCTTCGGGGCAGTACAGCGCGAAGTAGGTGTCGAAGTCGCCCTCGAGCCCGAGGCGCTGCTCGCGAGTGAACGTGATGGGCAGGTTCGACGCCCCGAACAGACCGTTGTTGCCGACGGCATCCAGAACGATATGGGGCAGAGGGGTGTCGAGTCGGATCGCGACGTACGCCCACTTGTGCGTCGTCTCGCTCTTGCCGGAGCCGGTCTTGTACGCGTAGTTGGCGACCTCGATGAATCGGGGGCGGTACCCGCTCACGACGTCGCTCGCCTCGCGCGAGTGGCCCTGGTCGAAGATCATGCCGGGCAGGGGCGGGTCGTCGACGTCTCCGCGCCATTCGAGTCCGTTGGCGCGGGCGAAGCGGTCGAGTCGATATCGGCGCTCGGCCCGTCCGCGGAACGCCCGCACGATCGCCACCACGATCACCGCGATGACCGCGGCGAGGAACAGCACGAAGAAGATCGAGACCGGGCTGATCGTGTTCATGCCGGACGCGATGGTCGAGACCAGGGCGAGCAGCGCCGGGACCGTGAAGAGCACGATGGCCCCGCCGATGATCGCCAGGACGGCACCCGAAAGCCACCTCGTGCGCAACGCTCCGCTCCGCCGCAGCTCGGCCGTGAAGGCGCGCACCTCGGCGCGGTCGACGGCCGCGGTCAGGGCCGTCGGGTCGAACGGGGGAGTTCCGGATGCCACGGGCACACCTTCCTCAGAGGGTCTCGTCGTGCGCGGCCCAGGTTACCCAGCCGCGCTCACCCGGCGCCGTACCGCCCGTCAGCGCAGGAACAGCACCGGGAGCAGAAGCGTCCCCCCGATCAGGACGAAACCCAGCGCCAGCACGCCGCCGATGATCCCGAGCGCCAGCCAGGGGACGCCCCGGCGCAGGCGTCGACCCGGGGGAGCGACCCCGGGCGGTGCCGACAGCGGCAGCGGCGCGACAGGGGCGGGAGCGGATGCCACGCCTTCCGGCATCCCTCCTCCGGGGGCCACGAAGCCCGGTCCCGCCGTGCCCGGCGCTCCGCTGACCGGTGCCCCCGCGCCCGGCGCGCCCGCGCCCGCCGCCGCCAGCCCTGCCGCAGCGACCCCCGGCGCAGGGCTCGCCGCCGCCCCCGGACCCCACGGCACGCCCGGATCGGTGGCCGGCAGCAGTCGGTCGTCGCGCCAGCGCTCCCACTGCGCGAGCTTGTCGAGCAGGGCCGAGAGCAGCGAGAACGTCCAGGCCCAGCGCCCGGGGTCGAGGGTCGACATGTCGTCCGAGGAGTACAGGAACAGCCAGTCGTCGACGATCTCGACGTCGAACACGGCGGCATTGTCGATGAAGCGCGCCATCACGTCGGGGGTGAAGAGGTAGAGCGCGTCGCGCTCGTACCCCTGCGGGCAGTACAGCCGGAAGTACCGGTCGAAGTCGCCCTCGAGGCTGAGGTGCTGGTCGCGGCCGAACGTGCCGAGCGAGATGTTGTTGCCCGAGGCGTCCAGGACGATGTGGGGGAGCGGAACGTTCAGCTTGATCGCGATGTAGCCCCACCGCACCGTGGTCTGGTTCTTCCCGTTGCTCACCGTGTAGCGGTAGTTGCCGACCTCGACGAACCGCGGTTCCCGCCCGCGCAGGACGTCGACGGCGGTCCGCCCGCTCCCGCGCTGGAAGATCGAGCCCGGCAGCGGGGGCTCGCTGATCGACGGCACGTACTCCATGCTCACGGCGTGCGCGAAGCGCGCGAGCCGCCAGCGCCGCTCCTGCGCGATGCGGTCGCCGCGCAGCCCGAAGAAGAACGCCCCGACGATCACGCCGACGCACAGCAGTACCGGAAGGCCGAACAGGATGCCGATGAAGATCGCACCCTCTTTGAGCACCGACGCGAAGACGATGAGGAAGAACAGCCCGACGAGGGCGAATCCGCCGATGAAGACGAGCATCACGATGTAGACGACGATCGCGGCAACTCTGCCGCCCTCGTTGATGCGACCCTCTCGGCGCAGCCGGGTCGTGAACGCTTTCGCTGCGGCGGTGTCGACGGGGTCCACCAGCGCGCGTGCGTCGAACGGTCGAATTCCCGGCATCCGTCCCCCCACGGTCGTGACTCACATCCACGTTACCCAGGACGATTCCGCCGAGCGAGGTGGCATCCGTTAGACTGTGAAGGTTGTCTGGCGACGCCCATGCGCGTATAAGCCCACGACGACGTGCAACACACCCTCCTGCTGCCGGGAAATGCCCGTCAGCCGTTCTAGTCCGAAGGAGGTGGGTTAGTGACGCACCAGTACGAACTCATGGTCATCTTCGATCCCGAGGTCGACGAGCGCCAGGTCGCTCCGAAGCTCGACGGATTCCTCAAGGTCATCACGGCCGATGGAGGAACCATCGACAAGGTCGACATCTGGGGCCGCCGTCGTCTCGCCTACGAGATCCGCAAGAAGAACGAGGGCATCTACGCCGTCGTCAACTTCGTCGCGAGCAGCGAGGCCACGAACGAGCTCGACCGTCAGCTGAAGCTGAACGAGCAGATCATGCGCACCAAGGTCCTCCGTGCCGAAGAAGCGATCGCCCAGGTCGCCGCCGAAGCCAAGCGCTCCGAGGAGAAGGCCGCTCGCAAGGCTGCCGCTCCCCGCAAGGTCGAGTCCGCCGAGAAGGCTGCGAAGTAACGACGATGGCCGGCGAAACCGTCATCACCGTTGTGGGCAACCTCACGGCCGACCCCGAGCTGCGCTACACGCAGAACGGTCTTCCGGTCGCGAACTTCACCATCGCGTCGACTCCCCGCACGTTCGACCGTCAGGCGAACGAGTGGAAAGACGGCGAGGCGCTGTTCCTGCGTGCCTCGGTGTGGCGCGAATTCGCCGAGCACGTCGCCGGTTCGCTGACGAAGGGCAGCCGTGTCATCGCGACCGGTCGCCTGAAGCAGCGTTCGTACCAGGACCGCGAGGGCAACAACCGCACCTCCATCGAACTCGAAGTCGATGAGATCGGCCCCTCGCTCCGCTACGCGACCGCGCAGGTCACCCGTGCCGCTTCCGGCGGCGGCGGTGGCGGCGGTCAGCGCCCGCAGGTGCAGCAGTCCAACGACGAGCCGTGGTCGACGCCCGGTTCGAACAGCGGCAACGGCGGCGCCGACGCGTGGAGCACTCCTGGTTCCTACGGAGACGACACCCCGTTCTGATCTTCGCCGCGCTCTCGCGAGCACGACGACCCCCTGAAATTCCGGATGCCACACCCCGGTCCGCGTGACCGGCTCGGCATCCGAACCACACGAAAGAAGGAAGCATGGCTGGAAAGGCCACTGGCGACCGCCGCAAGCCGCGGAAGGGTGCGAAGAACGCAGCCCCCGCGAAGGCGATCCGCGTCGGCGTCATCGACTACAAGGACGTCGCAACCCTCCGCAAGTTCATCTCGGAGCGCGGGAAGATCCGCGCCCGTCGTATCACCGGTGTCTCCGTGCAGGAGCAGCGCCTGATCGCCCGCGCCATCAAGAACGCGCGCGAGATGGCTCTCCTGCCCTACGCCGGCGCCGGCCGCTAAGGAGCACCCGATGGCAAAGCTGATTCTCACGAATGAGGTCACCGGGCTCGGTAGCGCCGGTGACGTTGTCGAGGTCAAGAACGGGTACGCCCGCAACTACCTCATCCCGCAGGGCTTCGCCGTGGCTTGGAGCCGCGGTGGCGAGAAGCAGGTCGCGTCGATCCGCGCCGCTCGCGAGGCCCGCGCGATCCACGCGCACGAAGACGCCGTGGCCCTGAAGAACACGCTCGAGTCGAACACCGTCAAGCTCGCCGTCAAGGCCGGCAACGAGGGTCGCCTCTTCGGTTCGGTCAAGCCCGCCGATGTCGCCGACGCCGTCAAGGCCGCCGGTCTCGGTGAGCTCGACAAGCGCAAGATCCAGATCACCTCTTCGATCAAGTCGGTTGGCGAGCACGAGGCGACCGTTCGCCTGCGTGACGACGTCACCGCCGTGATCACCCTCCAGGTGGTCGCCGCGAAGTAATTCGCGACGCACGATTCGGCCCCGCTCCTGCTTCGGCAGGGCGGGGCCTTTTCGTATCTTGCGGGGGTTGGGGTGCGAGGTTTGGGGCGCGGTTTGCCGTTCGGGGCGGGGTATTCCGCGCCCCAAACGGACAAACGCGCCCCAAACCGTGTGGTGGGGGAGGTCCCTGAGCCTGTCGATGGGACCGGGCGAGCAGCGCGACACATGCCCGTCACACCCCGACCCTAGGCTGAACGCTGTGCAAGAGCGTGCCGGTCGAGTCGTCGTGTACTCGGCATCCCTCGTTCTGCCGATCACCGCTCCGCCCATCCGCGGTGGGGCGATCGCCGTGGCGGCGGGGCGGATCCGGCACGTGGGGGAGCGCGAGTGGGTCGTGCACGAGCTGCGGACCCGCGGCGTCGCCTTCGACGAGGTGCACTGGTCGGGAGTCCTCACCCCCGGCCTCGTCAACGCGCACGCGCACCTGCAGTACACGGGCATGGCCGAGGTGGGCCGCGGCACGTACGACGGCTTCGACGACTGGACGCGGGCGTTCCAGGTCGTCTACGAGACCCCGCACGACTGGGGAGCGGATGCCAGGGCCGGAGCGAACGCGATGATCGCCGCCGGCACCACCGCCGTCGCCGATGTCGTCACCGACGTCGAGGCCGCTTCTGCACTGCACGACGCTCGTCTGCACGGCATCACCTACTGGGAGGTGATGAGCTGGACCAACGACGCGTGGGCAGAACGAGGCCGCGCGGAGGTCGAGGCGCGCCTCGACGCGCTGCCCTCGCCGCCCGGAACCGGTCTCTCGCCGCACGCGCCGTACTCGCTCGACGTCGAGCCGCTGCTGGAGATCCCCGACATCGTGCGCGAGCGGGGGAGTCGCCTCCATATCCACCTCGGCGAGGCCGCGTTCGAGCGGGAACACGGGGAGGCGGCACCGTGGCGCGAGCGGCGTCCCGCGAGCTTCCAGGCGCTGCGCGAGCAGGGATTCGGCACCGGGGCGACGGAGTTCGTCGACGAGCTCGGTGTGCTCGGACCCGATTGCCACATCGCGCACGGTGTCTACATGACCGCCCGCGACCGCGCGACGCTCCGCGCCCGCGGGACCACCGTGGCCCTGTGCCCGCGGTCCAACGCCGTCATCGGCCTCGACGAGCCGCCGGTCGCCGCGTATCTCATCGAGGGCAATGCGCTGGCCGTGGGCACCGACTCGCTGTCGTCGTCGCCGTCGCTGGATCTTCTCGCCGACGTCGCGGCGCTGCACCGGCTCGCGCGGGCGCAGGGCTACACCGGTCGCGACCTGTCGGAGCTGCTATTGCGCGCGGCGACCCTGGGCGGGGCGCACGCGATGGGCCTCGACACGGGTCCCGCGCGCACGGGGTATCTGGCGGTGGGGGCGGTGGCGGACCTGGCGTTCTTCGACATCCCGGTGTCGGACGTGGATGCCACGATCGAACACCTCGTTGTGGCCGGGTCTGCGACCGCGGCCGCGACGTTCATCGACGGCGAGGCGCGTTTCGCCTCGCCCGCCTTCACCCGTGAGACAGGAGTGCGCGCATGACCGACCGTGGTGAGACCGCTGGCGTGGGGGACGACCGCCCGCAGACGGCGCGGCTGCTCGACCTCGAGCCGCACCCGGAGGGCGGGTGGTTCCGTCGCATGTGGACGGGGTCGTACGCCGTCGACACCCCCGCGGGGGAGCGACCCGCGGCGACCTGCATTCATTACCTGTTGCAGCCCGATGAGCGCAGTGCGTGGCACGTCGTCACGAGCGACGAGGTGTGGCTGTGGCACGGCCCCGGTGCGCTCGAGCTGTCGCTCGGCGGGTCGGGCACCGAGCCGGGCGAGGCGCAGACGATCACGCTGGGTCCCGACCTCGCCGCCGGTCACGTGCTGCAGCACACCGTTCCGGCGGGGGTGTGGCAGGCGGCCCGGCCCTCGGGTGACGCCGAGGTCGTGGTGAGCTGCCTCGTGTCGCCGGGGTTCAGCTTCGACGACTGGCGCCTGGCCGACTGACAACGTCGGCGCGCTGCCGAACACCGGGTTCCGAGCGCGCCACGACACCGGATGCCGCGACAGCGCGTCGGCATCCGGTGTCTCGCGCCGAGGGTCAGTGCCCTCCGCGACTCACGAGAGCGAGCGGCGGCGGCGCAGCAGCACGCCTCCCATCAGCAGCGCGAGCAGGCCGGCGATTCCGAGTCCGAGGGCCGTGGAGCCGTCGGTCCCGGTGACCGCGAGCGTCCTCGCAGCGTTCGTCGTGAGCGGCGTCACCGAGCTCGTCGAAGCGACCGAGCCGACGACGGGGGTGCCGCCAGTGGTGGTGTGACCGCCGGGGGTTTCCGGGGTTCCGGGGGTTCCCGGGGTGCCGGGTGTGCCGGGGGTGCCGGGGGTGCCGGGGGTGCCGGGTGTTCCGGGGGTGCCGGGGGTGCCGGGTGTGCCGGGGGTGCCGGGGGTGCCGGGGGTGCCGGGTGTTCCGGGGGTGCCGGGTGTTCCCGGGGTGCCAGGCGTGCCGCCGGTGTGCGAGCCCTCGGTGGTGCTGTCGCCGATGACCGATACCGCGTTGCCACCGATCGTGACGGGCAGCTGGATCGGGATGACGGCCTGGTTGCCGCCGCCGATGCTGCCGGTGCCGTCGGTGACGATCCCACCGATCAGACCGCCGTCGCCGGCCCCACCTGTGGTGGTCGCGCCCGTGGAGGTGCTGTCACCGATGCCCGAAACGGCGTTGCCGCCGATGGTGACGGGTACGGCGATCGGGATGATGGCCTGGTTGCCGCCGAGGAGGCTGTCCGTGCCGTCGGTTTCGACGTCGCCGGTGGAGCCGGTGTTGCCGCCGGTGGTGGTGGCGTCCTCGCTGTGGCTGTCACCGATGCCCGAAACGGCGTTGCCGCCGATGGTGACGGGTACGGCGATCGGGATGATGGCCTGGTTGCCGCCGCCGATGCTGTCCGTGCCGTCGGTTTCGACGTCGCCGGTAGAGCCGGTGTTGCCGGTGGTGCCGCCGGTGGTGTCGGCGTCCTCGCTGTGGCTGTCGCCGATCACCGAGACCGCGTTGCCGCCCACGGTGACCGGCACCTCGACCGGTGCGACGGCCTGGTTGCCACCCGCGACGCTGTCGGTGCCGTCCGTGGTCACGGCGTCGGTCTTTCCCGGCACCTCGTCGGTGGGGACCGGTGCGACGTGCAGCGGGGGCTGCTCGGGGGCCGTCTCCGGCGCGGAAGCGGGCTCGGCAGGCACCGAGGTGTCGGCGTCCTCGCTGTGACTGTCACCGACCACCGAGACGGCGTTTCCGCCGACGGTGACGGGCACCTCGACCGAGATGATCCCCTGGTTGCCCGAGGCCACCCCGTCGCTGCCGTCGGTGCTGGTCACCGGGGCGGCATCCGGAGCGGGCACCGAGGTGTCGGCATCCTCGCTGTGGCTGTCGCCGATCACCGAGACGGCGTTTCCGCCGATGGTGACAGGCAGGTCGACCGACACGGCGGCCTGGTCGCCCGAGAGCAGACCGTCCGCTCCCGAGGTCTCCGCGGCGTTGGCGATGCCGCATCCGAGGACGGCCAGGCCGCCCCCGACGAGCGCGCCCAGCAGGGCACGCGAGTAGAACTTGCGCATGAGTGTTTCTCCTGTGTGTGAATGAGGGTGCGCGAATGCGCGGGGTCGATTGCCGTGCGGGGCACGGCGCGACCGTCCTCAGTCAGGAGAGACGTCGGTGGCGAAGACGGGGCTCCCCGGCAGGTCGTCGTCGACGTCGTGGCGCAGAGCGAGAAGCAGCATCCCGGCGCCGAAGGCGGCGTCGGCGGGCGTTGCGACGGGGGAGGGCGCGGCGGCGGAGCTCCCGGATGCCGACGACGAGGCCGGGACGCCCGACACGCTCTGTGTGGCGAGGGGCGTCGGAGCGTCGGCGGGAACCGCGGGGGACGCGGGGGCGGCGATCTGCGTCGGCGGCGCGGAGTGCGCAGCGGCGGTGAAGAACGCGGCGGTCGCGCGAGCGTGCACGATGAGCGCGTCGGTGGGGTTGGCCGGGGGAGCCGTCGACGATGCGTCCACCAGCAGCGGGGACGCGGGGTCAGTCGCCACCGGCGCGGCCGGGGGCGTGACGACTCCGCCCGGGTCGACCGGCTCTACGGGCATCGGAACCGTCGGCACGACCGGAATCGAGGGGATGATGGGCGTCACCGGAGCGACGGGGTCGACGGAGGGAAGCTCGCCGACGATCACTGGAACCGTGCCGTCGACCGTGTCGCCCACGTCGGTGACGACGCCCCCGAGGCCCGTGTCGTCGACGATGGGTCCGACCACGGGCAGCGCCTCGACGGTGTCGACGACGGGCTCGACGATCGTGCCGCCCACGCCTGAGTCGACGACATCGGACACCCCCTGCGTCGCGTCGTCGATGATGGCGTCGACCGTGCCGAGTGCTCCACCGGTGACGTCACCCGCCGTGTCGGAGACGGCGCTCGCCGTGTCGGTGACGGTGTCGGTCACCGTGTCGGTGATCTCGGTGACCGGGGCCGCGACGGGCTCGGGCAGCGCTTCGGAGACGGTGTCGGAGACGGATGCCGCGGTGTCGGGCGACGTGATCGGTGACAGGTTCGACGGCATCGGTGACGGGGCGGGCGACGTCGGCGACCGCATCGGTCGCGTCGTCGACGGTCGAGGCGATTCCGCCGCGCAGACCGGATCCCCCGCCGTCATCGGCCGACGCGGACGTCACCGAGAGGATGAGCGAGAGGAGCGCGAGGGCGAATGCCGCGCAGGCGCCGGCGATGAGCAATCGCAGCGTGTGCGACACTCCCCGCTTCGCCGTGGCATCCATCGATGCACCCCCAAAGAATCGTGAGCGACTCTGCGGCGGCAACGGTACGCCTGCGTCGGCGGGTTCGATAGGGCGGGGGTGAAATCTCGGTAGTCGGTAAGTAACCGCGGGATGACGGGCGACACGCCGGATGGGAAAAATGATTTGACAGCCGGGACCTTGGATGGCTAGGCGTCCGGCGAGTTATCCCCCGAGTTGTGCACATGCGAACCCCGTAGCGCACAACCTTCAAGCCGAAGTTCACGCAGGTTTCAAACAGAAAAGCTGTGGAGAGATTTATCCCTGGTCGGAGGGCTATTTTTGCCTAAAATTCGTATCCATCCACCTAGTTGTCCACAGTAGTTGTGCACAGACGTGGCGGCGTTTCCCGCAAACTCTCCACAGAGTTATCCACAGGTCTGTTTGCATGTGGAGACAGTGGTATCTAGCGTGGGGGCAGCCCCTCGGGCATCCCCCTCACCACCGGCGCGCGTCGATGTCGGATGTTGGTGATTTCATGCTGGCGAGATCGTCCCACCCGCAGCGTTCCCGACCTTCCCACGCGCGCGCGCGAGGAGGTGAGGGGGCGTCGGAGCACTGAAGGAGAGCACGTGTCGATCGCTGACATCGCCGAAGAGCGTCTCGGAAAAGCGCCGCGCCCCGAGCGCACCCCGCCGCACGACATGCTGGCCGAGCAGAGCGCTCTGGGCGGCATGCTCCTGTCGAAGGATGCCGTGGCGGATGTCATCGAGACCCTTCGCGGCCCCGACTTCTACGTGCCGAAGCACGAGCTGATCTTCGAGGCGATCCTCACCCTCTACTCGCACGGTGAGCCGACCGACGTCGTGGCCGTCACCGACGAGCTCATCAAGACCGGCGAGCTCCAGCGTGCCGGGGGTGCGGATTACCTCCACACCCTGACCTCGATCGTCCCCACGGCCGCCAACGCCGGCTATTACGCGTCGATCGTCGCCGAGCGCGCTCTGCTGCGCCGCCTCGTCGAGGCCGGCACCCGCATCGTGCAGATGGGTTACGCCGGTGAGGGCGACCCGACCGAGCTCGTCAACAGCGCTCAGGCCGAGATCTACAACGTCTCGGGCGACGACAGCGCCGAAGACTACATTCCCCTGACGGTGGCCGTGGATGCCGCTGTCGACGAGATCGAGGCCGCTCGCGGCCGCGACGGGTCGATGACCGGCATCCCCACCGGCTTCGCCGGTCTCGATCAGCTGACCAACGGCCTGCACCCCGGTCAGATGATCGTTCTCGCCGCGCGTCCGGCCATGGGTAAGTCGACGCTCGCGCTCGACTTCGCCCGCGCCGCCGCGATCAAGTCGAACGCTCCGTGCATCTTCTTCTCGCTCGAAATGGGTCGGTCCGAGATTGCGATGCGCCTGCTCAGCGCCGAGGGAGCCATCCCGCTGCAGAGCATGCGCAAGGGAACCCTCGACTCCCGCGACTGGACCACCGTCGCCGCCACCCGCGGCCGCATCAACGACGCGCCCCTCTACATCGACGACAGCCCGAACATGACGCTGGTCGAGATCCGCGCGAAGTGCCGTCGCCTGAAGCAGCGCGAGGGTTTGAAGATGGTCGTCATCGACTACCTGCAGCTGCTCACGAGCGGTAAGCGCGTCGAGTCGCGCCAGCAAGAGGTCAGTGAGTTCTCGCGTGCGCTGAAGCTGATGGCGAAGGAGCTGCAGGTTCCCGTCATCGCCCTGTCGCAGCTGAACCGTGGTGCCGAGCAGCGCGCCGACAAGAAGCCGGCTCTCTCCGACCTGCGTGAGTCGGGCTCGATCGAGCAGGATGCCGACATGGTCGTGCTCCTGCACCGTGAGGCCGCGTACGAGAAGGACTCCCCGCGTGCGGGCGAGGCGGACCTGATCGTGGCGAAGCATCGTAACGGGCCGACCGATACGATCACGGTGGCGTTCCAGGGGCATTATTCGCGGTTCGCGGATATGGCGCCGGGGATGTGACCCAGCCGTGTCGATCGCGGTGACGGCGTGAGACTCCTCCTCACCTCCGGTGGTGTCACGAACGACAGCATCCGTGCCGCTCTCGTCGAGCTGCTCGGCAAGCCGATCGAGGAGTCGCGCGCGTTGGTGATCCCGACGGCGCAGTGGGGCCACCCGATGTGCACGCCCGAGAGCCTGTGGCGCGCTGTCTCGGGGAAGACGCGTCTCGTGGAGCTGGGCTGGGAGTCCGTCGGGGTCCTTGAGCTCCTCGCGTTGCCCACCATGCGTCGCGAGCGCTGGGAGCCGTGGGTGCGAGAGGCCGATGTCCTCCTCGTCGACGGAGGCGAGGCGGTGTACCTCGCGCACTGGCTGCGCGAGTCGGGGCTCGCTGACCTGCTTCCGTCACTGTCAGACACGGTGTGGGTCGGGGTGAGTGCCGGCAGCATGGTGCTGACGCCGCGCATCGGGCCAGAGTTCGTCGAGTGGCAGCCGGACGGCACCGACGAGACGCTCGGTCTCGTCGAGTTCTCGATCTTCCCGCACCTGGACTATCCGGGCTGGTCGTCGAACACGACGGAGAGCGCGCGCCGGTGGGCGGCGAAGATCGGTGGTCCGGCCTATGCGATCGACGACGAGACGGCCCTCATGGTCGAGGGCGATGAGGTGCGCGTGGTGTCGGAGGGGCGCTGGGAGCACTTCGCAGGCGGGGCTTAGCCGGGGGCGCGATCAGCCCCGGAGGGCGTCGTCGACGGGCATCGCGCGGGTCCATCCCTGCTCGTGCAGCCGCCGCGTCCCAGCGAGGATCAGATCGAGGGCGAAACCGAACTCGGCATCGTCGTCGCACGCCTCACCCGCGTGGGGAGAGGTGGTGGCCATGCGCACGATCGCGGGATACGACGTCGCGAAGGTCGCCATCGCGCGCGCCCGTTCGTCGGGATCGCTGGGCGGTTGCGGGGTCGGCAGCACGTCCCGCGTGAAGCCCCACATGCGTGTCGACAGGGCGTGCATCGTGTGATGCACGAGATCGGCCGAGAGCCCGCCGGCGAACATGCCCGCCATCAGGGCGTCCATGTGCCGCAGGGTCAGCGGGGTCGCGAGCGGGCGCGTCTCGATCGCTTCTCGAGCCCAGGGGTGCGCGGCGAACGCCGCTCGGGCCGCGAAGATCCGCGCCCGCGTTGCGTGCATCCAGTCGCCTTCGGCGTCGACGTCGGGGACGCCGGCGATCACGTGGTCGAGCATGTTGTCGATCAGCTCGGAACGGTTGGCGACGTGGTTGTATAGCGCCATCGGGGTGACCTTCAGCTGGTCGGCGAGAGCCCGCCGCATGCTCGTCCGATCGAGCCCCTGCTCGTCGGCCATCGCGACCGCAGCCTCGACGACGCGCTCCCTGTCGAGGCGCGGGGGAGTTGACATATGTACAGCGTATATCCATACTCTCGATCATGCAGGCATACACCGTATACACCAACGCTTCTCCGTCCCTCTCGCGGCACACCCCGCGCCAGCACGCCCGCGCCGCCGGCATCCTCTACTTGGTGACCCACGTGACGTCGGTCGTCGCCGTGGTCGCGTATGGTGCCGGGCTTCTCCCGGCGGGAATCACGCTCGAGTTCGCCCTCGCGATCGGGTGCGCGGGGACGGGGGTGCTGCTCTGGCACCTCTTGCGCGCCTTTGGGCCGGTCCGCGCCGCGACCTTCGCGATCCTCCGCGCGGTCGAAGCGGCGGTCATCATCGCCGGGACGCTGCCGATGCTCGCGATGATGTGGGCGCCGATGGCTGGTGGCGCGGTGACGGAGGTGGCATCCGCGATGCACACCGCCTCGTTCCTGGTGGGTCAAGGCTTGGTGATCAGTGTCAACACGATCGTGCTCGGGTGGCTGCTGTGGGACGCGCGCGTCGTTCCCCGCGCGCTCGCCGCGCTCGGCCTCGTCGGGGGCGCGCTCGTGCTCGCGAGCAACCACTGCCAGCTGTGGGCGGTCATCCCTCTCAACGGGCCGGTCGCGGGGGTGGCGGCGCTGCCGGTGTTCGCCTTCGAGGTCTGGCTCGCGATCCTGCTCATCGTCCGCGGGTTCCGGGAGCCTGTCGCCGCGGACCTCTCCGCCCAGCCGAGTGGCCCGATAGGGTCACCGGCATGACCGATCGCGCCGTCCCGAACCTGCCGTCTCGCGACTTCGACGCCACCATCGCGTTCTATCGAGGGTTCGGGTTCGAGCAGGACTACCGCGACGAGGGCTGGCTCATCCTTCGGCGCGGCGAGCTCTCGCTGGAGTTCTTCCCCTTCGCCGACCTCGACCCCGCGAGCAGCTCGTTCATGCGCAGCATCCGCGTCGACGACGTCGATGAGCTGTACCGACGCATCACGTCGGCGGGCGTCGCCGAGAAGACGGTCGGGTTCCCGCGCGTTCATCCGGTGACGATGCAGCCGTCGGGATTGCGGATCGGGAACCTGGTCGACATCGACGGCACGCAGGTGAACCTGATCGAGAACCCCGCGCCGTGAGACGCGGACTGAGCCTTCCTAAGCTCTTGCCATGAGCGTCAGTCTGCGGGTGGGTCCAATCGCGTATCCCGTCGGACGCGCCGACTTCCTCGGGTCGTTCTTCGACACCGTCACGGTTCGGCTCGAGGGAGGTGCTCGCGGCTCGCGGTTCCCGACGCTCGCGGCTCTGTATCGGGATGGTGAGATGTCTCCGGATGCCACGGAGCTCGCCCGCGTGGAACTGGCGGACGTCGAGCGGGAGTTGCGGCAATACGCGCCCGCCGACGTGGTCTGGGACATCGACAAGCCGGACGTCAGCCCGCCGTGGGGGAGCGGCATCGCCGACACGATCACCTCGCTCGGTGATTACTTCGTGACGGCCGATGGGCGGCAGC
Source organism: Microbacterium sp. SORGH_AS_0969 (assembly GCF_030818255.1). NCBI lineage: Bacteria > Bacillati > Actinomycetota > Actinomycetes > Micrococcales > Microbacteriaceae > Microbacterium > Microbacterium sp. SORGH_AS_0969. The sequence goes on from NZ_JAUTAG010000001.1 coordinate 1,343,067, forward strand.
TCATTGCGGTAATGGACACTGCGCTCGATGCGAGCGCGCGCACGGGCAAACCGATGCGGATCGCCTGACCGCGGACGTCAGGGTTGCCAGAATCCGAGCGTGCATAGCAGCTGCGTATCGTCGTCGGCGTCCGCGGGCGGCTCGATGGCCGGCGGGAAGACGCCCCACTGCCGCCACTCGTCGGCGTGCGGGACCACGTGCTCGTTGAATCCGACGACCAGCTCGGGGGAGAGGTGGAACGGGATGCCGAAGTGCTTCGCGATCGAGTAAGCCTGGAACGCGCGATACGTCGCGAGGTGCGCGAAGCCCTCGTCGGCCGGGTAGTCGCCGTAGGTGAACCGTAAGGTCTCGGCTACGTCGCCCGACCGCACGGCTTCCGTCGCCGTGTCGTTGAGCTCGTCATAGGACGCGATGGGGTCGTCGCCGAGCAGATCGACGCCGGCGTACGGGTCACCGTCCGCGGCGGCTCGGCCCGCGAGCACGTCGGGAATCCATGCTTCGTCGTAGGCGTGTCGTCCGAGGATGCCGAGCAGCGTGGGCGACTCGAGCTGGCTCCACTCCTTCGGCACGGATGCGGAGAAGTCAGCGGGATCGAGCTGGTCGATGACCTCGCGCAGCGCGGCATCGGCGTGGAGGAAGAGTTCGACTGGGGTCATGGTGGGGAGGGTACTCCGGGGGCGGACATGGACTAGACGTCCCTTGCGGCTCGAACACAACGCTTGATTCGTGGCTAGCTGGGCAAGATGCCCGAACCACTCACGACCGGCGCGCCTCCGGCCCCCGAGTAAGCACGACGCCGCAAAGGCACTGCCTCGATGTCGTCATACTGACATGATGGCCAGACACCTCGTCGCGATACTTCACAGCCTGCCAAGCGGTGGGGGCAAACCAACCATCAGGCGAGTGGACTTGGCGCGGCAAGCCCTCGGATGCACGTCCTCGTCGATCGCGAATATCTTCCCTGCGAAGCTCGCGGGAGTGCGTGACATGTCCGTGCCGGGCGCCGAGGCCATCTGGCACCTCGGTCGCATTCAGATTGAGGGCGAAGTGGCGCGCCACGATACATCTGATGTTCTGCTCGGGTACGGGGTGTCGGAACCAGGTGGAGTCCTGCGCTCGCAGTTCCGGGAGCAGATGGCCTGGCTGGAGAGTCTGCTCATCGCTTCCGGCCACCGCGTCTGGACATTCGGCGGTCGACCGACGCACCCCTCACGTTGGCAGCGGGTCGTTTTCAGAGAACGCCCTGGCCGAGCCATAGAGCAAGTCGTGGCCGACCTACTCACTCCAGTCCCGCCTGCGTGGCATCCGTTTAGCCGTCATGCCCTGGACCGGACCGCGCCGACAGGAATGTCGCGGCCCGTCGATACGATGAACCGACGACCCTGATTGAGGAGCAAATGACAGAGCTGGACGACGCGCTCGCTCGCGTACATGACGAGGGGGTACGAGCTCAGCTGCAGGCCGGCATAGACGCGCTGACGCGGCAGCTGCGGTTTGGTCTGGTCTTCGAGCGGCACCTGCCTGAGGGCGTGCGGGCCTATGGCGCCGCGATCCGCGTCGACGACACAGTGCAGTTCCGCTCGGACCTGACCGGCAACCAGGAGTTCAAGGTTCTTACGATTGCGGGCGAGACCGCGACTATTCGGGCGACGGATGGCGCGGAGCAAACCGCAGGCCTACACGAACTCGTCGTCCTCAAGCGCTTTGGCGAACCGGCCTATCCTGCGCTGAAGTCGGTGGGTGCGCACCGTGGTTCGAACGACCGACCGTTCCACACCGTCATCAACGGTGAGAATTACCACGCTTTACAACTACTGCGGTACCTGTATCGGAGTCAGGTGGATTGCATCTACATCGATCCGCCCTACAACACAGGTGCGAAGGACTGGAAGTACAATAACCGGTACGTCGACAACAACGACCGATGGAGACACAGCAAGTGGTTGTCGTTCATGGAGAAGCGACTGACTATCGCCCGAGAACTCCTCAAGCCTGACGGTGTGCTGATCGTTACGATCGATGAGCACGAGGTGCATCATCTCGGAGTGCTACTCGAGCAGATGTTTCCCAGCCACAACGTCCACACGGTGAGCATCGTCATCAATCCGAAGGGGACAGGAAAGTTCAATTTCTCCAGGATCGCGGAGTATGCCCTGTTCGTGATTCCTGATGTGAACAACAGCATCATTCGCGGTCTCCCACCGGAGGAGGCCGATCTGATGACCGGGCGCCGCACGCTCGATAGTCAGGACTGGTATGAGTTCGATGAGGATGCCCCTGAACTGCGCGAGCCGTCCGCAACTGATGATGGCGCTCAGGATTCCGATGGCGCGTCCGAAGATGTTGATGCCCGTCGGGCGACCTCAGATGCGGGCCCAGATGAAGATGACGATGACTATGACGACGAAGCGCTCGAGACCGCTTCCGATGCAACCGAGCTCGTCGAGACGTCGTCGGTAACGCTTCCGTTCCCGGCCGAGGATCTGCCCCTCTGGGAACTACGTCACGCCCGTCGACGTGGCGGCGAGTCCAGTTACCGCCACCAGCGGCCCAATCAGTTCTATGCGCTTTACGTAGACCCGGACGCGAAGAAGGTGGTGCGCGCTGGTCCATCCCTAGCCCTCGATGCGCGCCCTGACCATTCGGTGGTGGATGGCTTGGTTCCGGTGTGGCCCGTGGACGCGGAGGGCAACGAGCGAGTTTGGCGATTCATCCCACCCTCGATGCAGTCGCGTATCGACGACGGGATGGTGGTTCTGGGTCGCCCCAACACTGAAGCCACGTCTTGGACCGTCAACTACTGGACGCCGCGAGTTGTGCGAAAGAAATACAAGGACGTTTGGTGGAATACCCTTCACGACGCGGGCACGCACGGCACAACACTGCTCGCCAAATTTCTCGGGCAGCGCAACGCCTTCCCGTTTCCGAAGTCGCTCTACTCGGTCCGTGACGCGCTGCTCGCTGTCGTACGCGACAGGCCAAACGCACTCATCCTCGACTTCTTCGCCGGCTCCGGGACGACCTTGCACGCCACCTCACTCATAAATGAGTCGGACCAGGGCTCGCGGCGCACAATCTTGGTGACCAACAACGAAGTCGATGCGAAAACAAGCCGACGCCTGCGTCGAGAGGGCCACTTGCCCGGAGACGAGGAGTACGAGAGGCACGGCATATTCCGGCTCGCAACCCGTCCGCGCGTGGAGGCGGCGCTCACGGGGCGCACGCCAGACGGAAGCCCCGCCGTGGGCAAGTACGCGGACGGTCGGTCCTTCTCGGACGGCTTCGATGAGAACGTTGAGTTCTTCGAGCTGAGGTACCTCGACAAGGATGACGTGCGGCAAGGGACTGAGTTCGCCGCCATCGAGCCACTTCTCTGGCTTCAAGCCGGAGGGATTGGCGAACGCGGATCGCTCGACGCATCTGCTCATTTCGGCATTGCGACGCGCAGCAACTATGCGGTCCTCTTCCACCGCGCCGCGTACGCTAACTTCCTTCGCGCGCTCGCGGCGGCGGACGGTGTTGAGCACGTTTACTTGGTCACGGATTCCGAGGACGCGTACCGCCAAATGACAGCCCGGCTACCCGAAGGAATGACGGCCTCGATGCTCTACCGGGACTACCTCACAAACTTCCGAATCAACACGATCGAGGCCTACCGATGAAGTTTTCGCTGCTTCGTTTCCAGCAGGACGTGGTCGGAGATGCCATTCGAAACGTCCGGCTGAGCATGAACGAAGTGGCTCAAGTTGGAGGCGCAGCAGGCGGGCAAGTTGTCACTCTCATTGCGCCAACCGGTGCCGGAAAGACTGTCATGGCCGCCGCGGTGTTGGAAGCACTCTTCGCGGGAGACGCGGATCAGGTGGGCGAGGACAGGCTCACCGTCGTGTGGCTCAGTGATCTTCCGAAAGTGAACGAGCAGACCGCTCGACGGCTCTCGGCCGCGTCAAGCGAGCTGGACTCCCGATTGATTGATCTCGACAACGACTTCAGCGGGGCCGAGTTGTCACCTGGCCGAATCTACTTCTTGAACACCCAAAAACTCGCGGCGAACGCAGGTTTGGTCAACGACGGGGAGGCTCGACCGTACACGATCTGGGAGATCCTTAACCGTACCGTCGCGCGCGATCCCGCGAAGTTCATTCTGGTGATCGACGAAGCGCATCGCGGCATGGAGCGTGGGTCGGCTGCCGACGGCGCGAGCACGATTGTTCAGCGATTCATCCTGGGCAGCGAGAACCTCAACCCGATACCAATCATCGTTGGGCTGTCGGCCACGCCGACACGCTTCACGGAGCTGCTTCAGAACGACACGCGGCGGGTAGTCCGCCGTACTGAGGCGGACGTCCCGGAGGTACGCAAATCTGGCCTCATCAAGGATCGAGTGGTTGTCTGGCGCCCGGAAGACAGCCTGACGCATTCCGAACACACGCTGTTGCAGCGAGCGGCGCAGGAGTTGCAGGACTTTACCCTTCGCTGGCGCACGTATTCAGAACGTCAGGGTCTCGCGAAAACGGTTGAGCCCGTCCTGGTCGTTCAAGTTGAAGACCGCACCAGTGATTCGATCTCCGCCACTGACATCGAGTCGGCCATACAAGCCATCGAAGAAGTCATCGGCGCTCAGCATCCGGATGCCTTCGCGCACAGCTTCGGGGACGCACCCACCGGGATCGGCATCGGGGGATCTCGACGTCTCCGGTACATTAACGCCTCCGACATCGACGCGGACCCACTTGTCCGCGTTGTGTTCTTCAAGACGTCGCTAGTCACGGGTTGGGATTGTCCCCGGGCTGAAGTCATGATGTCCTACCGGACGGCCGAGGACCCAACGTCGATCGCTCAGTTGGTGGGGCGCATGGTACGCACGCCACTTGCCCGGCGTGTCTCGGAGGACGACGTGCTCAACTCAGTTTCGCTCTATCTTCCGAAGTACAATCGCGCCGCCGTGCAGGACATCGTCAAGCGACTGAAGGCTGGCGACCCTGACTCGTTCCCTGCAATCGATGCCGACGAGGGCGCCGAAGTTGTCACTTGCGAGCGTGATGAGCGGCTCTATTCGCGGATCGAAGAACGCGCCGCCCTGCTCAGGACCTACATTGTGCCCAGACCACGGCGTATGCCGCCCGTGCAGCGAGTTGAACGGCTGGCCGGTTCCCTGTCGGACTTCGATCTCCTGCCGACTGCCCCGACTGAAATCGAGGACAAACTCCTCGACCTACTATGGGGTCAACTGGAGTCACTTCGTCAGGATCCCGAGTTCCAGGCGGCTCTGGCCGACAGCCGAAAGATCGGGCTGAACGCTGTCACCCTGACCTATCTGACTGGCCTTACTGCAGACACGTCGATCCAGATTGAGTCGACGTCCACTTCGTTGGAGCGTCTGTTTGATCAAGTGGGTGCGCGAACAGGCGCAGGGCTTCATCTCAAGCTCTGGCGGCGAATTCGCCTCGCTGATCGAATGAAGTCGTCGGACGAGGCCCACGTAGAGGTCATCGCTGTACTGAGACATCCCGACTCAGCTGCCGCGCTGGAGCAGTGCGCACGAGAGATCTACGAGACCTGGATGTCGGCGTACGCAGAAGCTTTCGACGGTCTGAGTGAAGACGCGCAGGAAGAGATTGATCGACTGAGAGAGGAGGCTGATGCTCCGAGCGCCCATCGCATACAGCTGCCTGCCAACGTCACAGCTCGTCGGACGACCCGAAGCACCGACTGGCCGAAAAACCTCTACCGGGACCCGCAGGGCTACTTCCCCGACAGGCTCAACGAGTGGGAGGAAGGCGTGCTGGAGGCCGAGATCGCCCGCACTGACCTCATCTGCTGGGTAAGGAACACGCCGCGTAAACGCTGGGCCGTCGCATACCCGTACGACAAGACTCCCTCCGAGAAGGCCGCTGCCTACCCTGACTTCGTGTTCTACCGATCCGCGGGTGATGATGTGCGTGCTGACCTAGTGGATCCTCACGGTATCCACCTCCCTGATGCGCCCGCAAAGGCTCGCGGGTTCGCCGCGTATGCGAAGCTACACGGCGCGACGTTCGATCGCATCGAGATGGTCATTTACGACGAACAAAGCAAGCGCAAGCGCACGCTGAATCTCAAATCGATCGCAGTGCGGGATCAGGTCGGAAAAGTGACCACCCGGGAGCACCTGCAAGCGCTTTTTGACATCGTTGGGAGCTAATACGAGTAGCGACCGGAACTTGACATCAAGGAGTGCGAACGACCGGAACAAGTCCGCGAATTCTGGCGTCGATAATGGCTGAGCCCTGTGCCGTCCGTTTCCGAAGGCCCCGCCACGAGCGACAGCTAGAGGGGCGGCGAGAAATGAAAGCGCGAGCTCAGCGGGAGCGCTGCCTTCATTCAGGACACTGTCAAGATCAGCTGCAGACGAGAGCCCCGAGACCAGACGATTCTTGGGTAGCGTATCGAGGTGCGACACGGCCAGATCGGCGGCGGGTTGATAGTCGACAATCTTCACGTGCTGGGAATCACTGAAGTGGATTTTGTCGGGGACCCGCCCGCAAAGCAAGGGGCATATATGAAGGTCTCGCCGATCACTCATCGAAGGCGCATGCCAGAGGCGCTCAGGTCTTCTGGGTCACAAAACTCGAACTCGCCTGGGGAGTGATTCATTAGCGAGCGTCGCTTCATCGGATTTCGATGCCACGAGTCGGCTTAGGGCTGATGGGTCTTCGGTCCTGAAAGGCAGCATACGAAGGGACTTCCGGTCGCCGGCGCCTGTTCGCAGACGGCAAAGCTCTCGTCTACGTTGCGCACCCGACGGTGATCAGACGTCCTGACCGGCATCGAGTCGTTTCGTTGGCAACCTCGAAGTGCACGGAGTTGACAAGCGCCGAACGTTGCCTTACTGCCAACCTCTTCTGGCGGCGCAGACACATATTCGGCATCGGTTCGCGCCACCACTTTTTGTGCCTGCACGGCGGGAGCTTGACGCCGTCCAGGTTGGTGCGCATCCAACCGAGCGGTCACGTGCGCCCTGGGCGTTGCCCTAGGCTTAGTGACTCATTCCGCCCTGCAGCAGCGGCGGTCTGCCGACGCCAGTTCCAGACTTCTCAGGGCCAGGGACTCAAACCAGTCGTTGCCCACCTATGGCGCGGTGATGGCACCGCAGGATGGGCACCGCCAACAGGCCTCAACCCAGGATCCATGAATTTCGAGGCGAACCAGGCAAATTGTGCAATTCGGCGTGAAGATGATGTCGTCCACGCAGCAACGTTAGTGGTGGCATCAGCTCACAGCGCGTGAACCGTGCTCATCTGTGGACAAGTAGGCGACGGCGCCACCGCAATCCTCGCCCAGGGTGTGTCGGGCGCAACGAAGCGCATCGGGATGCTGAAAGGTGTCGCGAGCGGAGGGAGGCCGCCGCCGTGTTCCCTCTCCAGTAGAAGGCTGACAACGATTCGCGTGGGCAGCAGAAGTTAGATGTCGGCGCTTACGCGCTCTATCTGGTTTTCGAGGGCGGCTAGGTTCTTCGTCCCTTGCGAAGCGGCCACTGTTGTATCGTGCCCGGAGACTGAATTGGAGGCGCTGCGCAGGCGGTCCAGTGCCGACACCGAGGATTTCGCGCCTAGGCCATCCGGAGGTAAGGCCAAACGCGCGAAGGGGGTGCTCGCGTCACGGCGATCCAGGCGAAGGCCCGGGCGTTTCGTGAATGCCTTCCCCGGTCTTATCAAGCTCGGCGCACTATTCGACGACGGCCTCTATTCCGATGAAACGCGGAAACGGAAACGTAACGCGTGGCTCGGGTCCGCGAAGCTCCTGGAGGTGAGTTACCTTAAGGCCATTTGTGCGGAACGCCTGCAGGTATGTGCTTAGTGGTCGATGAACATGAGTTGCTATTAGGCCGAACTCGTGGGAGCTTGTCTTGAATGGTGCTTCGATAACAGCCTCGGTGAGGTAGTCAAAGCCCGGGTTCGTCGCGTACCCCCAATAAATGGGCCAAAATGTGGGGTGGGTCATCGTTGCGAGGATTCGTCCCTTGCGTGCGATGCGTGCGATCGCCGCAATGAAAGAGTCAAGATGCAGCGCATCCATAAGAACCATGTTGGCTACTACGAGATCGATTTCAGCGTCCGGATGCTGCGCGGCCCACTGCTCTGCCGAGGCGACGGCGTATCTTGTTCCGTCATCGTGCGACTGAGCAATGTCGATACTGACGCTACTGGGGTCAATCCCGACTACCGTCTCGGCGCGAAGGTGGAGTTTCGAGGTGAGACGCCCAGTGCCGCAGCCCACATCAATGATGTTCCGCGCCCCGCGGGTTCGATCGAGAACCCAGGGTTCTAACACTCGGGTGAAGGATGCATCGTGATTACCGGCCACTTGCGCGTCTCGCTCAGGAGCGATCAAATCCCATTCGCCGGTAACAGCGGTCTGGGCCTTGTGCGCAACGATTCGAATGTCTTCGTTCAAGGCGTGGCTCCTGCCGCAACGTGGCGCTTTGCCAGCCGATAGAGATCGTCAGCCAGGTAGACGGTTGGGTCGCTTTCGGCGTGAACCTCACGGATGGTATGAGCACCACTGTCCCCGTGTCCGATAGCGACCCAAGCGTCGGCGCGCGCATGATTCACCAGAGTGAACCGGCTCCGAAATCTGAAATCCCGATCGCCATAGTAGTAGGTCTCTGCTCCAGCGTTTTCGAGTTCTCGACTAAGGTCGGTTGGGCGTGGCATCACAAGTGCTAAAGATTTTTGCCTAGCTTTTTCAAAAAGGGCGTCGCGCGCCTCCCCCGCCACCCAACTCAGGTCGTTCGAGGACATCACACATTGTCCGTCGAACTTCAGAACCCGGATCATATAGTTGAGAATTTTCTTGTTGCGGTCTCTGCCGCGGTAGCGGATAGGCTGACTTCGCTTCGCCCCGACAACATCCCAAACTGCCAAAACGGCTGCCAGTAAGATAGCCAGAGTTACGACGATCGCGTTCAATGGGGTCTTCAGTAAAGCTCCGACGTCGCCGGCCAGTAAGACGCCTAGGATGAGGGCGGCAAGTGCAGCGGCGTGCGCGAGGACGGTTCGTGTCATTGTCGAAGGCTATCGGGCCGGGGGCCTCCGTCTTCCACACGGGCATTTGAGTGGAAAGCCATCATCCGAACCCGGGCGACGGGACTCTACCCCCCAGTCTCCCGATACGCCGGGCACACCTATGCCGCTCAGTTTATGCGTGCTTATTCGGTGGTGACCGACACACTCCACGTGACCCCAAACCGGTCCGTCAACATCCCGAACCCGGCACTCCACGCCGAAGCCCCCAGCGGCTCGACGACCGCGGCATCCACAGCCAGAGCATCCCAGTAGCCCTGCAGCTCCTCGAGCGTCGGCGTACGGATCGATACGAACGCCGCTTGTTCGGTGACGGTCGTGCCGTTCTCGCGGCGCGTCGCACCGCCGCCCGCGATGCCGCCTTCGGTGAGCCCCGGGATGTCGTAACCCATCACGCGGAATCCGTTCTCGGCGGCGACCAGGCCGAAGACGACCTTGTCGGATCCGGGGATCTCGGCCGGCATCCCGAAATCCGCGTACGTGTTGATCACGAGGTGGCCGCCGAAGACGGACTGGTAGAACGTGAGCGCCTCGCGGGCGTCGCCTCGGAAGTTCAGGTGGGTGGTGGTCTGCACGGACATTTCTGCTCCTCGGTATCTCGGCCGGAATCGGCCCGTGGAACGAGAGTCCCACCCGTATAGGTCTGGTTCTGTCCTAGATGCGATCTACCGTGGATGCATGGCCACGACGTCGCGATTGCTCACCCTGCTGTCGCTGCTGCAGGCCCGGCGTGACTGGCCGGGATCGGTGCTGGCGACGCGGCTCGGTATCAGCGATCGCACGGTGCGGCGCGATATCGATCGGCTCCGCGGGATGGGTTACCGCATCGAGTCGACGATGGGCCCTGAAGGCGGATACCGGCTCGAAGCCGGCAACGACATGCCCCCGCTCCTGTTCGACGACGATCAGGCGCTCGCCGTCGCGATTGCGTTGCGGGCGGCGCCGGCGCTCGGTGCCGGGATCGGCGAGGCCGCGGTCCGGGCTCTCGCGACGATGCGCCAGGTGCTTCCGTCGCGGCTTCGTCACCGGCTCGACGCGGTCGAGGTGACGACGGTCGGGCGTCCGGGCGAGGCGCCGATCGCCGCGGTGCCGCTCGACGTTCTGCTGACCCTGGCGCAGGCGGTGCGCGACCGGGTGACGCTGCGGTTCGATTACCTGCCGAGGGGCGAGGGTGACCCCCAGCCGAGACGCGTCGAGCCGCATCACCTCGTCACCTCGCACGGCCGGTGGTACCTGCTCGGGTGGGATCTCGACCGCGACGACTGGCGACTCTTCGCCGCCGAGCGGATCCACCCGTGCGTGCCGCACGGCGCCCCCTTCGTGCCGCGGGTCGTGCCCGGTGGTGACGTCGACGCCTTCGTCTCGGGGCGTTTCAAGGGATCGGATGCCAACGAGTGGCCGTGCCGTGGAACGGTCGTCCTGTACGCGCCGGCGCATCGCGTCCGGCCCTTCGCGGGTGACGGAACCGTGACGGTGGTCGACGAGGGCCGCTGCACGCTCGAAGCCGGATCGTGGTCGTGGGGTGCGCTCGCGGCATCCTTCGGCCGGTTCGAGGTGGAGATGGAGGTCGTCGGGCCGCCCGAGCTGGCGGAGGCGTTCGCGATGCAGGCGGAGCGATTCGCGGGAGCGGGCTCTTCCGCGGAGGAGCCCCGGCGAGGAAGCTAGCGGCATGACCCAGCCCCTCCGTTACGCCATCAACGTCACCCTCGACGGCTGCTGTTCGCACGAGGAGGGCCTCCCGCCCGACGAAGAGTCCATGGCGTTCTGGACCGACGAGCTCCGTCGCTCCGACACGCTCCTCTATGGGCGCGTGACGTATGAGCTGATGCAAGGCGCGTGGCGCAGGCCCGAATCGGGACAGTGGCCGGACTGGATGGACGCCAGTGAGGTCGCCTTCTCGGAGGTCATGGATCCGATGCGGAAGGTGGTGGCATCCACGACTCTCGACGAAGTCGACTGGAACGCTGAGCTGGTCAACGGCGATGTCGTTGACGCGGTGCGGCGGTTGAAGGAGCGGCCGGGGCGGGGGATCTCGCTCGGCGGCGTGCGGCTGCCGGCGGCGCTCGCCGCGGCGGGGCTCATCGACGAGTTCACGTTCGTGGTGCATCCCGTGGTGGCGGGGCGGGGTCCGCGGTTGCTCGAGGGGATCGGGGAGCACCTGAAGCTCGAGCTCGTCGAGCGGTGGGAGTTCGGTTCGGGGGCTACCGTGCAGCGGTACCGGCACCCGATAGCGTGATCCCAGAATCCGCAATCTCGGAGCCGGGGGGCGCTTGTCGTGAACAATGACATTTTCTGGATCATCGCTGTCGTCGTCGCCGTCGGGGCGGTGCTGCTGATCCTGCTGATCGGTTTCTTCATCTTCCGGGCCTGGTATCAGGTGCCGCAGGCCGATGAGGCGATTGTGATCGTCGGTAAGAAGCAGCGCGGGTCCGACGGGCTGACGTCGAATATGACGGTCATCACCGGTGGCGGTGCTTTCGTCAACAAGCTCACGCAGCGTTCGGATCGCATCTCGCTCCGTTCGCGCCAGATCAAAATGGAGCCCGTCGCGCAGACGAAGAACGGCGTGACCATCCACCTGGCGGGTGTCGCGCTGGTCAAAATCGGGTCGCTCCCCGACCAGGTTCGTGCTGCCGCGGAGCGCTTCGCCTCGCAGGACCAGGCGATCGACGTCTTCACCACCGAGCAGCTCGAGGGCGCGCTGCGCGGTGTCGTCGCGAAGCTCAACGTCGAAGAGGTCATGCAAGACCGCCAGAAGCTCGGTGACGAGATCGCCGAGGGCATCAAGGGCGACCTTCTCGCGCAGGGTCTCGTGCTCGATTCCTTCGCCATTCAGGGCGTCACCGACCGCAACGGCTACATCGAGGCCCTCGGCGCGCAAGAGGTCGAGCGCGTCAAGCGCGAGGCCGAGGTCGCGCGGATCGAGGCGGCCCGCGAGGTCAAGGCGCGCCAGCTCGCGACGGAGGAAGCGAACCTCATCGAGCAGACCGCGTTCGACAAGAACACGGCGGCGTCGAAGTCCGAGGTGGGTCGCGCCAACGCCGAGGCGGAGCAGGCCGAGAACCTCGCCCGCGCGGAGCGGGAACAGGCCGTTCTGGTGCAGCGCGCCGAGAACCGTCAGGCCGAGCTCGACGCCGACGTGAAGCGCGTCGCGGATGCCGAGAAGTACCGCAAGCAGACCGAAGCCGACGCCGAGTCGTACGCACGCCAGAAGAAGGCCGAGACCGACCGTCAGGTGGCGCAGCAGGAATCGGATGCCGAGGCCTACGCGGTGCAGCGTCAGGCCGAGGCCCGGCAGGCCTCCGCCGCCGCCGAAGCGGCCGCCGTGCGGGCGCGCGCAGAGGCCGAAGCTGAGGCGTTGCGCGCGAAGTCCAGTGCCGAAGCCGAGGCGCTCCGTGCTCAGGCCCTCGCCGAGGCGGAGGCCATTCGCGCGAAGGGTGAGGCGAGTGCCGCGGCGATCCAGGCCGAGGCCGAGGCGCTCCGCGAGAACCAGGAGGCCATCTTGGGCCGCGAGCTCATCGGGCAGCTGCCCGCCCTCATGGCGGAGTTTGCGAAGGGCTACCAGAACGTCGGCAACGTCACCCTCGTGGGCGGCGACTCCGCCGGTACGCACATCGCGCGCGAACAGGCGGCGGGTCTGGCGGCGACGTTCGACAGCGTGAAGTCGGCGACCGGTGTGGACCTCGGGGCAATTCTGCAGGGGCAGGCGTTCGGGCGGGGTGTGGCGTCGTCGCGCTCGTCCCGGGAGGCGGAGTCTTCAGCAGCCGTCAGCGACTGACGCAGAGGGCCACGGGGAAGCACACAACGACACAGGGTGAGGAATCTGCCCAACAATCGCTCGGGGCGAGCGAGGTTGTGCGGGTCTTCACCGTCGATCTAGCTGCCCGCCGCAGATCCTGTGTGCGCTCGCGGGCTCGATCGATCAGCGTCGCGGCAAACTGTCGTTCTTCCCCGCTGAGGGAGGCTTCCTCGGCGGCAAGGCTCAGTGCCTCGGGCAACCCATCGACGTACGTTCGAGCGCGCGAATACACCCAGTCCACGGTGGCTGATTGCCCCAGGATGCCGGTGAAGACACTCGCCTCGCGCACGATGTGCCGAGGCTCGATCTCGTACGTGCGGTAGTGGCCGTCGAATGACATCGCGAGCTTCGCCCTGCGGTTGTTGATCTCGGGATATGCCAGTGCCGAGCCGAGGTCGTAGAGAGGCGCCAGGCGAGGCCATCCTGTTCGAGCCGTCGGCCACAGCAGTGCGTAGTTCTTCGCATGGGCATCGGTTCCCAGTGCAACCCAGTTGAAGATCGTGGCGTCGAAGAATCCCAGGGCATGCATCGGGCCAGCGGGACCGAATCTGTCGATGATGAGTCGTGAGATCGCGGCAATGCCGGGGCCGCCCTCGTTCTGATACTTCGCCGTCGGATGCGTTCCCGTCGCCTGCGCGAAGTCCTCCTGGTGCGCGCGGGCGATTGACGTTCCCTCAGCGTGCTCGGCGCGGCGATACCGGTCGAAGCGTTCGATCACGATCGCGCTCTCGTCGTCGAAGTTCACCAGTCGGCTGCGTGCGACATCCATGTTCAGGTGATGCGCAGCACGCATCGTCAGGTGCTCATTCAGATCGCCCCGGCGGAGCCCTGCCACGCCGGATTTGACGATGTGCGTCGACGCGGTGCTTCCGGTCGCGAATCCCCAGGCGTCGCGGCCACGGACGAGAGTGAACTTGGACTGCGCTCCGGCGAGCGAGAAGTAGCCTCCGTCGTACCCCGTCGCCACCCACGCGGAAGGGTCGGCGCGCAGTTCGCGCAGGTGCGAGGCAATGGTCGCGTCATCGATCCACTCGATCTCGCCCGGTCCGTCGAGGACCGGCTCGTCCCACTGAGTCGAGTCGATGAGCTGTACGGCGCCCGCCGCATCCCGTCCGACGTTGGCGAGCAACCCCATCGGGTTGCGCGGCGAGACGCCGAACGTCCGCCCCCACCGCGCCAGCACGGCGTCGTTGTCGGGCAGAAGGTTCCAGAGGAAGTTCCCGGGCGCGGCGCCCTCGTGCCGGCGGCGGCTCTTCGGCAGAGACAGTGACAGTTCGAGGCGGCCGGCGTCACGCTGCCAGGCGGGATCGAACTCCAGCGAGATGTCGCCACCGTCGCGCTGGCTGAACCAGCCGATGCGCCGCCCGTCCAGATACGCGGTGAGCCTCACGGCTGCGCCTTCGGCGCATCCCATGGATCGACGACATCCATGAACATCGGATCCGAGTCGGTCTCATCCTCCGCCGTGTCGACCTCGGCATACAGATCAAGCGCGTGGAGCACTGCCATCAGGCTGTCCACGCTCGCGCTCCCGGCGTGACCGGACTCGAACCGGACCACCCACTGGCGGGCGCGCCCGATCCGCTGCGCCAAGTCCGCTTGGGTCAGTCCGAGGTCGGAGCGGCGGTCGCGGACGATGTTTCCCCAGTCGAGCGAGACGTTTACGAGCACTGGCAGGTCCTCCCTCACTCGCAGCATGTACGAAATTCCAGTCACATCCTGCTATGTACGAGGATTCTGACACGCACCGTTGATGTACGTCAATGCGTACACGAGCCGCTCGGTGGGGTGGTCTTCACACTCGGGGTGGGTCGAGATCCACTTGCTGAGTCCGCGGGGGTCCGCGCCTTCCTGTAAGGGTTGAGATGCGTAACATCGTTACGCCACCGTGGTCAGGACTCACGGACGGACGGCGGTGGCGCGATGCTGGTTGGTCTCATTTCCTGGAGCGCAGCGGTCGGGGTGGCCTTGGCAGCGCTGGTCATGGTGCTCACGCCCGGGCCGAACATGGTCTCCCTCGTCTCCCGCAGCATCGCCCAGGGGTGGACAGCGGGCCTGATCTCGTTGGCGGGCACCGGGGTGGGGTTCCTCGTCTACATGACGATGGCAAACCTGGGACTCGCCGTCGTCTTCGTGATCATTCCTTGGCTCTACATCCGCCTCAAAGCCGCGGGCGTGGCCTATCTCGCGTACCTGGCCTGGCGGACCTTGCGTCCGGGCGGGACCGGGCTTTTCGAGACCCGCGTCCTCGGGCGGGATTCCGGGGCGAAGCTGTTCCGACTGGGGCTGGTCACGAATCTGCTGAATCCGAAGGTCGCCGTCATGTACCTGGCGTTGATCCCGCAGTTCATCGACTCATGCGCCGGTCATGCTGTCGCCCAGGGCTTCGTGCTCGGCGGCATCCAAATCCTGGTCAGCCTCATCGTGAACGCCACCATCGTCATCGCTGCCGGGTCGATCGCTCGCTCCCTGCACACCCGCCCCACCTGGACGAGATGGCAGCGCCGAGTCACCGGAAGCTTGCTCGGTCTCGTCGCGATCTTCCTCGCCGTCGAGGTCCCCAAAGCCGCGCGGCCATGAGGTGCCTCGATCTGCCGCCTTCCCGTCTCGACGACATGCCTGAGGAGTATTTCGCCGGGGACTACCGTGCTGCGTTACCGGTGTCCGGGGAGAGTCCCGGAATGACGACTGACGCCAGGTACTCGCGCAACCGCGGCACATCACGCGTGAGCGTGCGCCAGACGCGGTGCGGGTCGAGGTCGTCGTACTGGTGGGCGGCGAAGTTCCGCATGTCGATGATCTGACGCCATGGCTGACCGGCGAAGCGCTCGCGAACGGGCGGCGGGATCTTGGCGACCGCCTCGCCGATCCGCATCAGCCCCATCTCCGCGGCCCATTGCGCCTCGACCTCGCGGAGGAAGTGCTCCTCGCCCTTTTCGACGATGAGTGCGATGACCTCGCACACCGCGATCACGCGGGTCGCGGCATCCTGTGCCTGACGACTCTCGATGCTCACAGCGGGACGGCCTCGCGGAGCACCCGCTCCCGGAACTCACCGCGGAGGGTGTCGGAGGCGATGACATCGACCTCGACGTGAAGCAGATCGGCGAGGGCGAGGCGCAGGCCCACCTCATCCAGGAGGCCGGCTTCGGGCGTGAAGTCGACGAGGATGTCGATGTCGGATGCCGCGGTCTCCTCGCCGCGAGCCACGGATCCGAACACCCGCGGCGCGGTGGCGTGATGCTCGGCGACGAGGCGATGAATCTCGTCGCGGTGACGGAAGAGACGTTCGTTGAGGGTGCCGACCAGCGCGCGACGGATCCGTTCGAGGACCTCGGGGCTGGGCTGACGTCGGCCGTTCTCGTACGCCGAGATGTTGGGCTGCGCCACACGGGCGGCGCGGGCGAGCTCGGCCTGGCTCATGCCCGCCGCTTCTCGTCCCGCGCGGATGTTCATGCGATCAGGGTAGTCGAGGGGTTATCGCGGGCGATATACCCCTGTTCTCGCCAAACAAAGGGCCCCGCACGAACGATCGCGCGAGGCCCCCGGCATCCGGAACTCAGCCCTGCAGCGCCGGGTAATCCGTGTACCCGCGCTCGCCGCCGCCGTAGACCGAGGCCTGGTCGACCTCGTTCTCTTCCGCGCCCTGCTCCCAGCGCGTGACGAGGTCGGGGTTGGCGATCGCGGGGCGGCCGACGGCGATGAGGTCGGCGATGTCGTCCTCCACGACCGACACCGCTTCTTCGCGCGTGGTGAACTTTGAGAAGCCCGAGTTGACGATGAAGGTTCCGCCGAAGGCGCGGCGGAGGTCCTGGATCAGCTCGCCGGCGGGGTCGGCGTGCAGCACGCTCAGGTACGCCAGGCCTAGGGGCGCGAGGCCGGTGACGAGGGCTTCGTAAGTGGCTCGGGTCTCGGCGTCGTCCTTTTCCCACACGTCCTGGATGTTGTGGGCGGGAGAGATCCGGATGCCGACGCGCTCCGCGCCGATCTCCGCGGCCACGGCCCGCGCGACCTCGATGACGAAGCGGGCGCGGGCCTCGGGTGATCCGCCGTAGGCGTCGGTGCGCTGGTTGGAGGCGGGGGAGAGGAACTCGTGCAGCAGGTAGCCGTTGGCGCTGTGGAGTTCGACGCCGTCGAGTCCGGCATCCACGGCGCGACGGGCGGCGGCGACGAACTCGTCGAGGACGGTGGCGAGCTCCGACGTCTCGAGCGCGTGCGGCACGGCGTAGTCGACCTTGGTGCCGTCGGCGAGGCGGGTCTCGCCCTGGATGGCGATCGCCGAGGGGGCGACGATGCGGTCGGTGCCGGTGATGAGCGGGTGGGTGACGCGCCCGCTGTTCATGAGCTGCATGAAGACGGTGCCGCCCTCGGCGTGGACGGCATCCGCGACCTTCGCCCATCCCGCGGCCTGCGCGTCGGTCACGATTCCGGGCTGGCCCGGGTACGCGCGCGACTCGTCGCTCGGGAAGACGCCCTCGGTGACCAGCAGGCCGATGCCCGCGCGCTGCGCGTAGTAGGTCGCGACGATCGGTCCGGGAACGCCGTCCGCTCCGGCGCGGAGGCGGGTCATCGGCGCGAGCGAGACGCGGTTGCGGACCGCGGTGCTGCCGACGGTGGTGGGGCTGAAGAGGCTCATCGAGGAGTCCTTTCGTGGAGGGGGCAGTGCCACGCGGGTGCAACTCGGGGTGCTCGGTGAGCATTCCGCGGATGCACGTCTTCTCAGCCGCCATCGTGTTCACTGACGCCGTTCCTTCGCCACCTCCTGGGGGCGGGGGTGTTCCGGATCCTCGGGTCTCGGCACGTTTCCGGTGCGTAAATTCCGCGCCGAGCCATCGAACGCGGCATGCCGACGTGCGAGCATAGGTAATCGATTACCAGGAGGCGTTGTCATGCGAGTAGCAGTGGGCCAGGTCGAGCCGGCATTCGGTGATGTCGACGCGAACGTCGCTCTCACCGAGTCGGTCATTCGGGAGGCGGCCGCGAAGGGTGCCGACGTCGTCGTGCTGCCCGAGTTGGTCTCGTCGGGATACATGATGGCGTCGCGCGACGAAGCGTTCGGACTTGCCGAGGTCGCAGGTGCGGGCCCCGCCACGATCGCCTGGAAGAGTCTCGCTACCGAGCTCGGAGTGATCGTCGTCGCGGGCTTCCCCGAACGGGAGGGTTCGCGGCTGTTCAACGCGGCGATCCTCTGCCTTCCCGACGGGCAGCACACGGTCTATCGCAAAGTTCACCTCTGGGACGAGGAGGCCCTCTTCTTCGAGCCCGGCGACCTGGGCTTTCCGATCGTCGATACGCGATTCGGTCGGCTGGGCATGATGATCTGCTATGACGGATGGTTCCCCGAAAGCTATCGCGCGCTCGCGCTCCAGGGTGTCGATCTGGTGTGCGTGCCGACGAACTGGGTGCCCATCCCCGGTCAAGCGGTGGGACAGCCCGGCATGGCCACCATCCTCACGATGGGGGCGGCGCACGCGAACGGCATCGTCGTGGCCGCGGCCGACCGCGTCGGGGTCGAGCGCGGGCAGGAGTTCATCGGCCAGAGCCTCATCGTCAGCCACACGGGTTGGCCCGTGGCCGGCCCCGCTTCCGGCGACCGGGTCCGCGCTGCTCGTCGCCGACATCGACCTCGCGGCAACGCGGCGTAGTCGCGCGTGGGGCGCGTTCAACAACCCGGTGCGCGACCGGCGTCCCGAGGCCTATCGGCTCGATCCCGTTCGATGACCCGGTCCTCGACTCCTGACGTCGTCGGGCTGACGCGAGATCTCATCCGCCTCGACACGGTCGACGGCAACGAGGACGCTGCCCTGTCCGTGCTCGCGCCGATCCTCTCCGACGCGGGACTCGACCTCGCGTGGGTGCCGTGGCATCCGGGGCGCTCCAACCTCGTCGCGACGTGGCGCGGAGGAGGACCTCTGACCCTCAGCGGTCATCTCGACACGGTTCCGACGGGAGCGGCTCCGTGGGCCAGGAGCCCGTTCGGGGGGGAGATCGACGGCGACCGGCTCTTCGGACGGGGAGCCAGCGACATGAAAGGCGGGGTGGCGGCGATGACCGTCGCCGCGGCTCGCGCAGCTCGCGAGGGATCCGCGCCTTTCCGGCTCGTCTTCACCTCGGCTGAAGAGACCGGATGCCACGGCGCCGCCGCCGTGGCCGCGCACGTCCCTCTGCCGGAGGACGGCATCCTCGTCGTGGGGGAATCCACCGGAAACGAGGTGCGCTTCGGCCACAAGGGCGCGAGCTGGCTGCGACTCGACGCGCGAGGACGAGCTGCGCACGGGTCGCGCCCGGACCTCGGGACGAACGCCATCGATGCCCTCGCCGACGCCGTGCATGCTCTGCGGGATGCGCCGCGGGGCCCGCGGCATCCGCACCTCGGCACGCGGACGACCAACGTCGGCACGATCGCCGGGGGCACCCAGACCAACCTCGTGCCCGACGCCGCGACCATGACCGTGGACGTGCGCGCCGTTCCCGGCGCCGGCGCCGAAGAGATCGTCGCGCTCCTGGCCGACCACGGCAGCGTCACCCGCGCCCTCGATGTGCCTTCGGTGTGGAGCGATCCCGACTCGGCGGTGTCGCGGACGGTGCTCGACATCGTGGCATCCGTACGCGGAGAACCCTCCGACGCTGGTGGCGTGAGCTACTTCACCGACGCGGCCGTGCTGGACCCGGCTCGATCGCGCTCGTACATCATCGGGCCGGGCGATGCCGATCAGCCCCACACCACCGACGAGTCCGTGTCGGTGCGCCGGCTCGAGGAGGCGGTCGAGGTATACCACGCCCTCATCGCTGCGCGGTGGGGCTGAGCACTTCGGCTGAAGGGTCAGGCGCTGCCGCGGACGATCAACTCCACCGGGAGGAGGGTCTCGTCGGGTGCCGTCTGATCGTTGATGAGGGCGAGAAGCGTGGCGACCGACGTGGAGACGATCTCCGCAACAGGCTGTCGCACGGTGGTCAGAGTCGGCCGGCACGCCGTGGCGATCGAGATGTCGTCGAAGCCGGTGATCGCGAGGTCGCCGGGCACCGTTCGGCCGAGGTCCGCTGCCGCGTCGAGGGCACCGAGAGCGATGAGATCGTTGGCGCACACCAGCGCATCGATCTCACCGTCGCGCGACAACAGTTCGAGCGTTGCCGTCCGGCCCGATTCGCGGCTGAAGTCACCGTCGGCGACTCGGCGTGTCGCGGAGGCGTCGTGCGCCCGGGCCCACGTCGTGAAACCTTCGAGGCGGCGTGCACCCGACCAGTTCGTCGGGTCGGCACCGACGAACGCGAGACGCCGACGGCCGCTCGCGGTCAGGTGGCGGATCACCGCATCGATCCCCGTGGAGTCGTCGATACCAACGAACGGGGCCGCCACGGTCGGCACACGTTGATCGATCTGGACCAGGGGCACCGCCTCGCGCGCGGCCTCGAGCGCGGGGGCCGACGCCGTCTGCGAGCACGGGACGACGAGGATGCCATCGACCTGGCGCTCGATCAGAACGTCGAGGCGGCTGCTCTCGGTGTCGACGTCGTCGTCGGAGCTGCACAGGAACAGGGCGAGTGCGTGCGCCTGCAGGGCCCTCTCGACGCCGCTGACGACCTGGGGGAAGAAGGGATTGTCGATGCGCGGCACGACCATCCCGACCACGCCCGTGCGTGCCCGGCGCAGGGCGCGTGCGACCGAGTGCGGACGGTAGCCCAGCTGAGCCGCGACCGCCGCCACGCGCTCGCGGTGCTCGGGTTTGACGGCCCGTGCCCCCGACAGAGCGCGGGACACCGTGGCGACTGAGACACCCGCGGCGTCGGCTACGTCTCGTACCGTCGGACGCCGCGTCATGCCCCCCAGCCTATGACCGCGCACGCGTCGACATGCGGCGTCGCCGAGGCACGATGCTCGTCCGGCGCCAGGGCGTGCTCGCCGACTCCCACAGCGAGATCAGCAGGAACGCGAGCAGCCCGATCGAGGCGAGAACGATGATGGCCGCGTAGACGCCCGGGGTGTTGAAGCGACCCTGCATGGTCGAGAGATACACGCCGAGGCCTCCGGTCGTGGATGCCAACGACTCCGCCAGAATCGCGCCGGTCACCGAGAAGGTGGCCGACATCTTCAAGGCCGAGAACAGCGGCGTGTAGGTCGCGGGCAGCGTGATGACGACGAAGGTGCGCCAGGGCGACGCCCCCATCGCCCGAGCGAGGTTCTTCGTGTCGGGATCCACGGAGCGCAGTCCGTCGAGCACGTTCACGAGTACCGGGAAGAAGACGATCATCGCCACGACGACGAGCTTGGGCGCGAGTCCGAAGCCCAGCCAGATCACCAGGGCCGCACCGATCGCCACGACGGGGATCGCCTGGCTCACGATCATGATCGGGTACAGCAGCCGGAACAGCAGCGGTGACGCCGCCATGACCAAGGCCAGCGCGAAACCCAGCACCGCGCCGATGACGAAGCCCAGGGCGAACACCTGGCCGGTCGCGACGATGCCTCGGCTGATGGCATCCCGGTCCTCCGCGATCGCGGCGAAGGCGGCCCACGGTGAGGGCAGGACATACTGCGGGATCGCGAAGACCTGGACCGCGAGCGCCCAGACCGCGATGAGGGCCACGACCGACACGATGGGAGTGACCAGGGTCACCCATCGGCGCGGCCCGGCGGGAGAGAGGGCATCGATGCTCATGCGGGAGACCGCCTTTCGTCGAGGGCGCCGGAGGCGCGACCGTAGATGAGGTCGACCGCCCGCTTCTTCAGCGCCGTGAACCGCTCGGTCGTCAACACGTCGACGTCACGAGGGCGGGGGAGATCGACCGTGAGGATCTCGCTGATCCGCCCCGGACGCGGTGACATCACCACCACGCGATCGGCGAGGAAGATCGCCTCGTCGATGTCGTGCGTGATGAAGAGGACCGTCGAGCCGGTCTCCGTCCACACGCGCAGGAGCCACTGCTGCATGTCGAGGCGGGTCTGGCTGTCGAGCGCGCCGAACGGCTCATCGAGCAGCATCACGTCTTTCGCGAAGGCGAGGGTGCGCATCAGCGCCACGCGTTGCCGCATCCCCCCGCTCATCGCGTGGGGGAAGTGGTCGAGGAAGTCGCCGAGACCGTAGTGCGTCGCCATCTCGGCCGCCCGTTGCTTCGTCTCGCGCGTCACGCGGCCGGTGAGACGGGCGCCGAGAGTGATGTTCTCGAGGGCGCTCAGCGAGGGGACCAGCAGATCCTTCTGCAGCATGTAGCCCACCTGCCCGGGCCGCCCGGTGGTGTCGCGACCGTCGATGCTCACCGACCCCCGCGTGGGTCGGAGGATGCCCGAGACGATGTTGAACAGCGTCGACTTTCCGCATCCGCTCGGCCCGATGACCGAGACGAACTCCCCCGGGGCGACGGTGAGATCGGTCGGGGCGAGCGCCTCGGTGGAACCGAAGCGCTGCGCCACGTCGCGGAGGACGATCTTCGCTTCGCTCATGAGATCACCGTCACCCTCGTCGGGCCGAACCACACGACATCCTCCCGCTTCACCCCGTAGAGGTGATTCCCGATGAAGGGCTCGACGGCCCACGCGCCCGTCATCACCGTCTCGTTGTAGGCGTCGATGTAGCCGTCGTCGTACGACGAGTCGTGCGAGAGCGAGTGGCCGATGTTCTGCAGCCGGTCGAGCAGCAGGAGGTCGGTCTCGGCCAACAGCGCGTGGAAATGCGCGAACCAGTCGCACGCGCGCATTCCGGGACGGGCGGCGGCCAGGACGGAGGCGTGGATCCTCTCCACCGTCTCGAGGGCGCGCCGCTGCGGGACGTTGTCACCCCGGATGAGTGTGCGGGTGCAGTCGCCCCACCATCCGTCGGGTGTGACGGGGTGGACATCGATCGTGCCCAGGTCGATGTTCCACAGCGGTCGCTCCGACGGCACGTCGGTGGGGAAGCAACTGAGGGTGCCGACTCCGAAACCGACCACCGTCGGTGTCCATGTGCCGACTCCACCCAGCTCGATGACCCGCCGGTCGACCCGATCGCGCACCTCGCGCTCGGAGGCGCCGGGTTCGACCTCGCGCGCGAACTCCTCCGCAACCTGGATGGCCAGGCGCTGTGCCCGCACCAAGCCTTCGGGCGGTTCGTCCGACACCGTGCGCGGCGACGTCATGAGGTCTGCTCCGCGGCATCCTCGTCGGTGAGCCAGGCGGCGAGCTGGTTCCACAGCACCGCGTACCCCGGCCATTCGACGAAAGCCGTCGTCAACCAGTGCGGTCCCATGTCGGTGGCGACCGCCCCGACGCGCCCCGCTCCGTGGTGCCCCACCACGACGAGCGGGTGCTCGCCGACGGTGGCGACGACCTCGGCCCCGGCCGCGGGAACGAGCCGCTGGAACCCCAGGATGCCCGGCCATTCGCCCCCCAGGCCGCGCGTCACGGCGTGGTCGCCGTCGGAGAGCGGGGTGATCGCCTCGGGAGTCTCTTCGCGGTCGTCGCCCACCTCCATCACGACCGGGAGGACCTCGGCCAGCGCGGTCGCGCGGTAGTTCGCCTTGGCCTCGATGCCCTGGAACGACAGATATCCACCGACCATGAGCAGGGACCCTCCGCGCGCGACCCACGCGGCCAGCGAGGTGAGGCGGTTGGCGGGAGCCGGCCGGCCGCCGGTGAACACCGCGTTGGTCAGGAGCAGGGTGTTGGCGCCGATGTCGCTCAGCACCACCAGGTCGTACGGCGCGAGCTCCTCCTCGGTGTACGGGAACTTCTCGGCGGCGACGTGGTTGGGCTGGAACTCCACCGTCCATCCGCCCGCCTCGAGGGCGTGGATGAACGGCCAGGCGCCCTCTTCGTAGGCCGAGGTGTGGAACGTGTCGAATCCCTTGGTGTGGACGGACGTCGTGCTCCACGACTCACCGGCCAGCAGAATCCTTCCGCGGCTCACTGGCCGAGCCCCGCGTTCGTGTAGAGGTCGGAGACCGGGATGGCCTTGTCGATCAGCCCGTACTTCACGGCGACGTCGACCAGCGACTGCCAGGTGTCGGCCGACTGGGCGAGATCGTCGGCCGTGACATCGGTGCCCTCGTCGCCGAACAGCGCCGACGTCGCCTGCCACTGCAGGGTGGTGAACTCCTTCGTCTGGGCGTCGGGGTACGCCGTCATGAAGATGTCGACGGCTTTGTCGGGGTTCTGACGAGCCCAGTTGAGGCCCTCGATCGTCGCCGTCATGAATGCCGACGCCTGGTCGGGGTGCGACTGCAGCCACTGCGAGTTACCGGCCAGCATGAGCACGGGAGCGTCGGGAGCGCCGTAGTCGCGGGAGTACGAGATGGAGTAGTCCTTGCCCAGCGACTGCAGCTCGCTGCCCTCGGCGTTGGTGATGCCGGTGATGGCATCGACTTTGCCGTCCACCAGCAGCGGCACGGTGCTCGAATCGGCCGTGACGAGGGTGACGTCGTTGATCGTCTTGCCCACGGAGCCGAGCATGATCGACAGCTGCGCGTTCGACCACGCGTCGTTGTACGTCCCGATGAGCTTGCCCGGCAGGTCGCTCGGGGCGATCGGCTCACCCGAGGTCGTCATGAGACCCCAGTTGTTGTTCTTGCCGTAGGTGCCGATGCCGACCACCGGCACCCCCTGCGAACGTGCCGTGACGATGTCGACGCTGGTCGTGAAGGCCAGATCGGCCTGCTGGGTGCCGAGGTACTGCATCGTGGCCGACGTGTTCGGCGGCGTGATGATGTCGACATCGAGGCCGGCATCTTTGTAGAAGCCCTTCTCCTTCGCGACGAGCCAGGGGATCCAGAAGCCGTCGGCGACCGGCCACTCCTGGACGAAACGGACGGTCGTCAGTGAGCCGTCGCTCGATTGCTCGGCGGCGCTTCCGCCGGCGCAGGCGGCGAGGCTGAGGGCGATCGCGGTGCCGCAGGCGGCGGCGACGACGCGACGGACGTGACGTGCTGCTGTGCTCATGGTGGAGTCCTTCGGGAGTCGGGTAATCGATTACCAAAGTATCCGCACGTCATCGCGATCTGTATAGCCCTCGTGTTACCGTCCCGTTAAAGATGAGGCGACTGTCGACCGACTGGAGACCCGCGCGATGACCGAGAACCCCCTCGCCCACCGGCTCGACTACACGCTCGACGAGCTCGACGACGCCGCGCTCGCGGCATCCCCTCTCGTTCTTCTCCAGCGGTGGCTGACCGACGCGGCCGACCTGCCCGAGCCGAACGCGATGGTCGTCTCGACAGTGGATGCCACGGGCTCACCGACCTCGCGCACCGTGCTGCTGCGCGGGATCGACGACGACGGCGCCCTGTGGTTCTTCACCAACCGTCTCTCGCGCAAGGGGCGCGCGCTCGCCGAGAATCCGCGCGTCTCGATCCTGTTCCCCTGGTACGCGCTGCAGCGGCAGGTGATCGTGCTCGGCACCGCGACGCCGCTGTCGCCCGAGCGCGACGATGCGTACTTCGCCTCGCGTCCGCGCGGGTCGCAGCTGTCGGCCTGGGCGAGTCACCAGTCGGAGGCCGTGGCATCCCGAGCCGCCCTCGAGGAGCAGATGGCCGAGGTCACCGCGCGCTTCCCCGACGACCAGCCGGTGCCGAGGCCGCCGCACTGGGGCGGATACCGGGTGGATGCCACGGAGTTCGAGTTCTGGCAGGGCCGCCCGTCGCGTTTGCATGACCGGATCGTGTTCCAGCGCGACGGCGACGGGTGGGTGGGGGTGCGGCGGCAGCCGTGACCACCCTCCGCGAGGTCGCGCCCGGCGTGCTGGTCCGCACGAGCCGGGTCATGCAGACGAACACGACCGTCGTCGTGGCATCCGGGCGGGCTCTGCTCATCGACCCCGCGTGGCTCCCCGACGAGCTCGCGGCGCTCGCCGACAACCTGCGCGAGCGCGAGATCACCGTCGCCGAGGGCTTCGCGACCCACGCTCATCACGACCATGTGCTGTGGCATCCGGAATTCGGGGACGTTCCGCGGTGGGCCTCGCCCCGCACCGCCGAGCTCGCCCGCACCGAGCGCGATGACCTCGTCGCGGCGCTCGGGCCGGAGTTCACCCCCGACCTCATCGACCTCATGGGGCGGGTGGGTGCCGGCACCCCGGCGTTCGACGTCGAGCTCATCGTGCACGACGGACACGCCCCCGGGCACACGGCGGTGTGGCTCCCCGAGCCGCGCGTGCTGGTCGCGGGTGACATGATCAGCGACATCGAGCTTCCGCTGCCCTTCTGGCCGCACGACGTCGCCGCGTACGAGCGCGCGCTCGATCTGCTCGAGCCGTACGCCGACGCGGCGCGCGTCGTGATCCCGGGGCACGGGAACGTCGGCGCCGACGCGCGCGCCCGACTCGACGCCGACCGGCGCTATCTCGCGGAGATGCGCCGGACCGGCCGGTCGGACGACCCGCGGCGCGCGAACGCGGGGATGGATGCCGAGTACGAGCTGTTGCGCGAGATCCTCGGGGCGTGATCACCCGGCTGGGGAGTGCATACGTTTTCGACACGTGCCGGTCCGTAGCCTTCGGGGCGTGACTCCTCATGGCAAACGCCGCTTTCGCCGCGGGCCCGGTGGGTGGGGGTGCGTGACCCTTCTCGTCGTCGTAGCCATCACCGTGGTCGTCGCCGCTGGGTTCGGGATCGCGGGAGCGGTCGAGCAGGCGAAGTTGCGCTCCATCGCCCCCGTGGAATGGATGAGCGTTGGGCAGCCGACCCCGGGTGGCGATGCGGCGACCATCACCATCCGTCTCGAGGACACGGGTCGGGCGCTCGTTGAGAACATGCCCCGGGGCGCGGAGGGGAACGACTTCTTCGGCGGGCGGAAGTACACCTGTTTCCGAGTGGAGGGCGACGACGTGTACTCGGGCCCGGCGTCGTGGGAATGGGTGAGCGACTTCGCTGTGCGGCTGCGTTTCGGGTCCTCTTCTGTCCTCATCTTCGCGGACAAGAGCGGCTACTTCCTTCCCGACCCTGACTGGGAGAATCCGAGCTTCCGGGAGTGCGGGTACGCCGACCGGGAATGGCATCTCTCGCCCACCGCGGAGTTCCGGCGACATCGGTGAGGAGCGCAGGCGAATGTCTCCGCATGCTTCGGCCTCTCTGTGTCCATAGGCGGCCTCGCGGTGATCGCGAATGCGAAACTGACAAAAGCGGCGAGAACGAGGGGGCGCAATGGCCAAGAAGGACCCGAGGAAACCCGCGTTCGACGAGAAAGCGTTCGTCGACGCGTCGTCGGAAGCGCGGTCGCGCTACGGGCGGTTCAACCTCGCGATCGTCGGCAGCTCCGGCGTGGGGAAGTCGTCGCTCGTCAACGCCGTCTTCGGGCGCGACTGGGCGAAGGTCGGGAAGGGCCTCCCGGTCACGCGGGGCGTGCAGTTCTACCACGACGAGTCCCTCGGGATCTGGGACGTCGAGGGCTTCGAGATCGGCTCACCCGTCCCGCCCGACCAGCAGCTGCGCGGTCACCTCGACGCGATCGCGGCGCACCCGGGCGACCACCAGATCTCGGTCGTCTGGTACTGCGTGAAAGCCAACGACGACCGGCTCACGCCCGCCGACATCGCGATGATCCGTGAGCTCGACGCGCGGGGGCTCCCCGTCATCCTCGTGCTCACCAAGGTCGACTGGATCAAGAACCCCATCACCGGGCAGCGCGGGATCGCGAAAGACCTCCAGGCGTTCGTCGACTGGTTGCACGAACCCGTGGATGCCACCGGCCAGCCGCTGCACGTGCCGTATCGCCGCGTGATCCTGACCTCCACCCGCGACCGGCACGGGAAGGGCAAGGGGCACGGCCTCGGTGACCTTGTCACGGAGACCCTGGCGCTCGCCCCCGAGAGCGACAAGGACGCCTTTCGCATCGCGCAGCGTCTCAACCTCCCGTGGAAGCGCGAGATGGCGCGGCCCGTCATCGCCGCCGCCACCGCGGCCGCCGCGGGAGCGGCGTCGGTTCCCCTCCCTGTCACGGACGCTGTCACGCTGGCGCCGATCCAGCTGACGATGATGGGGCGGATCGCGACGATCTACGACCTCGAGTTCAAGACGATGCTCTCGGCCGGTGCGCTCGCGCAGTTCGGCGTACAGGTCGCCGGGCGCGCGCTGGCGACGAGCTTCCTCAAGCTCATCCCGGGCGCCGGTGTCGTCGTGAACGCGGGGGTGGCCGGCGCGCTCACCGCGGCGACGGGAGAGAGCTGGATGAAGCTGTGCGAACTCATCCACACGGGCAAGATCGACGTCGCGAAGCTCGATAAGGAGTGGGCGAAGTACGCGCCGCACTTCGCCGACGTCGTCCGCAAGCTGATCGAGCAGCGGGCGGTCCGGCGGTAGCCGCGCGCCCGACCGTGTCGCGGGCGGAGGCCGGCGGCATCCGTCCCGCCCTGGTCGGGCGTCGAATTCGCCCTCGCTGGGAGAGTCGTCGCACCGGCCCCGGGTCTTTTGCGGCGTGCCACGCTGGAAGGACCGAAGGGATCATCATGACCGAACCCGCTCCGTCCGACCGGTTGCGCGCAGCGCTCGAGCACCCGGACGCGTCCGCCCGCCTCGAAGCCGCGCTCGCCGCCGGCACACGACCCGATGACAGCTACGTCGTCGAGCTCGTGGCGCGGTGCGCGGTCGAACCCGACTTCTTCGTGCGCGACATGCTGACCTGGGCTCTCACGAGGCACGATCCGTCGCGCGCGGTCGAGGTCCTCCTGCCCGAGGTGACGTCCGAGATCCCGCAGGCGCGCAGTCAGGCGCTGCACACCCTGTCGAAGATCGGCGACCCGATCGCGTTCGCGGCCATCACGCCCGCGGTGCTGCGCGACCCGCACCCCGAGGTGGCGCGAGCGGCCTGGCGCACGGCATCCGGTCTCGTTCCCGAAGGAGCGCAGGAAGACCTCGCCGACGAGCTCGCCACCCAGTTCGGACGGGGCGATCACGAGACCCAGCGGAGCCTGAGCCGTGCGTTCGCAGCCATCGGTTTCCGCGCCGAGGGGGCGATCGAGCGGGCGACGGTGTCGCCGTACGACGTCATCAGCGCGCACGCGCGGGCCACGGCGATCGTCATGGGCGACCCCGACACCGACTTCGCCGAAGCGGCCGTCGAGGCGCGGCGCGTCGTCGCGAAGCGGGCCCTTCCGCGGGACTGAGCCGCGCTCTCGCGTGCGGCGCGCGCGTGCGCGCGCGGGGCGAGGCCTCGAGCCCCGGGTACCTCAAGCGCGGAGCGGGTGTGCCGCGCGGGCAGAGCTGTGCAGGATGAACCAGGTCAGGCCGAGCATCGCGAAGATGCCCAGCAGAAGGGTCGCGGCGATCCCGAGATCGTTCGGCAGCGTCGTCACGGCGAGCACCGCCGCGGCGGCGGCACCGGCCACGACGACCGCGAGGGCGACCCATCGCACGACCGGCAACGCGACGAAGACGGCGACCACGAGGAGCACGCTGAGCAGGATCTCCGTGATCCCGGCGGCGAGCATCGGCGGCGACGCGAGGCCGAATCCCGTGAGAGCGACACCCACCGCCGCGAAGAAGGCGGCGGAGAAGGGGGTGAGGATCCGCGTCCGCCGTGCGAGCTTCTCGGGTGGCACGGGTGCAGCGTTTCCGCTCATGGGTCGTCCTCGGGGTGAAGTTCGTCGGATGCCGAGTGGTCAGGCTATCCCGGAGCGCGGGCGCGCGTCAGACGCGCGGCACCCCCGCGGCCCCCGCGCGGAGGAGCGCGACGCCGCTCGCCGTGAGCCCCACGACGTCGGCGGTCTTGATGCCGCCGAGGCCCGTGGCATCCGGTCGTCCTTGCCTTGGGGGGGAGGAGATTCGGGGAGGGGAGGGGGGATGCCGCGGCGCTCGTCCTCCCGTGCCGGTTTCTCCTCCGCTCGCCACCGCCTTCCTCCGCCCGGCGCGTGACCGGGGGAGGGCGAGGGGCGAGGGGAGGAGGGATGCGGCGGGTTCGTCCTCCGCGGTCCCCTGGTCCTCCGCTCGGCACCGCCTTCCTTCGCGGTGCGTGACCGGGGGAGGGTGAGGGGCGAGGGGAGGAGGGATGCGGCGGGTTCGTCCTCCGTCCATCCCAGGCTCTCCGCTCGTCACGCGTCGCGGCGCGAGCCCGGGCACCCGTTTTGTTGCGATCGCCAACTTAACTCTTGCGCTCCCCGGCGACCTGATCTACGTTTGCCATCGAAGCGCTTCCGAGAAGCGCTTCGACAGCCACGAAGGAGTCGCTATGGTCAAGATCGACGAGGTCGCCCGGGCTGCGGGCGTATCGATCAGCACCGTCTCCTACGCGCTCAGCGGCAAGCGTCCGGTCTCGGCCGAGACCCGCCTCCGCATCCAAGACGCCGTGCGCGAACTCGGCTACAGCCCGAACGCGGGTGCGCGCATGCTCGCCGGCAGCCAGACGAACATCTTCGCGCTGTCGGAACCGCTGCGCGCCGACTCGCACGCCCCGAGCCACATGTCGTTCATGCACGCGATGACCGTGGCCGCGCGCCGCAAGGAGTACGACATGCTCCTGCTCACCGACGAAGACGCCTCGGCCGGCATGAAGCGGGTCGCGCAGAGCGGACTCGTGGATGCCATCCTCGTGCTCGACGTCGCCCCCGACGACGCGCGGGTCGAGATCGCCCGTGCGAGCGCGACCCCGACGATCTTCGTCGGCATTCCCGACGACCACGACGACCTCGTCTGCGTCGACCTCGACTTCGAGCGTGCGACGATCGAGGCCGTCGACCGGCTCGCCGACGCGGGACACCGCGCGATCGGCCTCATCGGCGGATCGGAGCGCGCGTACGAGAAGTCGAACTTCCCCTCTCGCGTGCGCGCCGCCCTGTCGGAGCGCGCGACCGAGCGGAGGATGAGCGCCACGTCGGTGGCATCCGGTCCCGTCGTCACCGATCGCAGCCAGGTGCGTCGCGCGGTGCGGGCGTTCGTCGAGGCGGGTATCACCGGGATCGTGCTGCACGCGCCCGAAGAGGTGCTGCAGGTCGTGCTCGTCGAGCTCGCGGCCCTCGGCAAGAGCGTTCCGGGCGACGTGTCGATCGTGTCGGTCGGCAGCAGCTTCGACACCGACGCCCAGCCCACCCCGGTCGACTCGATCCCGCTCGTGCCGCAGAGCTCGTGCGAACTCGCCGTCGATCTCGCCATCGAGTTGATCGCCGGTCGACCCGTGGCATCCGGTCTCCATCTCATCGCCCCGACCTATCTCGAGCGTGGCTCCGTGGCCGCGGCTCCCTGCGCCTGACCCTCCAACTCCACATCTCGCTCTGTTCGCCCCTCATCGAAGCGCTTCGACGATTCTTCGACGCCGGGCACGCAGCGCATCCGCCCCCGCTAGCGGACCCACCTGAACCAGCGGAACACAGTGAAAGGAGTGCCAACGATGGCACGCACGAACGCACAACGACGCGCGACCCGAGCCCTCGCGGCCGTCGGCTCGATCGCCGTCGCCGCCCTCACCCTCTCGGCCTGCAGCGGGGGAGGCGGCGACGCCGGATCCACCGACGGCGCGGGCAAGACCCTCACGCTCTGGCACTACGAGGGAGCCGACAGCGCCATGGCGAAGGCCTGGAACGCGGCCATCCCGATCTTCGAGGAGAAGACGGGCGCGACGGTCAAGGTCGAGGAGAAGTCCTTCGAGCAGATCCAGAAGACCGCGAGCCAGGTGCTCGACACCGACGCCGCCCCCGACCTCATGGAGTTCAACAAGGGCAACGCGACCGCCGGCTTCCTCGCCAGCACCGGCCTGATCGCCGACATCGGCGACGCCGTCAGCGAGTACGGGTGGGATGCCAAGCTCGCCCCGTCGCTGCAGACCACCGCGAAGTACTCGTCCGACGGCGTCATGGGCGGCGACACCTGGTACGGCGTGCCGAACTACGGCGAATTCGTCGGGGTCTACTACAACCTCGACGCGTTCAAAGCGGCGGGCATCGAGGTGCCGACGACCTACGACGAGTTCGTGAAGGCCCTCGACGCGTTCGTCGCAAAGGGCATCACCCCGCTCGCCGAGGCCGGTGCCGAATACCCCCTCGGCCAGCTCTGGTACCAGCTCGCGCTGACGAAGGCCGACCGCTCGTGGGTCGACGACTACCAGCTGTACAAGAACCCCGTCGACTGGAACGGCCCCGAGGTCGACTACGCCTCGGAGACCCTCAAGGAGTACGTCGACAAGGGCTACATCGCTAAGGATGTCTCGTCGGTCAAGGCCGAGGACGCGGGCGTCTCGTTCATCAACGGCACCTCGCCGATCTTCGTCTCGGGCTCGTGGTGGTACGGCCGCTTCACCGAGGAGGCGGGCTTCGACTGGTCGCTCGCGACCTTCCCGAGCTCGAAGCTGTCGCTCGGATCGTCGGGCAACCTCTGGGTCGTGCCGGAGCGCTCGAAGAACAAGGACCTCGCGTACCAGTTCATCGACATCACGATGAGCCCCGAGATCCAGGCGATCATCGGCAACAACGGCGGCGTTCCCGTCGCGGCCGACACCGCCGACATCACGGATGCCAAGAGCAAGGAGCTGATCGACACGTTCAACGGCATCCTGACCGACGACGGACTGTCGTTCTACCCGGACTGGCCCGCCCCCGGCTTCTACGACGTGCTCGTCCAGGAGCTGCAGGGCCTGGTGACCGGGACGCAGGACCCCGCGACCACCAACGCCAACCTCGGGAAGAAGTACGACGAGGGCACCGCGGACTTCCGCTGACCCCGGTGGGGGCGGCGCGTCCCGTCGCCCCCACCTCTTCCGATTCGGAGACCCGCACATGGCCCTTCTGACCCGCCCGGCGCGCGTGGCCCTGCCACCCGAACAGCCGGCCATCCCCCAGCGCCGCGGTGGCACCGCCGGCTACTGGCTCTACCTGTTGCCCGGTTTCGTGCTGCTGCTGGTGATCGTGATCATCCCGCTGGTGTGGAACGTCTTCCTCACCTTCACGAAGTGGCGGGGCGTCGGCGACCCCGAGTTCATCGGACTCGACAACTGGACGAAGCTCCTCGCCGACGAGGACTTCTGGACGTCGTTCGTCAACTCGGTGTGGATGATCCTCGCGATGGTCGTCGTCCCGACGATCGTCGGTCTCACCGTCGCGGCGCTGCTGTTCGACGTGGTGGGGCGCAAGTTCGGCGGGAAGGTCGGCAGCTTCCTCCGCGCGACCTACTACCTGCCGCAGATCCTTCCCATCGCGGTGGCCGGCATCGTCATCGGCTGGATCGTCCGGCCCGGCGAGACCGGCGCGCTCAACCAGATCCTCGCGGGCCTCGGTCTGCCCTCGTACGACTGGCTCGGGCAGATGCCCTCGGCGCTCATCGTGCTGATGGTCGTGCTCGTGTGGGTGCAGATCGGCTACCCGGTCGTGGTCTTCATGGCGGCTCTGCAGCGGGTCGACCCCGAGCTGTACGAGGCCGCCGAGCTCGACGGGGCGAACTGGTTCCAGCGCTTCACCGCGATCACGATGAGCATCATCCGGCCCGAGATCTTCGTCGTGACCCTGACCTGCACGATCGCGGCGCTGAAGGTGTTCGGCCCCGTCTACGTGATCACGCAGGGCGGGCCCGCGGGCTCGACGATCGTCCCCGCGTACTACGCCTACCTCGAGTTCTTCACGAAGCGGAACGTCGGCTACGGCGCCACGATCGCGACGGTGCTCACGATCGTCGTCGTCATCGTGTCGATCGTGTTCATCCGGGTGCAGGGCTCGCTCGAACGCAAGGAAAGGGCGGGACTCTGATGGCCTCGGCATCCGTTCTCACCACGACCGCCGCCGAACGCCCGCCGCGGCGTCGCGCCGGTGGCCCGGGTCGCGGCGGCCGCGGCGGCCGCGGCGGCATGACCCGCCGCCGCCCGGTCGACTGGCTGCTGCTCGCGCTCGTCGTCGTCGGCGCGCTGCTCGTGCTCGCGCCGTTCTACCTCGTGCTCGTGAACTCGTTCAAGTCGCCGCTCGACTACGCGACCTCGGGGCCGCTCGCGCTCCCGCAGCAGCTCGACTTCGGCGGGATCGTCGACTTCTGGAACCGCGTGGACTTCCCCCGCAAGGTCGGCAACTCGATCCTCATCTCGGGTGTCGTCGCCGTGCTCGCGGTGCTCATCTCGGTGCTCAACGCCTTCGCGATCGGCATCGGGCGCGTGCGCGGGCGCACCGGCATCGTGCTGCTGTTCCTCATGGCGAACCTGCTCCCGCAGGAGGCGCTGCTGTACCCGCTGTACTACATGTTCAAATCGGTCGGCCTGTACGACAACGTCCTGTCGGTCATCATCGTCTTCACGGTGGTACAGGCGGCGTTCGGCACCTACCTGCTGTCGTCGGTGTACGGCACGTTCCCGCGCGAGATCCTCGAGGCCGCCGCGATCGACGGCGCGAGCCGCTGGCAGATCCTCTGGCGCGTGATCTTCCCGATCAGCCGCCCGACCCTCGCGGTGCTGCTCATCTTCTTCTTCATCTGGACGTGGAACGAGTTCCTCATCCCGCTGACGTTCCTGGCATCCAACGACAACCAGACGGTGCCGGTCGCGATCAGCGTCCTGCAGGGCGACCGTCTCATGGACGTCACCACCATCAGCGCGTCGGCGCTGCTCGGCATCATCCCGACGCTCATCTTCTTCCTCATCTTCCAACGCACGCTCACACGCGGCATCACGGCAGGAGCAGTCAAGTAATGAAGTTCACCGATGGGTTCTGGCTCATGCGTCACGGCGTGACCGTCGACTACGCGGCCGAGGCCTACGACATCAGCCGGACCGACGACACCCCGGACGGACCGGGGCTCGTCGTGCACGCGCCGACGAAGGTCATCGCGAAGCGCGGCGATGTGCTCAACCGGACGCTCCTGACCGTGACGCTGTCGTCGCCGCTCGAGGGGGTCGTGCGGGTGCGGATCGTGCACCACGACGGAGCCGGCCGCGGACGCGGGTTCGCGCTGCCGGGGGCCGTCGGCGGCGGCGGCGACGTCGATGTCGAGGCCGGCACCCTGAGCGCGGGGCGGCTCGTCGCGCGCATCGCGCCGGGCGCGCCGTGGGACCTCTCCTTCGAGCTCGACGGGCAGCGCGTGACCGGCAGCGGGCACCGGTCTCTCGGGCGGGTGAGTCTCGCGGCGGATGCCGACGTCGACGCCGGCGTGATCTCGAACCGAGGTGCGGACACCGGCATCCCGGCATCCCGTCACTTCATCCACGAACAGCTCGACCTCGGCGTCGGCGAGACGGTCTACGGGCTCGGCGAACGCTTCGGGCCGGTCGTGAAGAACGGTCAGACCGTCGACATCTGGAACGCCGACGGCGGCACCTCGAGCGAGCAGGCGTACAAGAGCGTGCCGTTCTACGTCTCGTCGGGCGGGTACGGCGTGCTCGTCAACGACCCGGGACACGTGTCGTTCGAGGTCGCGTCCGAGAACGTCGAGCGCGTGCAGTTCTCGGTCTCGGGCGAGGCGCTGGAGTACTTCGTCATCGCCGGCCCCACCCCGAAGGACGTGCTCGAGCGCTACACCGCACTCACCGGCCGCCCGCCCGTCGTGCCGGCGTGGTCGTTCGGCACCTGGCTCACCACCTCGTTCACGACCGATTACGACGAGCAGACCGTCACCTCCTTCATCGACGGCATGGCCGAGCGCGACCTGCCGCTGTCGGTCTTCCACTTCGACTGCTTCTGGATGCGCGAGTTCTCCTGGACCGACTTCACCTGGGACGACCGGGTCTTCCCGGATCCGGATGCCATGCTCCAGCGCCTCCACGACCGGGGCCTGCGGGTGTCGGTGTGGATCAACCCCTACATCGCACAGCGTTCGGTGCTGTTCGCCGAGGGGGTCGCGAACGGCTACTTCGTGCGCCGACCCGACGGGACGCCGTGGCAGTGGGACCTGTGGACGCCGGGCATGGCGCTCGTCGACTTCACGAACCCGGATGCCGTGCGCTGGTACCAGTCGCACCTGCGGCGTCTCATCGCGCAGGGCGTGGACTGCTTCAAGACCGACTTCGGCGAGCGGATCCCCACCGACGTCGTCTACTTCGACGGCACCGACCCCGAGCGCATGCACAACCTGTACGCGCAGCTGTACAACGCCGCGGTGCACGAGGTGCTGGTGGAGGAGCGGGGCGTCGGAGAAGCCGTGCTGTTCGCGCGCTCGGCGACGGCGGGTGGGCAGACGATGCCCGTGCACTGGGGCGGCGACAACTCGTCGACCTTCGCCTCGATGGCGGAGACGCTCCGTGGCGGCCTGTCACTCGCGTGGAGCGGCTTCTCGTTCTGGAGCCACGACATCGGCGGCTTCGAGGGCACCCCCGACCCGGCCGTGTTCAAGCGCTGGATCGCCTACGGGATGCTGTCGTCGCACAGCCGCTTCCACGGCTCGGACTCGTACCGGGTGCCATGGGCGTTCGACGAGGAGGCGGTCGACGTCACGCGCCTGTTCTCGCGCCTGAAGCTGCGGCTGATGCCGTATCTGTACGCGGCGGCACGGGAGGCTGCGGCCACGGGCGTTCCGGTGATGCGGCCGATGGCGCTCGAGTTCCCCGACGACCCCACGACCCTGTACCTCGACCGCCAGTACATGCTCGGCGGCGATCTTCTCGTGGCGCCGGTGTTCTCGGCATCCGGAGACGTGTCGTTCTATCTGCCCGAGGGGGAGTGGACGCACCTGCTCACCGGGGAGCGGGTGGTCGGCGGCGGGTGGCGTCGCGAGACGCACGGCTTCGACTCGCTGCCGCTGTACGTGCGGCCGGGGGCCGTGCTGCCGTGGGGCGCGCGCGAGGACCGGCCCGACTACGACTACCTCGACGGGCTGTCGCTGCGGGTGTTCCCCGGCGGCTCGGGGGTGGCCGAAGTCACGGTGACGGCGCCGGACGGGCGGAGCGAGACGTTCCGGGTGGATCGGGCTGAGGTGACGGAGTAGGGGTCGCGGGGGCGCGGCGTCGCGGGGGCGCGGCTGCGGGCGGAGGGGGCTGAGCTTGTCGAAGCTCCCGGTCCCTTCGACAGGCTCAGGGACCTCGGTGGGGCTCCGGGAGCGGGGTGGGGCTCAGGGACCTGGGTGGGGCTCCGGGATCTGGCGCGTGACCGGGGGAGGGCGAGGGACCAAGGGAGGACCGGTGCCTCGGGGTCGTCCTCCGTGCGTCCCTCGTCCTCCGTGGATCACGCGGGACCGGGCGCGAGGCTCGTCGCGCGGGTCGCGGGAGGGGAGGAGATTCGGCCTGGGGAGGAGGGATGCCGCGGCCCTCGTCCTCCCGTCCCGAGATCTCCTCCGCTCGCCGGGCGCCGGCGGTTCTCGACGAACGTCTGATGCTCGCGCGGGAGCCGCGGAGTTGAGTGGTCGAGCCACATTCGTGGCGCACTCGTCGAGACAAGGAAGAGGGCAACGTCATGGCATTCGTGACCACCGAAGACGGCGCGGAGATCTACTACAAGGACTGGGGCAACCCCGAGGCGCAGCCGATCGTGTTCCACCACGGCTGGCCCCTGTCGTCCGACGACTGGGATGCGCAGATGCTCTACTTCCTCGGCAAGGGCTACCGCGTGATCGCGAGCGACCGTCGCGGTCACGGACGCTCGTCGCAGATCGGCACGGGCCACGACATGGACCACTACGCCAGCGACGTCAGCGCCGTGGTCGAGCACCTCGACCTGCGCAACGCGGTGCACGTCGGCCACTCCACCGGCGGCGGCCAGGTGGCCCGCTACGTCGCGAAGCACGGCGAGCCCCAAGGCCGTGTCGCCAAGGCCGTCCTGGTCGCGGCCGTGCCGCCGCTCATGCTGCAGCGCGACGACAACCCCGAGGGCACCCCGCTGTCGGTGTTCGACGGGTTCCGTGAGGCCCTCGCGGCCAACCGTGCCGAGTTCTTCGAGGCCGTGGCATCCGGTCCTTTCTACGGATTCAACCGCGAGGGCGTCACCCCCTCGCAGCCGGTCATCGACAACTGGTGGCGCCAGGGCATGACGGGCAGCGCGGTCGCGCACTACGAGGGCATCAAGGCGTTCTCCGAGACCGACCAGGAAGCCGACCTCCGAGCCATCACCGTGCCCGTGCTGGTGCTGCAGGGCGACGACGACCAGGTCGTGCCGTACAAGGCTGCGGCGCTCCGCCAGCACGAGATGCTCGCCAACTCGACGCTGAAGATCTACGAGGGCTACCCGCACGGCATGCTCACCACGCACGCCGATGTGATCAACCCCGACATCCTGGCGTTCATCCAGTCGTGAACCCCTGACGAGAGGCGCATTCCGGGGGATCGGGGTGCGCCTCTCGCGCGTCGTGGGAGCGGTACCGTGTGTGCGAGAGGGCCACGCTGCCGCGGGCCTCGCCGACGTAGCGTGTGAGGACCCCCACCGGAACGCACGCGAGGAGTCGGGATGTATCCGCCGCAGATCGTGGACCAACTCTCGACCATGCTGGGCCGCCGGGTACGTCTGCGCGAGACGACGTATCCGGCGGTCGCCGACCGCGAGGCCGTGTGCGTCGACGTCCCGTTCGGTCGGGGAGCGGCCTATCTGCGCGTCGTCGGCGCCGTGCAGAGCGAGCTCGGCCCGTTCGAGTGGGCCGTGATCGACGCGGCGGCGTACCTGCTCGACCTCGGGGCGGGCCTGGCCGCGTCGCGAGACACGGTGCTCACTGCACTGATGGATGCCGACCGCCGAAGGCGGCGCGACGCCCTCGGCGAGGTGCGCGCCCGGCGGTGGATCGATGGCCGCGCCGACGATCTCGATGTGCTCGTGATCCGGCTCGATCCCGCCCGCGAGCTCGCGGTCACGGCATTCGGTCGGCACCTCGCGCTCACCCTGCACGGAGCGGTGCACTTCGTCGGCATCCGTGAAGAATCCGCCGTCTTCCTCGCCGCGCCCGTGCGCGACATCGACGAGCTGACGGATGCCGTCTCCCGAGAGGCCGCCGTGCACGGGGTCGTGCCGCGGGGTCTCGGGATGGCGACGTGCGGCGGAGACGAGACCGACATCGACGCCGCCGTCGAGCGGGCGATCGCCTCCGCGCGGCTGCGCGCGACGCTGCCCGACCAGGTCGTGTCGGTGCGCGCCGAAGACCTCGGTGGGTGGGCGCTCATGCACACGGTGCCGCGCTCGCGTCCCCTGCTGCACCAGGCCTGCCCGGCCGCCTTCGACCTGCTGGCCCTCGACGATCCGACGCCGCGCGAGACGGTGGAGGCGTACCTGGATGCCGCCGGCCGCGTGCCCGTGGCCTGCGAGAGGCTGCACATCCACCGCACGACGCTGTACTACCGGCTCGAGCACCTGCCCGAGTCGGTGCGCGCCGCGCTCGCCGACGGCCTGCAGCGGAGCACCCTGCACCTCGCGCTCAAGCTGCTGCGGCTGTGGGAGGAGGAAGCGGTCGAGGCGCCGGTGATCCCGCTGCGCGAGGAGGGGTTGCTGCGGGCGTGACGGGCTCGCCGTCGCGACGCAGCGCGGGGTGAGCGGAGGGCGAGGGGTGAGCGGAGGGCTGTGTCGCGGCATCCGTCCTCCCTGCGTCCCTGGTCCTCCGCTGACCACGGCCGAGGCGATCACGAGGCCCGATCCTGCTACGCCCCGCCGAAACGCTCCGTGCGCACCCGGAGCGGCGGGTGACCGACGGCGACGACGGCATCGGCCGTCGCCTCGACGAACGCGGTCGGCCCGCAGATGAAGATGAGGGGTCGCTCCGCGGGCGGGATCGTCAGGCGCTCGAGCTCGGCCATCGACACGCGCCCCGCGGCCCGCGGCGATCCGGGCGGGGCGAGGCGCGTGTGGATCCACTCGGTCGGGATGCCGAGGGCCCCGAGCCGGTCGATCTCGTCGGCGTACATGGCATCCGGTGCCGAACGCACCGAGTACAGCAACCGGAAGGGCTGGGCGGTGCCCGCGGCCGCGCGCGCCCGGGCGATGGAGAGGAGCGGGACGATGCCCGAGCCGCCGGCGATGAGCTGCACGGGCGACGGGTCGCTCTCGCGCCACACGAAGTACTGACCGAGCGGGCCCTTCACCTCGAGGAAGTCGCCGGGACGCACCTCTTCGACGAGGTAGGGCGAGACCTCGCCGCCGTCGACCTCGTCGACGGCGAGCTCGACGCTGTTCCCGGGGCCGAAGCTCGCGATCGAGTACGAGCGCTCGGCCTGGTAGCCGTCTTCGGCGGTGAGGCGGATGTCGAGGTGCTGCCCGGGGACGCTCCCCGTCCAGCCCGGGACGTCGAGCACGAGCGAGCGGGCGTGCGCGGTGAGGCGGGTGACCGACGCGACGTGCGCCGGCAGCCAGGGCGTCGCCGTCACCAGTACCGCTCTTCGCGCCACGGATCGCCGTGCATGTTGTAGCCGTTCTGCTCCCAGAAGCCGGGATCGTCGCGCGGCTGCATGACGAGACCGCGGACCCACTTCGCGCTCTTCCAGAAGTACAGATGCGGGACGAGCAGGCGCGCGGGCCCGCCGTGCTCGGGGGCGAGGGGCTTGCCGTCGAACTCGAAGACGACCCAGGCCTTGCCGCCCATCAGGTCTTTCACCGGCACGTTCGTCGTGTAGCCGCCGTACGAGTGCGCCATCACCGAGGGCGCGGCACTGTCGATGTCGGCGAGCAGCGTGTCGACCGAGACCCCGCGCCAAGAGGTGCCGAACTTCGACCACCGGGTCACGCAGTGGATGTCGGTGTGCACGTCTTCGATCGGCAGCGCGTGGATCTCATCCCACGTCCAGGTCGTCGTCGCGCCCGTCTCGGTGCGGATCGCGAACTGCCACTCGTCGAGTCGGATGCGAGGGGTCGGGCCCGCGGACAGCACGGGGAAGTCGTCGGTGAGGTACTGCCCCGGGGGGAGCTGCGGGTCGGACGCGCGTCGGCGGGTCCCGAAACCCCTGCTGAATTCGGCCATGACGCCTCCCTGGCCCCGACCCTACTCGCGGGGTCCGACACCCGGCTTCGACAATTGACGCACTTCCGCGGTTCCGCAGCTACATCCGCGAAGACGTGATGCACACCGACGCACCCCTTACCGGAGAGGTGGTCACGACCTACCCGCGCAGCCTCGCGACCGCCAACGCGATCGACGACTACAAAGACCTCGCCCTAGAGCTCACGAGCCTCTGGGTCAATGGAAAGAGATAGGGGACCCCCATGGCACGCAGAACCCTCTCGTCCCTCGTCGGGCGCCTCGACGACGACCAGCCCGTCGAGGCCACACAGCCGGCCCCGTTGCCCCCGCGCCGGATCAGAAGCCCTCAAGGCCCGCGAACTGCCCCAGGGGCGCCCAATGGGGGTGTGATGTGAGCCCGGAATTGCAACGGAACCTGACCGCCGCGGTCCTCGTCATCGCCAGCCTCGGCATCGGCTACGGACTGCGCAGTGCCTTCCCGCCGTACGAGGTGATCACCACCCCCGTGGTGATCGACGAAGCTCTCTGGCGTGCGATGCTCAGTGGCCCCCCCGGATGGCCGGCGTCTTCGCCGTCATCGCCGCAGCAATCGCCTTCACACCCGCCATCCTTTCGACCCGAGCTCACCAATTGAGGGCCACGCCGGACATTCGGCGTGGCCCTCAACGTTGCCGGTGCGGGCGGGGTCAGGGGATTTGCTCGCCATCGGTCGGGTTCATGCGTCCGGCGATGATGAGGGTGCTGACATCGATGGTCTCCGCGGGCGGGTCGTCCTCGAGCGACGCCCAGGTGATGTTGTCAGC
The DNA here is from genome assembly GCF_030818255.1 of Microbacterium sp. SORGH_AS_0969. Classification (NCBI taxonomy): domain Bacteria; kingdom Bacillati; phylum Actinomycetota; class Actinomycetes; order Micrococcales; family Microbacteriaceae; genus Microbacterium; species Microbacterium sp. SORGH_AS_0969. The sequence continues at coordinate 1,384,448 of NZ_JAUTAG010000001.1, forward strand.
GTCGGGGCCGGCGCTGGCGACGCGGATGCGGTGATCAATGGTGTCGCTGAGCCAGCCGGTTCCCACGGCCACGCCCCCGGCCAGGAGGACGGAGAGGCTGAGGGCCCCCGCGGCGAGTTTGGTGAGAGGGGCAACGAGAGGGTGCATGGTCCTGCCTTTCGAGCGTTGTTCCGGAAGATCCGCGGACTCGACGGGGCCACGGCTGGTCGCTGTGGCTGTCAGCGCACCGACAGCCACGGAGAGAGGTGAGATACCCAACTCGGGGGCATCGCGGAGGTCAGCGGCCCACTGCTCGCTTCGATCAGCACGACACGAACGAGGCGACAGCCGCACGGCGACACCGACGAGCACCGTTGAGAGAGTTGTCATGAGGTAGCCAACCGTCCCGGTCGCGCAGGCGCCGCGGCGCTCTGCTTAGCCGCGTGCGCGGCGATCACCGATCGCGCCGCGGGAGAACCCTCCGCAGTGAGTCGATACAACCGCCGACGCGGACCCGAACGAGCCGGGTCGTCTTCCCACTCCGAGGTGAGCCACCCTTGCCGCTCCAACCGCTCCAGGATCGGATACACCGTGCCCGCAGGGCGCTGCGTTTCTTTGATGATGCGCAGCCCCCACGCGGGCCCGGTCGTCCCCAGCAGGACGCCGAGGACGTCGATGGTTGGTTGCGTCACACGCTGAAGAGGCTCCACGCGCACTATTCTATATATATCGTCTCTATTGTCCAGCTGACCCGATCGGACATCCATCGCCGCGAGACATGCGCCACCAGGCGTTGCGATCCACACGCCCGCTGCCGCGGAACAGATCTCGGTGTCCACTCTGTCCGCGGGCTACGGAAGGCGCCACCAACGATTTTCTATTCGAGCGAACTCCTGCTGAGGAGTTCCGACGAGAGGCAGAAGATGGTTAGGTGCCGCCATGGCTACGGGACGCGATCGACGCGTGGGCTACTCCATCGAGTGCACTGTCTGCATCATCGTCATCGACGAGGGCGTCGAGAAGAAGCTCGTGCATGAGCGTCCACAGGTGCAGCTCCCGAATCGACCCCTCACGCCGCAAGGGTGCGCGCGGGCGCTAGAAGTCGCCAACGATGCTCAACTTACGAACGAAGCGAAGTGGATCTTCAGTGACATGAAGAGCAAGGGCCGGATCGGGGAGAAGGCCGAGCTGGGCGCGGTGTTCATTGCCCGGACGGCCGCCGCTGCTCTGGAGATGCGCCTCTGAGGACGGAGCGGGTGCTTCGTGAGCATGGCGGCCGCCGTAGACGCGGCGGGGAGGGCCTGGTTTTCGACGTCTTCCAGGTCGGGGATGCCTGGTACGTGCACCGCTCGTGCGGCTAGGTGATGCCCCGGGGGGCGGCATCACCTAGCCGCACGAACCTCAGTGCGGGTAGTCGTTCTCGTTCGCTACGAGGATGACGCGCAGCATGTCATCGGAGAACCAGAACGCGGTGTACACCGTCCCGGGGATGTGCGTCGACCACCAGCTGCGCGAGCTGATGAATCGGTTCCGGGGGTCGGCCTTAGCCTCGTCGACGTCGGCGGCGATGCGCTCGAGCGCGTCGTACAGCTTGTCGCTCTCGCGATCGCTCATGGTCGCCTCGACGGCAAGCGACTCGTCACTCAGAAAGATGTGCATGCGCCAACTTTACCAGAGTGGGGCAAGTCGGCATATTCCACGGTGCCCCATTTCGTGCTACGGTAAAGCGGTGAACTGCTGAAGGGGAACCTTCGGCAGAGTGGGGCGGCCAACAGAGCCGCTGCAACAACGCATCACTACGACCCCTCAACAGTGCGGAAACCTCACCATGACTCTTGTGCACACCGATAGCCGGGGCCGAGTCAGCCTCGGAAAGATCCTCCAGCCAGAACGCGACTACCGCGTCACCACCGGCCCTCACGGCGTTGTCGTGATGGAACCGGTCACCGCCATCAGCGACTACGAGCGCGCCCTACTTGCAAACGAAGGGCTCGTCGCAGCCCTCGAGCGCGGCCGCGAGCAGATCGAGAACGGACAGGGGCGCGTCTTCACCGGGCGCCGCACCTCTCAATCCTGAGCACCGAGAGGGCTCCGACTCCGAAACGGGAGTCGAGCCCTCTCGGCATTATGTGAGCGGTACGCTCGTCCAGCGGGGCCCCACTCTCAGGCGCTGCCCGCTCGCAATCGAGGGTCGGCCATGACGAAGCCGCGAATCGTTCGATTACCAATACCCGAACCTTGCGGCCCTCTGCGTCGGTGAAGGGGTGTCGTTGGTTGAACATGTCCAGCAAGAACTTGCAATCGTTGGCGCCGTTGCCACGGTTGTACTCATTGCCCGGGAATGCCCCGTTCTCCCACGAGACGTGCGGACTCCATTAGAACGCGCTCGTTACTGCGCCGGGGCCCGCCGGGCAACATCAGTCCGAGAAGGAACTCAACGTGGCCTCCGGCGAACACGATCTGTCGGACGCTGTGTGTGAAATGGGAGGGGATCTGATCCGCTCGCCCAGATAAGGCGTCGAGGCTGGCCGCGTGACCCTGTGCAGAGCCCAGAGATCCCCACAACCTTGCGTCGGAGGAGCGATGTTCACCGGGACGCCAGCGTGGCCCTCAGGCGTCCGGATAGGGATGGTTTACCGGACGGCGTGGCGCAGAGCGGGGGCATCACTGAGAGTGCGGGTGGGGCCGCGGGACTCGGCTGGAGAGCGGTGACGGGCCTTTCGTCGCGAGAGGTCTACAGTCCGGCGATGTGGCTCAGGAGTGCAGCGGTTGCCGCGGCGACCCACGCCTTCACGCTGTCAGCGGCTCCGCTCTTCGCTGAGTCTGCCAAGTCTCCGATCACACCGTTGACGCCGTGGAGTGCGCGCTTTACGGCGCTTGGCTTCTCGGCCTCGCGCGCAGCGGTCGTTGCGTCCGTCAAGGCTTCCTCGATCTCTTCGAGTTCACCCGCATTCAGCGCTTCACGCGGAATAGTGTTGCGAATCTCACCGAGGGCGCTGACGACGTCCGGGTAGTGCACTGTCTGGTTAGTGAGCTGCAAGGTGTTGCCATCGCCAACAGCAAACTGGTTGACGCCCCCGTTGACGACGATATGAGGCTCCGCGAAACGACGTGCGACGTGACGCCTTTCGACGAGCTGGGCCTTCCAGTGGTCGTTGCCGTGACCAAAGGGGTCCTTACTGAACTCGTAGCGATCGATCGCATACTCGATCACACCACCCCGGGGATCTTTGCGTTCGACCAGATCGCCCTCATGCACAGGGGCCGTGGGTGGGAAGGTCGCCTCCCCATCCGTGAGTAGCACTTCGATCGTGAAGGCTGGCTTCGCAGGGTCCGCCGGCCGCACTACTACGTCCTCTCCACCGAAGTGTCCGAAGAAGCTGCTCACCGCACGAATTCCGGGCTCGCGGCGAAGCTCGTCATCAGTCGACATGCAGCGAGCATAGGTCCAGCTCCTGACTCCAAGTAAGTCTCGATAGCCGATCAGCCCGAGAGAGGGGATTATTGGCATCCGAGTAGCGAAGTTCGCCATGAATCCCGCCGTCGGCTCAGCCCCGGCATCCAGCGACGTCGACGCGACGGACGCGGCCCGCCCCCGGCACCTGGGGCGGAATGGGCAGATATTGCGCTGGATAGCGTCGAACTCAGGTCTGGCTGAGGGAGGCGGGGAGGGCGTCACGTTGTCGCGCGCGGAAGCCGCACGAGGGACAAGGTGTCTTCGATCTGTGGGGGCTTTCCGAGCAGCAAGCCGACAAGAACGTGACGCAGACAGGCGCGCCACCGCTCAGCACGGTCGAGCAGCAGCTCGGTCAGGCGCCCTGCCACACCGAGGCTCGGGCCGAGTGCGCGGCGAGAGCCGCGAGACGCTCGTGCGGGACGCGGAGGCGACTCAGCTGGATGAGCCCCTGGGATGCCAGCACCGTGCGCTCGGCATGAGCGGCGGCCTCGTCGGCATCCAGGGTCAGATCGTGTTCCGCCGCGGTGCGGAGGAACGTCTCCGCCAGCACGCGCTCCATTCGCGCGGTCGTCGCCGTCGAGATGTCGAGCACCTCGGGGAAGCGATCGCCGAGCTCGACGATCGTGTTGAGCATCAGGCATCCCCGTCGATCCGCGGACGAGCCGCACTCGTCGACCACGCGCTGGAGGAACTGCCCGGCCACCACCGCCAGGTCGGTGGCCGGCGCGGACGTTGCCTCGGCCACGAACGCCACGCGCCCTTCGCAGTACCGGCGGAAGACGCAGAGGAACAGCCCGAGCTTGCTCGCGTACGCCGCGTACAGGCTGCTGGTGCCGACTCCGGATGCCACGGCCACATCTTCCATCGAGGTGCGGTCGTATCCGCGCGACCAGAACAGCTCCTGCGCGGCATCCAGGAGCTGATCTTCGTCGTATCGCCGGGGTCGACCCACGCGGCCACGGTACCCGTTGCACCCCCGCCCTCTTCAACGGGCACGTCCGGTTCTCGCGCAATCGTGTCCGTTTGCGTCGCACGGTCGGACGGCGCCGCGCGGAGAATTGGAGCGACCGTTCCATTACTCGGCGGAGGATGCGCGTGACGACCTCGAGTGGCCCGCTGGCCGAGTTCCTGCGCGACCGACGCGAGTCGCTCACGCCCGCGCAGGTCGGGCTGTCGGACTCGTCGCGCCGCCGCGTCCGGGGCCTGCGTCGCACCGAGGTGGCCGAGCTCGCCGGGATCAGCGCCGACTACTACCTGCGCATCGAGCAGGGGCGGGGCCACCGCCCCTCGGCAGAGGTGCTCAGCGCCCTCAGCCGCGCGCTCCTCCTCGACGTGTACGGCGACGAGCACCTGCACCGCGTCGCGAACCTGTCGGCGGGGCACGAGGCGCCGGCCGTCAGCGACGAGGTCCCCGCGGGCATCCGGGAGTTGCTCGACCTGCACCCCGAGACGCCGGCGTACCTGTCGAACGGCACCCTCGACGTCATCGGGGTCAACGAAGCGGGCCGTCTGCTCGCGCCCGGGGGTCTGCGCCCGGGACTCAACCTCGTGCTGTCGGTGTTCGAGCACTATCCCGACCCGCACTCGGAGTCGCACTGGCGCCGAACTGCGAGCAACCTCGTCGCGTCGCTGCGGTATCACGCGGACCCGCGCAGTCCCCGGTTGCGGCACATCGTCGACACGCTCAGCGCCACCGATCCGCGCTTCGTCGAGCTGTGGCAGCGGTGCGAGGTGCGACCGCACACGAGCTCGTGGCCGCTCGTGTACATCGAGTCCCACGGGTGGGTGGGGCTGCGCAGCGAGACGTTGGCGATCCCTGCATCCCGAGGCTGCACGATGACCCAGTTCTTCGCCGGACCGAACACCCCCGGGGTCGAGGCGCTGCGCGATCTCGTGCGGCGGGCGTACGGGCGGGAGCCGCGCGTCGAGCCGAGCGCGTGAGGAGCGGAGCGCGTGACGAGCGGAGGGTCAGGGACGGAGGAAGGGCGACAGTCCGCGCCTGATCCTCCCCTCGCCCCTGATCCTCCGCTCGTCCCCGCTCCGCCCGACGCGGACGCCCCCGGTGGTCGATCTACGCCGACAGCTCCTCGGCCTGCGGCGCGACCGTCGAGCGGAACCGCTGCTGATACCCCGACGGCGTCACGCGGTAGCGCGCGAGGAAAGCGCGGCGTAGGGCCGCAGGCGAGCCGAAGCCGGCCGCGGCGGCCGACTGGGCGATCGAGACCCCCGACTCGAGCAGGTTGACCGCGAGCTCCAACCGCAGCGACGCGATGTAGGCGGCCGGAGTGACGCCCAGCTCGTCGCGGATGACGCGGGTGAGGTGCCGCGGACTGACGTTCACGTGCGCCGCGAGCTCGGTGACGCTCGTGGGCCGGGTCGGATCGTCGGAGACGTAGTCGGCGACCGCGCGGGCGATGCTCGTGCGCGGGGCCGGCATCTTCAGCGCCGCGGAGAACTGCGACTGCCCGCCCGAGCGGCGCATGTACACGAGAAGGTGCTGGGCGACGCTGCGCGCGACCTCGGCGCCGAGGTCGTCTTCGACCAGTGAGAGCGCGAGGTCGATGCCCGCGGCCACCCCCGCCGAGGTGTAGATGTCACCCTGCTTGGTGAAGATGCGCTCCGAGTCGACCGCGACCCGGGGGTAGCGGCTGGCCAGCGCGTCGGCGAACTTCCAGTGCGTCGTCGCGGGGTGACCGTCGAGGAGGCCCGTGGCGGCGAGACCGAACGCGCCGCTGCAGATCGACGCGATGCGTCGCGCCTGGCGCGCGAGGTCGGTGATCGCCCGCTGCAGGTCGGGGTCGTCGAACACGCCCGGTGCCCGTTCGCTCCCCGGGATGATCACCGTGTCGAGCGGCCCGCTCTCGGACGCGGCGCCGTCGACGCCGATCCGCAGGCCCATGAACGCCGTGACATCGGCGCCGGTGGGCGAGTAGAACCGGAGCTCGTAGGCATCCGTCGTCAGGTTCGTCTCGGAGAACACTTCGGCCGGCCCCACGAAATCGAGCGCCTTGACCCCGTCGAACAGCAGAATTCCGACTCGACGTCGTTGTCCCGTCATCCGCTGCTCCCCGTCTCGACCCTTCCTCCAGCCTGTCACCGATCCCGTCTCGACGGGGATCCGCTTTCGACATCTGTCGAGCGTGATTCTCGACGAATGCCCCTGCCGCCCCGGTGCCGCGCTGCCTAGCGTGGGCACCCACTCGCGGCGACTCGGCCGCGACGAGAGGAGTGGCATCCGATGTCCGAACAACCCACGATCGTCCTCGTCCACGGAGCCTTCGCGGATGCCGCGAGCTGGGCACCCGTGACCCGCGCGCTGCTCGACCAGGGGTACACCGTGCGGGTTCCCGCCGTGCCGAACCGCAGCCTCATCGGCGATGCGGCGTACATCCGCTCGGTCGTCGAGCAGATCGAGGGACCGGTGCTGCTCGCCGGGCACTCGTACGGCGGTGCCGTGATCACCGTCGCGGGTGTCGCGGAGAACGTGGTGGGCCTGGTCTACGTCTCGGGCTACGCGCTCGAAGAGGGCGAGAGCCTCGGGCAGTTGCAGGGCGGCTTCCCCGACTCCGACCTCGCGCAGCACCTCGTCTACACGCCGTTCCCGATCGAGGGCGGCGAGCCCGGCACCGACGTGTCGGTCGAGGTCGCGGCCTTCCCCGACGTCTTCGCGCACGGTGTGCCGCTCGAGCGGGCCGAGGTGCTCGCCGTGTCGCAGCGCCCGCTCGCCACGCTCGCGTTCGGCGAGAACGCGCCGGTCGCTGCCTGGAAGACGAAGCCCGCCTGGGGCATCGTCTCGAGCGCCGATCACACGATCAACCCCGACGTCGAGCGCTTCGGCTACCAGCGCGCGGGCCTGCGGACGGTCGTCGAACTCGACGCGCCGCACCTCGTGATGCAGAGCCACCCCGCGGAGGTCGCGAAGGTCATCACGGACGCCGTCGCCGAGCTCGCCTGATGACCACGGCCGAGCAGATCGACCGGGGCGTCCCCCCGAGCGGGACCGGATGCCAGGAGTGCGACACGAGCGGAAGCTGGTGGGTGCACCTGCGCCGGTGCGTCGCGTGCGGACACGTCGGCTGCTGCGACTCGTCGTTGAACCGTCACGCGACGGCCCACTTCCACGCGACGGGGCACCGCTACATCCAGAGCTTCGAGCCGGGCGAGGTGTGGTGGTGGGACTACGAGACCTCGGCGGTCGTGCACGGCCCCCCGCTCGCCCCGCCGACGACCCACCCCGTCGACCAGACGGTCCCGGGGCCGGAGGAGCGGCTCCCCGCGGATTGGGAGGAGCAGCTCGCCGCTCGCCGAGGAGACGAATGACCGAGCCGTTCCCGCGCCTCGCGGTGGCCGACTGGCAGGGCACCCGGGACACGCTGCACATGTGGCTGCAGATCGTGGGCAAGATCCGCATGGTCTCGTCGCCTCCGGTCAACCACTACTGGCACGCGACGCTGCGTGTCTCGGCGCGCGGACTGAGCACCGGGGCCTTCGATGCCCCCGGTGGCCTGCTCGACATCGAGTTCGATCTGATCGCGCACCGGCTCGGCATCCGGTGCAGTGACGGACGCGAGATCGCGCTGCCTTTCGCCGGCCTCTCGGTCGCGGACTTCTACGCCGCGGTCTTCGGGGCGCTGCGCGAGTTCGGGGTGCACGCCGAGATTCACGCATGGCCCAACGAGGTCGAGGTGGCGCTGCCGTTCGCCACTGACACCGTGCACGCGACGTACGAGCCCGAGCACGCGCACGCGTTCTGGCGGCAGCTGGTCTACGCGCAGCGGCAGCTCGAGGCGTTTCGCGCCGGATTCCGAGGCAAATGCAGCCCGGTCCACTTCTTCTGGGGAGCGCTCGACCTCGCGGTCACGCGGTTCTCGGGCCGTCCGGCCCCGGTGCACCCGGGAGGCGTGCCGCACTGCCCCGACGAGGTGATGCGCGAGAGCTACTCCGACGAGCTGAGCAGTGCGGGCTTCTGGCCCGGCGGCGGTGACGAGGGGGCGTTCTCCTCGTACGGGTACCCCGTTCCGGCGGGGTTCGCGTCGGCGGTCGTGCCGTCGGAGGCGTTCTTCAGCGAAGGGGTCGGAGAGTTCCTGCTGCCGGCCGAGCGGGTGCGGACGGCGTCCGATCCCGACGCGCTCGTGCAGGAGTTCCTGCGCGCGACGGCGCGGGCGGCGGCGGAGAGGGGTGGGTGGCCCTGAGGGGGGCGGCTTTCGCGAGGGTGGTGAGGGGAGGAAACGCGGTGACGGGAGGACGGATGCCGCGGGCTCGATCCTCCGCTCCCGGAATCTCCTCCGCCCGACACGCGGGTGCGCGTGATCAGCCCGAGAAGGGGGCTTCGGCCCCCACCCGCCACGCGCACACGTCGTTGCGTTCCGGAGGCGTCGGCCCCGCCCCACGCGCCGTTGGACGCATGGCATCCACGCTCGGAAAGCCTCGCTCAGTCCACCCGCCGGACCGCGCGTCGCGGCGGGCGCGCCACGAGCAACACCCCGACGAGCGACGCTCCGACCACCACGACCGCGAGCAGGCCCTGGAGGTCCCACAGCGGGATCGTCTGCAGCCACGACCCGGGACTCCCGGCGAACCGCGACCACGCCACCACGTACGAGCCCATCGCGAGTCCCGCGCCGAGCCCGAGCGGCACCCCGAGGAGGAGGATCAGCGACCCCTGCGCGAGCGCGACCCGACGCAGGAACCGCGGGGTCGCGCCGACCGCGTACATCGTGGTCGCATCGCGCCGGGCCTGGGTGCGCGCAAGCAGCAGCGACACCGTGGTCGCGACGACGGCGAGGGCGGCCAGGGCCAGGACCGGTGCGAGGCCCGCGGCATCGCCCCACGGGTCCACGTTCTGCGGAATGGCGATCGTGACGAGCGAGGTGTGGGCGGTGACGATCTGGCGAGCGCGGTCCACCTCGCCCGCGGTGAGCGGTCGCGAGGTCAGCACGTACTCGCCCACGAAGTCGAACTGGGTGATCCCGAGCGCGCGGGCCGTCTCGGGCGAGACCGTGAGCGGCGGAGCGAACCCGCGCAGGAAGGCGCCGGGAACGGGCGTGATCGATGAGGCACCCTCTTCGCCGGGGAACATGTCGGCCCCGACCGCGAGCCGTACCTCCCCCTCACCGCTGAGCTTCGTCGCATCGTTGACGATCGCCCCGCCCGCCTCCAGCACGTCGGCGGCGGCGTCTGCCCCGGCGATCCCCGACGCGCGGACCGCGCCCGGCGACAGGACGTAGGTGTTCGTGCCGCCCATCCACGCGAGGCTCATGCTCTGCGAGTAGCCGTCGACCGCGTCGCGGCAGGTCACGGCCTCGCCGGGGTCGAGCACCGCGGGCGCGTCCGGGGCGAGGCCGGCCGGGCAGGTCTTCCCAGGCGCGGGGAGCGCTTCGATGTGCTGCGAGCCGCCGACCGCAGTGGTCTCGATCGGGAGCGTGCCGGTCACGGGGAGCTCCTCGGCCAGCGCGCGGGTGGCGTCGGCGAACACCAGTCGGTCGAACGCGGGCGAGACGGGCACGAACGTGCCCAGCACGACGTGCCCGGCGCCGACCATTTGTCCCGTGGAGTCGCGGTTGTTCTGCGTTCCCGACCCGGTCACGACGAGCAGAGCGGATGCCGCGAGCACCGCGACCAGCACGCCCGCGGCCGCGGGGACCACACGTGTCGGGTGATCGAGACCGTCGCGCACGGCCAGTCGGAGCGCGAGGGGAGCGCGCCCCGCGGTGCGACCCGCGACGGAGAGGAGCGCCCGGATGCCGAGGACGAGAGCGCTCGCGCCCAGGACGACGGTCGCGGCGACCAGCAGGGCCGACGAGGGGTCGACCTGGCCGGGCGCGCGGTACTCGACGGGAAGCTGAGCGAGGTCGTCACGGAACGCTCCGGCCCGCGCGAACGCTCCCCACCCCGCGACCACGGCGAGCACCGCGAGCAGCACGGGAAGCACTGCTCGCGCGATGACGCGGGCGCGGCGCGGTGCGGTGGGCGCGGCGACACGGTCTCGGACCACGTCGACCGGTTCAAGGCGTGCGGCGCGGCGAGCGGGACCCAGAGTGGCGACGAGCCCGATCACCACGGCGATGGCGACGCCCGCGAATGGCGCCCACACCGGGAACCGGGTCCACATGTTCGCGTCGGGGTAGACCGCCGCGATGAGGAGCGCGCCACCCGCGATGCCGAGGCCGACGCCCACGAGGCCACCACCGGCGCCGACGAGGCCACCCTGCAAGAGGATCGTGCGTCGCAGATCACGCGGAGTGGCCCCGGCGACGGCGGCGAGGCCGAGCATCCGGCGCGACTCGTCGGCCGCCACCGCGAACGCGGGCGTCACGAGGCCGAGGACGAGCAGTGCCCCCACGAAAGCGACGAGCACCGCCACCGCCGCGCGCTCCATGAGCGCCTTGGCATCCGTCTCGACGGGGTAGAGCGCGCCGGCGGGTGGGTAGTTCTCGAGCACGTCGCGCGAGACGGCGAACGTCTGCAGAGCGTTCAGCTCTTTCGCGTTCTCCCACGTGACCGGCGCCTCGCCCACGACGAGCCAGCGCCCGTCGATCCCGACGGGGTCGGCGGCGATGAGGCGCGACATCCAGCCCGCGGGCGCCCACGCCGTCTGCTCGGCGCCGGGTGCGATGCCGCTCACGCGGTACCCGCGCTGCACGTTCTGGACGACCTCGCCGAGGCGCCCCTCCCCCGTGCTCCCGTACCACCCCGACCATGGCGGGGCCACGAGAGACACGTCGTCGCCGACGGTGAGGCCCAGGCGATCGGCGAAGGCTCGCGAGACGACCGCTTCGGTGTCGTCGGTGGGCATCCGCCCCTCGTCGAGGGCCGGGATCAGGATGCCGAGCCCCTCGGCATCCGCTTCGATCAGGCGCCCGGTCGACAGCGTCGAGACGTCGATGTCGGCTGACGCCACGTCGGCTCCGGCAGTGCTCTCGACTCCGGGAGCGAGATCCAGCCCCGTCGTCGCGATGAGGTCGAGCGAACGCCAGAACGGGATGAGGCGGTCGCCCGGGGGAAGAGCGCGCGCGAGTTCGTCAGCCGTCGGGGGTGTGGTCTGAAGGTCGCCGTCCCAGGGGCCGGGGGCTCCCTCGGGGAGTTGGGGGAACGGTGGCGCCTCGCGCGGCAGGGTGGTCGCGGTGAGAACGGCCTGCGCGTCCGACGGGATGCTCGCGAGGGCCTGGTCGCGCGACGGCGTCGGGGCCTGCTGGACGGCTGCCCACGCCACGAGCGCGGCGATCGGCAGCGCGATGAGCAGGCACGACAGCACCGTGCGAAGCCCGTGTGCGCGCGTGTCGCGGAGAGCGAGCCGAAGAGTCGGTCGCCACGAGAGGATGCCGCGCATCAGACGACCCCGGATGCCTCGGCGAGCAGCGCGTCGGGATCGCTCGGCCCCGTCTGGTCGACGATGCGTCCGTCGCGCAGGAAGATCGTGCGGTCGGCCCACGCGGCGAAACGCGGTTCGTGCGTGACCATGAGCACCGCCGCCCCGCGATCGGCGCGGTCGCGCAGCACCTCCAGGACGGCGGTGCCGGTGGCCGAGTCCAGGGCGCCGGTCGGTTCGTCGGCGAGCACGAGTCGGCGTGCCCCGACGAGGGCGCGAGCGATCGCCACGCGTTGGGCCTGCCCACCCGACAGCTCATCGGGGCGGCGGTCGGCGACATCGATCAGCCCGGTGTCGGCGAGGACGTCGAGCGCGGCCCGGCGCGCGCGGCGCGCGGAGTGGCCGTCGAGCTCGAGGGGGAACGCCACGTTCTCGGCGGCGGTCAGGGAAGGGAGGAGGTTGAAGTCCTGGAAGACGTACCCGACGCTCCGCCGGCGAAGGAGCGCGAGCTTCGTCGCGTCGAGACCGCTGATGTCGGTGCCTTCGAGGAGGACCTGCCCTGACGTCGGCCGATCGAGTCCTCCCGCGAGGTGGAGCAGCGTCGACTTGCCCGAGCCGGATGGCCCCATGACGGCCACGAACTCGCGCGGGCGCACGATCAGGTCGGCGTGGCGCAGGGCGGTGACCTCGCGGGCTCCCTGGCCGTGAACGCGGGTCGCGCCGCGCAGCTCGAGGACGGCGGTCATCGCGCGCTCCGCTCACGCGGCGCGGTCGGCGTCGTCCGTGATGCCCGGCGCGTGGCATCCGGAGTCCGATGCCGCGCGGCGGTCTCTTCGACATCGTCGAGCCAGCGCAGCTCGGCCTCGGTCAGGAAGACGTGGTTGTCGAGCACGAGACGTCCCGCGATGTCGTCGGCGTCGAGCCCACGGCGCAGGCGCGTGAGGTCGTGGAGCGTGCGGTGGGTGGCGCTGCGCTGCTTCTGCACGAGGTCGTGCACGTCGAGGTCGCCGAGGGCCACCGCGAGGGCGAACTTGATGACGAGCTCGTCGCGCCCGCGCTGGGCCGGGGAGACGGGGTCGGCCCACCAGGCCTCGAGCTCGCGATGCCCCTGGTCGGTGAGATGCCAGGGGCGGGCGTCGTCGTCATCGTGCTCGTCGCGCACGACCAGGCCGTCACGCTGCAGCCGCTGGAGGGTCGATGACACCTGGCCGATGTTCAACGGCCAGGAATTGCTCGTCGTCTCGTCGAAGTCCTTCCGCAGCTGGTACGTGGTCGAGGGCTGCCGCGAGAGCAGCGCGAGCAGAGCGAACTTGACGGACATCGAACCTCCAGGGTTACTGAGTAACCACAGCGTAGGGGGTTACTCGGTAACCGTCAAGGGAGCGGAAAGGTGCCGATGGTCGGACGTCAAGCCCCCACCCCTCCCAGGGATCTCTTCAAGACCGCCGTGTACCGTCTCACCCGGTCTGCGCGACTTCACGTGCTCAGGTCGACTCCATAGGCGGTGTCGTCGACGGGTGCGGGATCGCGCTCGGTCACGACACGGGAGGCGATCACGATCAGCACGCTCACTGCCCCCGTCGCCGCTCCGACGGCGAAGAGCCCCGGCCCCCTCGATAAGGTCCGCAACCTGCCCTCCCTCACGGGACTGCGCTGGGCCACGGCGATGCTCATCTTCGGCCACCACCTCATGGCGGTCGAATATTTCGGGGGCACGCCCGGCGTGATCTGGGGGACCCTCTTCGAGGCCGGGAAGACCGGCGTGACCCTGTTCTTCATCCTCTCGGGCTTCGTGCTGGCGTGGGGATACAAGCCGCAGCAGACCGCGCGGTCGTTCTGGTGGCACCGCATCGCGCGGATCTATCCGCTGCACCTCGTCGGGGTCGGGCTCGCGCTGGTCGCCGCGGCCACCCTCGTCCCCGAGATCCGCACCGACGGCACCGCGCCCGTGGTCGCGAACGCCTTCCTCGTCAACGGCTGGGTGCCCGACTGGTGGCAGGCGGGCAACCCCGCGAGTTGGTCGCTCGTGTGCGAGGCGTTCTTCTACCTCACCTTCCCCTTCCTCATCCGCCCGCTCGCGCGCGCGTCGAACCGGGCACTCGGCGTCGTGGTCGTGGCATCCCTCGTCGTCGCCGCACTCGCGCCGCAGATCGCGTCGATGTCGCCGATCCCGATGTCGGCCGCGTCGACCCCGCTGCTGCGGATGCCTGAGTTCGTGATCGGCGTGAGCCTCGCGCTGCTGATGAAGAAGAGCGCGTGGCAGCCGGTTCGGCTGGTCGTCGCGGTGCCGCTCGCGGTCGCCGGGTACGCGTTGTCGGAGGCGCCGACGCTGCCCGGCACCGACATCCACCCGGGGCTCGCCGCCACCGTCGGCTCCTACGCTCTGCTCGTCGCCTCGCTCGCGAACGCCGACGCCCGGGCGAACTCGACCTTCCTCGCGCGGCCCCTCTGGCAAGAGCTCGGACGCGTGTCGTTCGCGTTCTATCTCGTGCACCTGCTCGTCATCGCCTCGGTCTCGTCGGCGTGGCCCGACGGACACCCGCAGCTGCCGTGGCGTCAGGCCGTGCCGCTCGCGCTCGCGGCCTTCGGGATCGCGCTCGCCCTCGCCTGGGCGATGCACAAGCTCATCGAGATCCCGGCGCAGCGGTGGCTGCTGCGCTACGACCGGTCGCGGTCCGCGGCCCGGCCTTCCTCGGTGCGCTCGGCCCCCCTCGTCGCGAATCGCTGACGCGCAGAGCTTCCGTCCCGGGCGCCGACTGGACCCGGATGCCGCTGTGACGGCATCCTGTGACGAGGACAGGGGGCGGACATGACGCAGCGCGCAACGAAGACGCACGGTACTCGGGTGATCGTGGGAGCCGCCGTCGTCGCGCTGGCCCTCGCGTTCGGGGGAGGAATCGGAGCGGCATCGGCGGCCGGGCCGGCCGGGTCGACGGCATCCGGAACCGTCGTGCGCGACAGCGGGCGGGTCGTCGTCTACTACCAAAAGCAGTTCGTCGACGGATCGACGGGCGCGTACATCTCGCCGCTGCCCCTCGTGACCGAGAACACCGGCGTTGACGTCGTCAACCTCGCCGCGGTGCACATGAACGCCGACGAACTGCGGCTCAACGATCTGCTGCCGGACGACCCCTCCTTCGACACGATGTGGAGCGAACTGGCCGAGATCCAGCGGTCGGGGGTCGCCGTCGTCGGGATGATCGGCGGCGCGCAGAACGCCACCTGGCAGAGCCTGACCGACGACTACGACGTGCAGTACGCGCGGCTCCGGGACTTCGTCGAGGCGCACGCGCTCGACGGCATCGATCTCGACGTCGAGACCGACACCGACATCTCGGTGGTCGAGAAGGTGGTCGCCGACCTGAGCGCCGACTTCGGCCCGTCGTTCCTCATCACGCTGTCGCCCGTGACCGCGGCGCTGGTGGGGGAGGACAACCTCTCGGGATTCGACTACGACGACCTGTACCGCAGCTCGGGGGACTCGATCGACTGGTTCAACACGCAGTTCTATTGCGGGTGGGGCGATCCCACCGCGGCGGACTACGGCGAGATCGTCGACTACCAGAGCACGAAGGGCGCCGGGATCCCGGCGTCGAAGATCGTGATCGCCGCCCTCACGAACCCCGACAACTGCGGGGACGGATGGGTTCCGCTCGACGAGCTGACGGCGTCGATCCAGGAGATCAAGACCACGACCCCCACCTTCGGCGGAATCGCGGGATGGGAGTACTTCAACTCGCTCCCCGGCGGGACGGAGGCGCCGTGGAAGTGGGCAGCCGTGATGCGCGCGGCGATCGACGAGCCGCTGCCGACGCCGACGCGGACGCCGACGGCGAGCCCGACGACGACCCCGACCGCGGAGCCCGCCCCGGTTCCGACGGCGACCCCCACGCCCGCGTCCGGCGTCCTCGCCGCGAGCGGTCAGGACTCGTCGGGACTCGTCGCGGGCGGCATCATCGGGGCGATCGCCGTCCTCGTCGGAGCCGTTGCGCTGGCGGTGGCGGCCTTCCGCCGACGCGCGTCGGTGGAAAGGTGGGCCCTGGAGTCTCGGCAGCCCCGCGACTAGGCTCGCCGGATGTTCTCAGCTGTCGGAGGCGCCCACCTGCTCATCCTTCTGCTCGGCTGGCTGGTCGCGCTCGCGGTCATCGGCCTGGTGACGTACTTCGTCGTGCGCTTGGCCGTGCTGCACGCTCTGAAGGCGCACACGCGCTGGCTCGACGGCGGCAAGCAGTAGCTGCGGTCGGTCAACCACGCACCGTCCGCAGAGCCGATCGCTCCCGACCGGTGGGCAGCGTCCGCACCTCGTCGGCCTCACGCACATACCTCGAGCGGACCGTTGTCCACGATTCGTGACAATTGTCTAGAAATCGATACAAGCGTGTCAAAATCGTGTCATGAACTTGTCGGAGCCCCTTGAGGGTCTCATGTCCCCCGTGGAGGCTGCCGTGCTCCGGGTTCTGAGCCGCACCGATGCCGGACTCTCCGGGAGACAGGCTCACGCTCTGGCGGGTGAGGGCTCCATCACGACAGTTCATCGCGCGTTGCGGAACCTGGCCCACGTCGGTCTCGCGGTGGTCGAGGTCCGACCTCCTTCCCTGATCTATCGGCCGAACCGTGAGCACGTGCTGTGGAGCGCAGTCGATAGTGCGCTGCGGGCTCGTGAGCGCGCCATCGACGGCATCCGACAATTCTTCGTAGACAACGTGCCAGAGGAGGTTCCTCTGGACTGGCATGTCACGGCGACGCTCTATGGGTCAGTGGCGCGTCGGACCTCGACAGCGGACTCTGACGTTGACGTTCTCGTCGTCTTCCCGGACGACTTCGATTCAGACGCCCGAGCCGACTTCGTCCTTCGGCTCGCTGAGAGGATCGAGGAGCTGACGGGAAACGACGCGCAGGTGAACAGCTTGCTCCGCGGGGAGTTCCTCCTTCGGCAGGGCGAGGATGATCCATTCCTCTCCAACGTCACTAACGAGGGCATACACCTGTTCGGGCCGACTCCAGATATGTGGCGAGCAGTGTGACGCCGCGCATGAGCTCGCGTCGTCAGGCGATGGACGCAGTGGCGGTGTCCATCCGGATGAAAGATGCTCTCACGCGTCTGGACTCGGCCGAGCTGCAACTCAGCGGGGCTAATCCGCACGAGTGGAAGCATGCAGCTGAAATTGCCGTGAGTGCAGGGATTGCCGCGAGTGACGCCGTATGCGGTCATACCCTCGGCTTCAAGATCGCGGCCGAATCCCATCGTGATGCGGTGGCGGCGTTGAAGGAGGCAGCAGGGGCTGCGGTCGCAAAGCACCTCGATGCGTTGCTCGCGGCGAAGTCCGTGCAGTCGTACGGTGACCGTCTGCCGTCACGAAAAGACTGCGAGCGCTTGGTTCTGCACGCGCGGCGTCTCATCGAGGCGGCCGACGGCATCCTCCGCACGTGACCCATCCCGCGTCCAGCGAGCCCTCGGTACACTTCCCTGTGCCCGAAACACCCCCCAGCCCCGATCGTGACGCCGATCGCGTCACCGCGCCGGATGCCGCCGCGCCGCTGACCGGTGCGGATCCGGATGCCACGGACGCCGGTGCCGCGCCCGACGTCGAGCGCGTGGCATCCATCGATCCGGCCGAACTCGAGATCGCGTTGCGCGTCATCGACGCAGCGTCGTCGCTCGATCGCGAAGACCCCGCGTATATCGCGCTGCGCCGCCAGACCGGCAAGCTCTACAAGGACGTCAAGCGGCAGTCGCGGCGCGAGAAGCGCCAGCGCATCGCCGACGCCGACCGCGCGGTCGTCGCCGCCACGGCGACCGGTGCCGCCGACCGCATCGACGACGAGACGCGCGGCATCCCGCTCGCGACCCGCACGACAACGCCGTTCGCCGGAGAGCTGATCAAAGCCCGCGCCTGCTACATCTGCAAGCAGGACTACACCCTCGTCGACGCGTTCTACCACCAGCTGTGCCCCGACTGCGCGGCGATGAGCCACGCCAAGCGCGACGCTCGCACCGACCTCACCGGCAAGCGCGCGCTGCTCACCGGAGGTCGCGCCAAGATCGGCATGTACATCGCGCTGCGGCTGCTGCGCGACGGCGCCCACACGACGATCACGACGCGCTTCCCGCGCGACGCTGTGCGGCGCTTCTCGTCGCTGCCCGACAGCGCCGACTGGCTGCACCGGCTCAAGGTCGTGGGCATCGACCTGCGTGATCCCGCCCAGGTGATCGGACTCGCCGAGTCGGTGGCATCCGATGGTCCGCTCGACATCCTCATCAACAACGCAGCTCAAACCGTCCGGCGCTCGCCGGGGGCGTACAAACCCCTGGTGGATGCCGAACTCGCACCGCTCCCGGACGGACCGCTGCCCGAGCTGGTCACCTTCGGCCACACGAACGACGCGCACCCGCTCGCTCTCGCGCAGTCGGTGTCGGCGCATCCGATCCTCGCGTCGGCCGCGCGCACGGCGGAGGAGCTGACCGCCGAGGCGATGGCGGCGGGTTCGTCGTCGCTCGAGCGCCTGGCGGCGGGCACCGCGATCGACGCGGGCGGGCTCGTGCCCGACGAGGACCGCATCAACAGCTGGACGCAGCACGTCGACCAGGTCGAGCCCCTCGAGATGCTCGAGGTGCAGCTGGCCAACATGACCGCGCCGTTCCTGCTGGTGAGCCGCCTGCGCCCCGCGATGGCCGCGTCGACGGCGCGGCGGAAGTACATCGTCAACGTCTCGGCGATGGAGGGCGTGTTCGGCCGCGGATACAAGGGTCCGGGCCACCCGCACACCAACATGGCGAAGGCCGCGCTCAACATGCTCACGCGCACGAGCGCCCGCGAGATGTTCGAGTCGGACGGCATCCTGATGACCGCGGTCGACACCGGCTGGATCACCGACGAGCGTCCGCACTTCACCAAGGTGCGCCTCGCCGAGGAGGGGTTCCACGCCCCGCTCGACCTCGTCGACGGAGCCGCACGCGTGTACGACCCGATCGTGCGCGGCGAGGCCGGCGAAGACCTCTTCGGCATCTTCCTGAAGGACTACCGCAAGAGCTCCTGGTGAGCGTGTCGAGGTTCCGGGGTTGCGTGAGGTCCCTGAGCCTGTCGTAGGTCCCTGAGCTTGTCGTAGGTCCCTGAGCTTGTCGAAGGGACCGGAGGCTTCGACAAGCTCAGCCACCTGTGTTCAGCCCTTGATCAGTGGCCGCAGCACCCCTTCGTGGTTTCGCGAGGCCCCTGAGCTTGTCGAAGGGACCGGAGGCTTCGACAAGCTCAGCCACCTGTGTTCAGCCCTTGGTCAGTGGCCGCAGCACCCCTTCGTGGTTTCGCGAGGTCCCTGAGCCTGTCGAAGGTCCCTGAGCCTGTCGAAGGGACCGGAGGCTTCGACAAGCTCAGCCACCTGTGTTCAGCCCTTGGTCAGTGGCCGCAGCACCCCTTCGTCGACGGGGAACGCCACGTCGTAGAACAACTGCGGCGCACCGACGGCGCCCCAGTCGTCTTTCTTGACCCGGATGCCGGAGGTCGAGACCTCGGCGATGCGTACCCGCAGCCACGACCCGTCGGCGAGGCGCAGCTCGTACATGTCGGCGAGGTAGCCGATCCCGCGCTCCTCGAGCGTCTCCTCAGCGGTCAGCCAGTCGACCGCCTCGGGCGAGCGCCGGCCAAGCAGGTCGATGACGACGAAGCCGTCGCCGTTCGGCTCCATCCACCCGAGCACCTCGCCGTCGGGGCGTCGGTGCGTGATCCAGTCGCTGCGCATGGCGTCGAGCCTACGGCCGGTGCCTCGGCTGGTCGACTGTCCAAGACACGCCGCATTGGGCGCGGCGGTTACGGCGTGTCTCGGACACTCAACGGGTTTGGTGACATCCCGTGCCGGCCCGGCGCCCGGCGCCCGACGCGCCGCGCGCCCGGTGCCGTGCCGGCCCTGGTCGACCGTCCAAGACGCGCCGTAATGCGAGGGGGAGTTGCGGCGCGTCTTGGACACTCGACCGCGATGAGAACGCCGACCCGTAGACAACTCGATTACCGAGCCGTAACCTAACTGCATTACTGATCGGTAACTCAACGAGGAGTTGTCATGATGCAGGCCTACCGCGAGCTCGTCGCCCAGCTGCGCGAGCGGCGCGAGACGATCGCGAGAGGCGGACCGGATGCCACGCGCGAGCGCCACGTCGCCCGCGGCAAGATGCTCGCCCGGGACCGCATCGACGAACTGCTCGACGTCGGGAGCCCGTTCCTCGAGGTCGCGCCGCTCGCGGCCTACGGGATGTACGGTGGCGACTGCCCCGCCGGCGGCGTGGTCGCGGGCATCGGGCTCGTCCACGGCCGGCACGTGATGGTGGTCGCCAACGACGCGACCGTGAAGGGCGGCAGCTACTTCCCGATCACGGTGAAGAAGCACCTGCGCGCGCAGGAGATCGCCGCCGAGAACCGCCTGCCGTGCGTGTACCTCGTCGACTCGGGCGGAGCGTTCCTCCCGATGCAGGACGAGGTCTTCCCCGACCGCGACCACTTCGGCCGCATCTTCTACAACCAGGCTCGCATGTCGCGCGACGGCATCCCGCAGATCGCGGCGGTGCTCGGCTCGTCGACCGCGGGCGGCGCGTACGTCCCGGCGATGAGCGACGAGACCGTGATCGTGCGGAACCAGGGCACGATCTTCCTCGGTGGCCCGCCGCTGGTGAAGGCCGCGACCGGAGAGGTCGTCACCGCCGAAGACCTCGGCGGCGGCGTCGTGCACACCCGTGTCTCGGGCGTCGCCGACCACCTCGCCGAGGACGACGCCCACGCGCTCGAGATCGTGCGCGACATCGTCGCGACACTGCCTCCCCCCGAACAGCGGATGCCAGAGCCTGCCGCCGACCCCGAGAAAGACCCGCGAGAGCTCGAGGACATCGTGCCGGTCGAACTCACGACCCCCTACGACGCCCGCGAGATCCTCACGCGGATCGTCGATGCCGGCAGCATCCACGAGTTCAAGCGTGAGTACGGGGAGACCCTCGTCACCGCCTTCGCCCGGATCGAGGGGCACCGGGTCGGGATCATCGCGAACAACGGCGTCCTCTTCGGCGAATCGGCCCTCAAGGGGGCGCACTTCATCGAGCTGTGCGACCAGCGCGGCATCCCCCTGGTGTTCCTGCAGAACATCACCGGGTTCATGGTCGGCCGCGAGTACGAGTCGGGCGGCATCGCCAAGCACGGCGCGAAGATGGTCAACGCCGTCGCGTGCGCCTCGGTGCCCAAGCTCACCGTCGTGGTCGGTGGGTCCTTCGGCGCCGGCACCTACTCGATGTGCGGACGCGCCTACTCGCCGCGCTTCCTCTGGCTCTGGCCGGGCGCGCGCGTCTCGGTCATGGGTGGGCCGCAGGCGGCATCCGTCCTCTCCACCGTCCGCCGCGACCAGATCGAGGCCGGCGGCGGCGAATGGTCGGCCGACGACCAGGCCGCCTTCGAGGCGCCGGTCCGCGAGCAGTACGAGCGACAGGGGAGCCCCTACTACTCGACAGCGCGGCTCTGGGACGACGGGATCATCGAGCCGGCACAGACCCGCGACGTCCTCGCCCTCGCCCTCGACGTCATCACTCGCTCGCCCCTCGACGCGCCGGGTTACGGCGTCTTCCGGATGTGACCCGCATGTTCACCACCGTTCTGATCGCCAACCGCGGCGAGATCGCCTGCCGCATCATCCGCACCCTCCGCCGTCTCGGCATCCGCTCGGTCGCCGTCTACAGCGACGCGGATGCCGGGGCCCGCCACGTCCATCTCGCCGATGTCGCGGTGGGCCTGGGGCCGGCGCCGGCGGCGCGAAGCTACCTCGACATCGACGCCGTGATCCGCGCGGCGCGGGATACCGGTGCCGAGGCGATCCACCCCGGTTACGGATTCCTCGCCGAGAACGCCGCTTTCGCGCGGGCGTGCGAGGAGGCGGGGATCGTGTTCATCGGACCGACCGCCGAGGCGATCCGGGTCATGGGCGACAAGATCTCGGCCAAGCACGCGGTCGAGGCGCGCGGAGTGCCCACCGTTCCCGGGGTCGCGCGTGCCGGGATGACGGATGCCGAGCTGATCGCCGCGGGCGACGACGTGGGCTACCCGTTGCTCATCAAGCCGTCCGCGGGCGGCGGCGGAAAGGGCATGCACGTCGTGGAGGCGTCCGATGCTCTTCCGGCAGCGATCGCCGCGGCCCGCCGGGAAGCGGCGGCGAGCTTCGGCGACGACACCCTGTTCCTCGAGCGCTACGTGCGGAGCCCTCGCCACATCGAGGTGCAGGTGCTCGCCGACGCGCACGGCGCGGTCGTGCACCTGGGCGAGCGCGAGTGCTCGCTGCAGCGCCGTCACCAGAAGGTCATCGAAGAGGCGCCGTCGCCCCTCCTCGACGCCGAGACCCGCGCGCGCATCGGCCAGGCCGCGTGCGAGACCGCGCGCAGCGTCGACTACCGCGGCGCGGGGACGGTGGAGTTCATCGTGTCGGCCGAGGCTCCGGGGGAGTTCTTCTTCATGGAGATGAACACGCGCCTGCAGGTCGAGCATCCGGTCACCGAAGAGGTCACCGGCCTCGACCTCGTCGAGCAGCAGCTCCGGATCGCCGCCGGCGAGCCCCTCGGCTTCGATCAGGATGCCGTCACCCTCACCGGACACGCGTTCGAGGCGCGCGTGTACGCCGAGGATCCGGCATCCGGCTTCCTGCCGACCGGCGGTCACGTCGCGCGCGTGCGACACCCGCGCGGGGAGGGGATCCGCGTCGACACGGCGCTCGAGGACGGCCTCGACGTCTCGGTCGACTACGACCCGATGCTCGCGAAGGTCATCGCGTGGGGACCCGACCGCGAGAGCGCGCGGCGGCGGCTCGTGGGGGCGCTGGGCGACACGACCGTGTTCGGCTTCGCGACCAATGTGGCGTTCCTGCGGGCGCTGCTCGAGGTTCCGGACGTCGTGGCGGGCGCCCTCGACACGGGGCTCATCGCGCGAGAGCTCGAGGGGCTCACGACCGAGGCGCCCGAGGAACGCGCCTTCGCGGAGGCGGCTCTGATCCTGGATGCCACGGCCTCACGCTCACAGGAACCGTGGCGACGCGGTGACGGGTGGCGGCTGGGGGCGTCGGCTCCGCGGCGCTATCGGCTCGCGGTCGGCGAAGAGCAGCGCACGGTCGAGGTGACCGGGGTGGGGGAGACGCTTGCGGTCGCGGGACCGGTGCGCCCCATGCCGGCGGCGGCGGAGCAGAAGCGGACCGAGAGCGACCGCGCGGGAACCGCCCCCGAGGCCGCGCGTCCGGCGCGCGTCCGGCGAGTCGACGCCGGTCTCGTCTCGATCACGCTCGACGGCCGCACGCGCACTCTCGCGTCCGAGGTCGGCGACGTCGGTGTGTGGATCGCGCACGAAGGGGCCGTGTGGCGCGTCGAGAGGGTCCGCACCGTGCACCGCGCCGACGCCACCGCGGACGCCGACCCGCAGCTCGTCTCGCCCATGCCCGGCACCGTGGTGATGGTGCACGTCGCCGACGGGGCGACGGTGGGGGTGGGCGACGCGGTGCTCGCCGTGGAGGCCATGAAGATGGAGCACGTGGTGCGATCGAGCGTCGCGGGGACGGTCAGGCTGCAGGCGGCGGTCGGCGACGTGGTCGCGCGCGGGCAGGCGCTGGCGGTGGTCGCGCCCGGCGGCGGTGAGCCGGAGGGGGCGCGACCGGGCGCCGAGACGCCGGACGAACCCGGCACCGACGACGAAAGGGGCGGGGAGTGAGTGGCATCCGGATCATCCAGAGAGGGCTCTACTTCGACGAGATCGAAGAGGGCGCGACCTACGTGCACAGCCCGGGTCGCACGGTGACCGAGGCCGACAACGTCCTCTTCACGACACTGACGATGAACACGCAGTCACTGCACCTGGATGCCGCGTGGTCGGCGTCGACCGAGTTCAACGAGCGGCTGGTCAACAGCATGTTCACGCTGTCGACGATGGTCGGGCTCTCGGTCGCGCAGCTCACGCAGGGCACGATCGTCGCGAACCTCGGGTTCAGCGACGTGCGCTTCCCGGCGCCCGTGCGCGTCGGCGACACGCTGTACGCCGAGACGCTCATCGCGGGTAAACGCCTATCGACCTCGCGGCCGGGCCAGGGGATCGTGGAGTTCGCCCACACGATGCGCAACCAGAATGGGGTGGTGGTCGCCGAAGCGCGCCGCTCGACCCTCATGCTCGTAAGGCCCGCGATCGCGCCCGACTCCGACCGGGCCCCGGGCCCTGACCGTAACCCCGAGGAGGCGCCTTGATGCACGGCCCCGCCCTGCTCTTCTGTCCCGCCGACCGCCCCGACCGGTACGCCAAGGCGGCCGCGGCGGCCGACACCGTGATCCTCGACCTCGAGGATGCCGTGGCTCCCGCCGACAAGGTACGCGCGCGTGAGGCGCTCGCCGCTCATCCTCTCGACCCGGAGCGGGTGATCGTTCGGCTCAACGCGGCGGGATCGCCCGACCACGCGCTCGACCTCACCGCCGTCCGGGCGAGCGGGTACACGACCGTGATGCTCGCGAAGGCGGAGTCGGCCGCCGACGTCGAGGCGACGGACGGGTTCGAGGTCGTCGCGCTGTGCGAGACGGCGCGCGGCATCGTGCACGCCGCCGAGATCGCCGCGCACCCCGCGACGGTCGGGTTGATGTGGGGAGCCGAAGACCTCATCGCGAGCATGAGCGGCCGCTCGAGCCGCTTCGCCGACGGCCGCTACCGCGACGTCGCCCGCACCGCGCGCGCGAACGTTCTGCTGGCCGCCCGCGCCCACGGCAAGGACGCGATCGACGCGGTACACCTCGACATCGCGGACCTCGAGGGCCTGCGCGCCGAGTGCGAGGATGCCGCGGCCTCGGGGTTCACCGCGACGGCGTGCATTCACCCGACGCAGGTCGCGACGATCCGCTCGGCCTACGCGAGCACCGACCCCGAGCGCGAGTGGGCCCGGGCGGTGCTCGCCGAGGCGGAGGGACAGCCCGGGGTGTTCCGTTTCCGCGGGCGCATGATCGATGAGCCGGTGCTGCGGCAGGCACGCGAGATGCTGCGGTGACGGCAACCTGGCGCGCGACGCAGAAAGCCAACCGCCGGGCGTCGCTGATGCGTTCGGCGGCGGCGCTGTTCGCCGAGCGGGGCTTCGCGGCCGTGTCGACGGTGGAGTTGGGCGAGGCCGTGGGCATGAGCGGCCCCGCGCTCTACAACTACTTCCCGAGCAAAGAGGCGCTCCTCGCCGAGCTGCTGATCGACGCCAGCCGCCGCCTGCTCGAGGGGGGTCGCGCTCTGGTGGCCGAGGCCGGGTCCCCCGACGAGGTTCTGTCGCGGCTCGTCCGCTTCCACCTCGACTTCGCGACGGCCGACCCCGACACGATCCGTATCCAGGACCGCGAGCTCGCCCAACTGCCCGCCGACGCGAATCACCAGGTGCGCAGTCTGCAGCGGCGATACGTCCAGGAATGGGATGCCGTCCTGGCATCCGTCCGTCCCGAACTCGATGCGGCCGAGCGCCAGACGCGCGTCCTCGGCACCTTCGGCCTGCTCAACTCGACCCCGCACAGCGCCGAATCGTCCGGCGACCGCGCGGCGGAGATCCTGGCCGCGATGGCCCTGCGCGCGCTGGTGGGGGCAGTCGGCGGCTGACGTCGCTGAGCGGGGCCGGGGCTGTGGTTCCGGGCCGCGGGCCGGGGCCGCATCCTGTGCCGTTGTGCGGAGTCCGTGGGCGACGCGCCGTGTGGCGGCCGTGGACGGCGGCGTGTCGGGCCTGGAGTCCGCGTGACGGTACGCGGGGTGGTGCCGGGGCTGTGGTTCCGGGCCGCGGGCCGGGGCCGTGGCATCCTGTGCCGTTGTGCGGAGTCCGTGGGCGACGCGCCGTGTGGCGGCCGTGGACGGCGGCGTGTCGGGCCTGGAGTCCGCGTGAGGGTACGCCGGCCGGTGCCGCCGGCGCCGTGGCACCCTGTGCCGTTGTGCGGAGTCCGTGGGCGACGCGCCGTGTGGCGGCCGTGGCTGGCGGTGTGTCGGCCCTGAACTCCGCCCGAGGGTTCGGCCCGTGGCGCCCGAGCGACGCCCCGTCACTCCGGCAGGAAATACTCCCGCGCCAGCGGGGCGATCTCGATTCCGGATGCCGTCGCGGCGGTGACCCAGCGAAGTTCCACGATCTCGGCATCCAGGACCGGCTGCTGGTCACCGATGTCGACACGGAACACGTCCGCGACCACCTCGAAGCCGGGTTCGTTCGCCGCCGCGGCAGCGAACTCGCCGAGCGGCTCGAGGGCGGCGGGGTCGACGTCGAGGTTGATCTCCTCGGCGAGCTCGCGGGCGAGGGTCTCGGCCGCCGTCTCGCCCGCCTCGGGCTTGCCGCCGGGCTGCATGAAGGCGGTGGTCCCCGCCTTCCGCACGAGCAGCAGGCGTCCCTCGGCGTCGGTGATCACCGCGGCGGAAACGCGGATTCGGCGGGGTTCCGTGGCATCCTGTCGCACCCCCGCACGCTAACACCCGCGCGGGGCCACCTCGTAACAGCGTTGAGTGTCCAAGACACGCCGCAACCGCGCGGGCGGAAACGGCGTGTCTTGGACACTCAACGGGGACGGGGACGGAGGTGCAGCGTCAGACCGTGCCGCGGCGGATGCCCGTCACGATCGGACGCGTTGACGCGAGGGCCGCGGCGACCAGCCCGAAGCCCGCGACGAAAGTCACGGCGATCGTCGCCACCGACAGCGGGGCCATCACGAGACCGATCCCCACGATCGGGAACGACAGCACCCCGCCCAGGGCGGCACCGCCCACCGCGGCCCACCGCAGGGGAACCATGACCGTGAGCCGGCGGGCGCGGCGGAGTTCGGCATCCGGGATGCCGAGCCGGTCGAGGCCGACGATGAGGTCGCGCTCCTCGAGCGCCGACGCCGCCTGCGTGACCCCCACCGCGCACGCGAGCAGGACGAAGGCGATACCGAGCGTGAGGAGAACGCCGGTGCGGATGTCGGTCAGAAGCGTCACGCCCTCGGCACCCTCGGCCGCGTTGACGACGGCCAGGCCGCACCCGGCGACCACCGCGATGAACGACACGATCGCCATGCCCGACACCCGGCGCCAGGACGGACCCGCGTGAGCCGCGAGCTCACGACCCGCGACGAGCTGCGCCGCACCTTTCGCGTGGCGGGCCATGGCGCGGCCACGGGCCGCGATGATCGGCGCGCCCACGAGGTTGAGCAGGGCCATGCCGCCCACGAACAGTCCGAGCAGCACGCCCGTGGCGAGGGCAGGCCCGACGAGGCTGCCGACGACACTGAAGTTCGCGACCGCGAGGCCGACCGCCACGAGCAGGACGAGCCCGACGATGAGCACCGCGCGACGCGACGGCGGCGCGGCGCTGCGCGTCCGCACGCCCAGCGGGGTCACGGTGACCTTCCGCAGGCTCGCGGCGGCGCTGATCGCGGCGATGACGACCACGCCCACCAGCACGCCCGCCCCCAGGAGAGGGGTGATCGCGACGGCCGCGACCCCGACCGGGCCGCCGAAGAACGGGAGCAGGCCGACCAGCGGCAGGAACGCGGCGTACAGCGCCACGCCCGCGACGGCGCCCGCGGCGGCGACGAGGGTGGCCTCGAGCACCGTGAGCGCCCAGATCTCGCGTCCGCTCGCGCCCAGCAGACGCAGGGTGGCGAGCCGGTCGTTGCGGCGGCGGCTCGACAGGCGCGCGGCCGCCGCTCCGAGCGTCACGAGCGGGACGGCCAGCAGCAGCAGGGCGAGCGAGGCCAGGATGCCGTAGACCCCTTCGCCGCTCTGCGTTCGAGGATCCACGAGGAACATGTGCGCGCCACCGGCGACGGTGAGGAGCAGAGCCGTGGTCACCGCGAAGGCGACCGCGGGGAGGACGAGCGCCGCGCGACCCTGGCGGCTGGGACGCGACAGCAGACGGGCCAGGGGGAGGACGGTGCTCATCGCAGGACCCCCGCGGTGTCGTCGACGACCTGGCCGTCGCGCAGCCGCACGATGCGCGAGCAGCGGCGGGCGACCTCGGCGTCGTGCGTGACCATGACGAGCGTCCGGCCCTGGCCGGTGGTGGCGTGCAGGAGCGCGCTCAGCACGTCGGTCGAGGTGGCCGAATCCAGCGCACCGGTGGGCTCGTCGGCGAAGACGACCGGTGCCCCGGTCACCTGCGCGCGGGCGATCGCGACGCGTTGCGCCTGCCCGCCCGAGAGCTGACCGATGCGGCGGGACTCCATTCCCGCGAGTCCCAGGGCGGCGAGCCAGCCGGCGGCGTGGCGCTCGGCATCCGTTCGCCTCATCCCGGTGAGCAGCAGCGGCAGGGCCGCGTTCTCGACGGCGGTCAGCTCGGGCAGCAGCAGGTGCTCCTGGAAGACGAAGCCCAGGAGCGTGCGGCGGACGCGCGCGCGTTCGCCCTCGCTGAGGCCGACGAGCTCGATCGGCTGAGCGCCCGGTGGCGAGAGCACGACGGAGCCGGAGTCGGGTGCGATCACGGCGGCGAGGGTGTGCAGCAGGGTGGTCTTGCCCGACCCCGACGCCCCCATGACGGCGACGGACTCGCCGGCGCGGATGGTCAGGGACACGGAGTCGAGCGCCGACAGCTCGCCGTAGCGCTTGACGAGTCCGGTGGCGGTGAGGACGGGAGAAGAGGTCATGCCTCCATCCCAGCCGCGGGGGTCGGCCGTGTCGTCCGTCCCGGAGCGTATCCGCATCCGCCGCGGGAGGGACCCCGATCATCCGACGAGGATGCGCGCCCGTCCACCCACGTGGGTCGAGGTGATGGGCACGCCGTAGACCTTCGAGACCCGCTCCGACGACAGGGCCGCGTCGGGGGCGCCGTCGGCGAGGACCCGCCCGTGCTGCAGCAGGACGACCCGCGTGCAGTACGCGGCAGCGAGATCGAGGTCGTGGAGGGTCAGCACGGCGGTGGCGGCGGTGTCGCGCAAGTGCGCGAGAAGAGCGTGCTGGTGACGCAGGTCGAGATGGTTCGTGGGCTCGTCCAGCAGGACCACTTCCGCCTGCTGCGCGAAGGCGCGCGCCAGAAGCACGCGCCTTCGCTCGCCACCCGACAGGGCGTCGAGGGTGCGATCCAGCAGCCCCGTCAGCTCCCACCGCTCGGCCACCGCCGAGACCACCGCGTGATCGTCGCCGTCGTAGCGATGCCAGTCGCCGCGGCCCGCCGCGCGCCCGAGCAGCAGCACGTCGCGCGCCCGGTACGGCAGATCGGTGTGCTCGTCCTGCGCGACGAAGGCGAGGTGCCGCGCGCGGTCGCGGTCCCGCAGGCGCGTCAGGTCACGACCGTGGAGGAGCACGCGCCCGCCGGCCGGGCGGGTGAGCCCGGCCAGCGCGCGCAGCAGAGAGGTCTTCCCCGCACCGTTGGGGCCGACGATCGCGACGCGCTCACCCGGGTGCAGGGTGAAGGAGAGATCCTCGATCACGCGGTGGCGTCCGTGCGCGACGGCGACCCCGTCGGCCTCGAGCAGTGCGGGGGTGTCAGCCATCGGTGCCCGCGGTGATGGTCTCCAGGCCCGCGATCGCCGCGGGCGCCGGACTCGACGTGTCGGCACCGACCATGACGATGCGGCCGGCCTTCACGGCATCCAGTTCTCCGATCCCGGGCTCGGCGAGCAGCTTCTCGCGCGCCTGTTCCTCGGTCTCTCCGTACAGACCGTGCGTGAGCACGATCCAGGTCGGCTGCGCCGCCAGGAGGCTCTCGGTCGAGACGGTGAGGTACACGTCGCTCTGGTCGCCGTACACGTTGTCGAGTCCGGCCGCGGTCAGGACCGCCGCGGGCATGCCCGCTCCGCCGTATGCCGAGATCGGGTCCTCCGACGAGAAGTAGTACACCCAGGCCGCCGAGTCTCCGGTCGCGGGGCGCGTCGCCGCGGCGATCCGCTGGTCGAGGGCGTCGGCCGCGGGGTCGGCGGTCGCGCTCGTGTCGAAGACCGTGCCCAGGCGCCGGACATCGGCGGTGATCGTGTGCAGGTCGACGGCCCCGCTCGCGGTGGTGGCGTCGTGCCCGCATTCGCCCTGCACGGTCAGGATCGGGATGCCGGCTGCCTTCACCTGCGCCGGGTCGGCCGAGAAGAGCCCGTAGCCGAACACCAGGTCGGGCGTCGCCCCCACGATGGTCTCGGTCGTCGGGTCGGCGGGGTCGAGGATGAGGTCGTCGGAGGGCGGGTCGGTGATCGAGGCCGCGAGCGCCGCTCCGAACTCGGCGGTGCGGGCGGTGACGGCGTCTCCGGCGCCCGCGGCGGCGAGCAGCTCGACGGCGGCGGTCCCCACGGTCAGCACCCGCTCGGGGCGTGCGTCGATCTGCACGTCGGTTCCGCAGTCGGTGACGGTCACGGGGTACGTCTCTCCGGAGTTCGCGGAGGGAGCGGCGGCGCCGGGGGAGGAGCATCCGGCGAGGGCAGTGGCACCGACCAGGAGGAGGGAGGTGGCGAGGGCGGGACGCGAGCGCATCGATTTCCTTTCGGGTGGGGCTGTCACGCGTCGCGGCTGCGACGGGCGATCAGCAGGAGGAGCAGGGGAGTGCCGAGCAGGGCGGTCAGGATGCCGAGCGGGATCTCCCGCGGGGCCAGCACGGTGCGCGCGAGGGTGTCGGCGGCCACGAGGAGCAGCCCGCCGAGCAGCGCACTCGTGGGCAGGAGGAGGCGATGTGTCGCTCCGACGAGTCCGCGGGCGAGGTGGGGGACGACGAGACCGACGAATCCGATGGACCCGCTCACCGCGACCGCGGCGGCGATGGCGACGGCGGTGACGATGGCGACGTTTCGGCGGAGGCGGTCGGGGTCGCTCCCGAGGCTCCGGGCCACGTCGTCGCCGAGGCCGATGGCATCCAACCGGCGTCCCCAGACGGTGAGGATACCCACGGTCGTCACGAGGGCGAGAGCGACGAGCGGCAGGTCGGTCCACGACGCCTGCCCCAGGGAGCCGAGCATCCAGAAGGTGATCGCGCGGATCGCGTCGCGATTGTCCGAGAGCACCACGACGAGATTCGTCACGGCCGAGAGGGCGTACCCGACGGCGAGTCCGGCGAGCACCAGTCGACCCGAACCGAGCCGACGGCGCGGACCGACGAGCACGAGCACGACGACGAGCGCGAGCAACGCCCCCACGAAGGCTCCGCCCGAGGTCGAGAGCGTGCCCGCGAGCGCGCCGACGCCCAGCGCGATCACGGCGGCTGCGCCGAGCGAGGCGCCGGAGGTGATCCCCAGCAGATAGGGGTCGGCGAGGTCGTTGCGAACGACCGCCTGCAATGCCGCGCCGCTGGCCGCGAGGATCGCGCCCACGCAGAACCCGAGCAGCACGCGCGGGGCGCGCAGCTGCCCGACGACGGTGTCGGCCAGACGTGTGGCATCGGTGCTTCCCGCCGTTCCCGTCAGTGCGCGCCAGGCGGCGTCGACGACCTCGGCCGGGGTGAGCGCGATCTGGCCGACGGCGACGGCGAGCACCATGACCACAGGGACGGCGACGGCCAGCAGAGCGACGACGGCGACGGCCGGGCGGCGGCGTCGAGCGGCCGTCGCCGACTTGACGTCGGTCGCGAGCTCTCCTACGGTCATGGCCTAATGATAACCATTCTCAATAAGGTGAAATGACATGGCTCACCTTCGACTCCTCCGCCTCTGGCGTGGGCATACGGGGGCGCTTCTTGCGCTCATCGGCGTCGGCGTAGCGATCTCGGCAACGTGGGCGACGCAGGCCGTCGTGCTGTCGCAGCTGTTCGCGGGTCTGCTCGCGGGCCGCTCGCTCGTCGACTCCGCGCTCCTCCCCCTGCTCATCGCGGTGGCCGCGGTCCTGCTCCTCCGCCCCGGTCTCACTCTTCTGCGTGCCGCGATCGCACACCGGGCGATGGATGCCGTCAAGCGCGACCTGCGTCGGCACGCCGTCGCCGCGCTGATCGAGCGCACGGCGCGCACGCCCGGTGAGGGACGCACCGGCGCGGACCAGGCCACCGTGACCGACGGTGTCGAGAACCTCGACGCGTACCTCTCGGCCTACGTGCCGCAGCTGGCGGTGACGGGTGTCGTGTTCGTCGCCGTCGGAACGGGTCTCGTGCTCGTGGACCCCGTGATCGGGGCCGTGGCGATCGTCGCCGCCGTCGTTCTTCCGCTCGCCCCTCGCCTGTGGGACCGGGTGCTCGCTGCCCGGGGCGGTGACCACTGGGACGCGTACCAGCAGCTCCATGCCGAGTTCGTCGACTCGATGCACGGGATGACGACCCTCGTCGCGTTCGGGCAGGAAGAACGGCGCGAGCGCGAACTGGCCGCGGCTTCCGACACGCTGCTTCGGCGGACGCTGCGCCAGTTGAGCGTGTCGCTCGTGGAGTCGGGACTGTCGCAGTTCGCCCTGCTCGCCGTCCCGGCGCTCGTACTCGTGCTCATCGCCGTGCGGGGTGGGGAGCTGAGCGCATTCGAGATGTTCGCCGCCGTCCTGCTGTCGATCGAGCTGGTCCGCCCCCTGCGCGAACTCGCCGCAGCCTGGCACGCGGGCTACCTCGGAACCTTCTCGGGACCGCTCGTGCTCGACCTCGTCGAGGCGGACCGCGGGCGCCGTGACCCGGAGCCGGTCGCGCGCGGCGAGGTCGCGCTGCCTTTGGAGGCCCGGGATCTGAGCCTGCGGCATCCGAACTCCTCCGCACCGGTCGTGCGGGGAGCGTCCTTCCGTGTGGATGCCGGACTCACCGCGATCGTCGGTCCCACCGGCGCCGGCAAGTCATCGATCGCGGCGGCCATGGCGGGTCTGCTCGAGCCCGAGGAGGGCACGATCTCGCTCGGCGGTCGGACCATGGGCGTCGATGAGCTGCGGGCGCGCGTGAGCCTGGTCGCCCAGGACCCGGCGCTGCTCGCGGGCGATGTGGCCGCCGAGATCGCGCTCGCGGCTCCCGCGGACGCCGAGGCGGTCGAGGTCGTCGCAGCGCGGGCCGGGATCGGCACGGGAGAGAGCCGTCTCACCCTCGAAACCTCGCTCGGCGACGGCGGAGCGGTGCTCTCGGGAGGGCAGCGCCAGCGCGTCGCCATCGCCCGCGGTGACATGCAGCAGCGGCGTGTCCTGGTCCTCGACGAAGCCACCTCGGCCCTCGACCCCGCGGCGGAGGCCCGGGTGATCGCCTCCTTGCGCGCGGCCCGCCCCGACGACGCGATCGTCGCGGTCACCCACCGTCTCGCGGTGGCGGAGAGCGCCGACCGGGTGATCGTCGTGCAGGAGGGAAGAGTCGTGGAGACCGGTGCGCCCGCCGACCTCCGAGCGCGCGACGGGGCGTACGCCGCGTTGCTCGCCGCCGAGGCGGTCGGCGCCGTGCCCGCCGGGGGAGGTCGCGCGTGAGCGTCCTTCGCCCTCTCGGCCTGCTCGTGCCCTATCTGCGCCGACGGCGCGGACTGTTCCTCGGCGTCCTCGCGGTCGTGACCGTCGGAATGCTCGCGACCATCGCTGTGTCGGTGCTCTCGGTGACCGCGGCGTCGGCGCTCGCGACCGCGGCAGGGGCTCCCCCGCTGGTGCTGGCCGTCATCGTGGCGGTCGTCGCTGCCGGTCTGGCGGCCTGGGGCGAGCAGTGGTTCGCGCATGTGCTCGCGTACCGGGTGATCGACGCGCTCCGCGTCGACGTGCACCGCGCCATCGCCCGTCTGGCCCCGGTGGGCCTGGCCCGTCGGCGGTCGGGCGACACGGTCGCCGCGGCGATGGGTGATGTGGAGTCGCTGGAGTGGTTCGCTGCGCACACCGTCGCGCAGGTCGCGGCCGGTGTGCTGGCGTGTCTCGTGATCGACGTCACCGCGGTCGCGCTCCTCGGTCCCGTGTGGCTGTTGCTCGTACCCGCGCAGGTGCTTCTCGTGGCGGTGCCGGTGCTCTTCGCGCGCCGCGCTGCGGCCCAGGGGCAGATCCTGCGGGCGGCGCTCGCGCGCCTGTCCGCGCGCGTCCTCGCGGCGCGCTCCAGTGCCCGCGATGTGGTCCTGCTCGGGCGGGTGGGCGCCGAAGCCGAGGCGGTGGCCGATGAGACCGGGGCTGTGCAGCGCGCGCGGCGCGGGCTGTCATTGCGTGCGGGCCTCGAACAGGCTCTGACCGATGCGATGACGGTGGTCGTGCTGCTGACGACGCTTCTGCTCACCTCGGCGGCGATCGCCGGGGGGATGGATGCCGCGATCGCCCCGTCGCTGGTGGTCTTCGCCGCCGCCGCGCTGTCTCCCGCCGCGATCGCCGCCGGTGCGCTCGGGCGCATCGGCGAGACCGCCGAGGCCGCTCGCCGCGTCGACGCCGTCCTGCGGGCCCCGGGCGTGCGCCCCGTCGACCCCGAGGGTTTCCGCGCGTTCTCGACGCCCGACCCGGGCGCGGTCGTGGCCCGGGACCTCCGCGCCACCTACCCCGAGGGGGAGGGGACCGCCCTGGACGGCGCCGATCTCTCCCTCGCGCCGGGTGAGCACGTGGCGGTGGTCGGCGAGAGCGGGGCCGGCAAGACGACCCTCGCTCTCGTGCTGGCCCGGCTCCTCGCCGCCGAGGGTGAGCTGTCGGTGGACGGCGTCGACTGCGCGGCGGAGTCGGGGGCCGAGACGCGCCGACGGGTCGTCCTCGTGCCGCAGCAGCCGCACGTCTTCCGCGCCACCGTTCGAGAGAACCTGCTCGCACCGGATGCCGATGACCGGGCGCTCTGGACCGCACTCGAACACGCGCGCCTCGCCGACCACGTGCGTGCCCTCCCCGAGGGTCTCGACACCCTGCTCGCCGAGCGTGGCGCGACGTGGTCGGGCGGGGAGCGCCAGCGCCTGGGGCTCGCGAGAGCCCTGCTGCGCGACCCGTCCGTCCTGGTGCTGGACGAACCCACCGCGAGCCTCGACACCCTCACGGAGGCGGACTTCGTCGCCGCCCTCACCGCCACGCGCGCGGGGCGGACGACGGTGGCCATCACGCACCGCCCCACGCTCATGCGCGCGATGGATCGCGTCCTCTTCGTCGAGCGCGGACGCGTCGTCGACACGGCCCCGCACGACGAGCTGACCGCACGGTCGCCCCGGTATCGCGCGGTCGTCGAGGGCGCCCTCACCGGAGCCCTGTCCGAAACCCCCGACCTCGAGAGGAGGTGATGTCCATGTCGCAGATCACGATCGTCGCCGTCGAGGAGCAGCGCGCCGCCGAAACGGTGCTCGCTCCGAACTCCAACCACCACGGTCACGTGGCGACCGCGTTCGCCTGGTCCTGACCTCTCCGCGCGCGGGCTCGGCTTCGGCCGGGCCCGCGCGTGCCCGCTTCCACCCGCTCTCGTGAGGAGACCCCCGATGACGCCCACCCCGCTCGTGCTCGACGCCCGCCCCGCGCGCACCGGTGTCGAGATCCGTCCGCTCGACGAGCGCCGCAGCCTCGTCACCGTCGGTGAGCAGCACCACATCGTCGACGTTCCCGCCGCCGTCGTCCAGGTCCTCCTCTGGGCGTGGCACGAGAGGCGCGACGATCTGATCGGCGTCGAGTTCGCCGAGGCAGCCGCTGCCCTGCGGCCGCTGCTCGCCGCCGCCGCGGTCTCTTCGCCGACCATGATCACCCCGGCCCCGCGACCCGACGCGGGTCCCGCGGTCCGCGCCGTGCTGGCCGGCGACGACGATGTGGTCTCCGCGGCCCGCGCGCGGTTGCGAGCCGATGACGACGTGCTCCCCGCCCCCGTCGGTCCGCCGCGCACCGTCGCGACGACGGCCTTCTCGGCCGACCGCCTCCTCGTCGTCGCCCTGCGCGGCGGCC
Source organism: Microbacterium sp. SORGH_AS_0969 (assembly GCF_030818255.1). NCBI lineage: Bacteria > Bacillati > Actinomycetota > Actinomycetes > Micrococcales > Microbacteriaceae > Microbacterium > Microbacterium sp. SORGH_AS_0969. Next base: position 1,419,867 of record NZ_JAUTAG010000001.1, read on the forward strand.
GCGAGCGCGAGTTCATCGACCTGGACCGCATCTGCCACGACCTCCGCGTGCCGTGGCTGGCCGTCGAGCTCGCCCGCGGTCGGCTGTGGGTCGGCCCGCTCGTCACGCCGGGGGTCGGGGCGTCGTACGAAGACGCGGCAGCCCGCCGTCTGGCATCCGCCCGCAACGCCACCGTCCACCGGGCGCTGCGGGGTCCGGCCGTCGGCGGAGACCAGGGGCCGGATGCCGCTGACTTGCCCGCTCTGCTCGACGCGATGTGGGAGCTGGTCGCGGTCGCCGCTGAGACCGTCGCCCGTGAGGACCTCGCGCAGGCACCGGGTGATCTCCTGCACGAGCTCTGGCTCGGGGAGGGGGAGGTGCGTCACACCGCCCATCCGGTGCTGCCGCTCCCGCACCGGCGCACGCGGCATCGCTCGCACTCCGCGCTCGACCTCGTCGACGAGCGCTCGGGGGTCATCACGCGCGTGCGCGATGTCCGGCATCACGCGCGGGTTCCCGCGGGTCTCGTCACTCGCCAGGCCGACGTCGCCGACATCCGCGCGGTGACGTCGTGGGCCAACAACGTGCTGTGTCAGGGGTCGGCGTTCGACGACGAGGGATCCGCTCACGCGGCCGCGATCGGGGAGTCGGTGGAACGGTACTGCGGCAACATCCTCGACACCCTGCCCGTGCGGCACGGCTCCTTCGCGCAGCTGCGTCGGGCGGGCGTGCCCGCGCTCGATCCCCGCCGGCTCGTCCTCTACAGTGACGCGCAGTACGCCGCGCCCGGATTCCCCTTCGTCCCTCTGGATGCCGACCTCCCCGTGCACTGGGTGCCGGGTCGCTCGGCGGTGACCGGTCGCGAGATCTGGGTGCCGGCATCCCTCGTCTACGTCAACTGGTATTCGGCCGACGTGGCCGCCGCGCCGCCGACGAACTTTTGCGCCTTCGCGGGCATCGCCGCAGGCCCCAGCGAGGAGTTCGCCGTGACCAGCGCGATCGAAGAGGTCGTCGAGCGTCACGCGACGATGGTGTGGTGGCTGAACGCGCAGCCCCTTCCCCGTGTCGAGGGCGTGACCGCGCCGCCGGTCGCCGAGGGCTCGCGCGTCTCGTTCGTCCATCTCGACAACGAGTTCGCCGTTCCCGTCGCCGCCGCGATCCTGCACGACGACGACGATCAGCTGGTCAATGTCGGCTTCTCGGCGCGCCCTGACTTCGCCTCCGCAGCCTCGAAGGCCCTGACCGAGGCGTACACGCTGCAGGAGGGCTCGCGCGACCTGTTGCACGCCGACGGCCTGCACTGGCGCGTCATGACGGAGGGCGAGCTCAACGGTCGGGCGTTCAAGCCCTGGCGGGCCGACCGCCGCTACCTCGACGACTTCCGCGCCGACATGCACGACTGCGACGACCTCATGGTGCAGCAGCAGGTGTACCTCGACCCCCGCGCCGGCCGACGCATGCGCCCTCTCCTGCTCCCGGGGACGACCCGTTCGCCCGACAGCGTGCCCCGGATGCCGGAGCGCTCCCGCGTCGCGATGATCGCCGCCCTCGAACGCGCCGACGTCGAGCCCATCTTGGTCGACATCACGACCCCCGACATCCGCAGCGCCGGGCTCACGGTCGTGCGCGTCGTCGCGCCGGGGACGATCGGTAACGCGCCCGCGGCGTTCCCGTTCCTCGGCCACGGACGCGTCCAGCGCATCGCGGTCGAGCTGGGCTGGCGTGAGACTCCTCTCGCCGAGCACGAGATCAACCTGTTCCCGCTGCCGCATGCCTGATCCGGCGCTGACCGCCCGCCCGGTGCGAGTCCGGCATTCCGCCCCGTTCCCCTCGACTTTCCCACACCTCCAGGTCGCGATGCCCGGGGCGCCCGGTGTCGATGCGCACGCGGTCGTCGTCGACCTCGCCCCTGAAGTCGATCCCGACGCCATCGACGCCGCCGTCCGCCGCCACTGGTGGTCGGCCGATCATGGGCAGCTCGAGGTCCGTCGCGCGTCGGCCCGCGGCCTCGCCGCCGAGGGGGCGCCCGTGCTCCGCGCATCGGATCTCGGCTGGGTCGATCCGATCGAGCGCGCGATGCCCGGCTTCCCGCTCGCGCCCGACGACGACCTCGTCGAACGCCGGTGGGTGCGCGCTCGCCGCGGGAGCGTGGAGGGATGGATGCCGTACACCGCCGCCGTGGCTCGTCCCGGTGATGCGCGGCCCGACGAGCCTCTCGTGCACCCACCGCTGCTGGGCGGGTTCGGTGCGGGTGTCGACAACGACGACGCACGCGCGCAGGCGTCGAGGTCTGTCGTCGTCGACGACGCGCTGTGGTGCTGGTGGACGGGCCTCGCTCCCGCGGCATCCCTCGCTCTCTCTTCTCAGGTGCGGGACTCGTGGGCCGACGCGGACCTGGAACTGACCCTTCGCCGTCTCGATCGCGGAGTGCTCGGCCCGGTCGCTCTGGCCGCCGTCGACGACGGGCGCATCCTGACCGTCGGCGGCGGATACGGACTCGATGCGCCCGGTCAGCGTGCCGCGATCGCCCGAGCGCTGTGGCAGCTCGTGCTGGCCCGGTCGCTCGACGATCCGGGCTCCGACCTGCACGCGCTCGGTGTGCCGGGGGTCGTCCCGCCCCGCGCGGACCGTCGGTACGCTCCCACCGATCCGCGCGCACGCCGACGCCTTCTCGACCCTCTCGCGCACGTGCAGCTCACCCTCGACCCGCGCGTGCGGGCCCGCCTCCGCGAACGGCTCGATGACCTCCGTCCCGGTCCCCCCGCCGTGAGCGTCGCGGGAGAAACGTGGACGGTCGACCTCGCACCCGACGGACGTGTCGTCCGAGCGCTGTGCCCCGACGCGATCCCTCTGCCGTTGGGCGCGTTCCGGCTCGATCCCGCTCTCATCGCGGCGGCCGCGCGACGCCCGGGGGCGAACCCCGTGACGCCGGCAGCCGCCGCGCAGACACCCTTCCCGGGGTGGTGAGCGGGTGCTCAGCCGCGGTGCGACACCCCGAGCTGCGCCTCCGTCAGCACCTCCCCCTTCGGCCGCTCGCTCGCGGCCAGCGCGAGCCACGTCTCGACCACCGTGTCGGGGTTGAGAGACAGCGACTGGATGCCACGCGCCACCAGCCACTCGGCGAAGTCGGGGTGATCAGAGGGCCCCTGTCCGCAGATCCCGACGTACTTGCCCTGGCGCCGACACGCGTCGATCGCCATCCCGAGCAGGTGACGGACCGCCGGGTCTCGCTCGTCGAAAGCGGATGCCATGAGCGCCGAGTCGCGATCGAGCCCGAGGGTCAGCTGGGTCATGTCGTTCGAGCCGATCGAGAAGCCGTCGAAGTGTTCGAGGAACTGCTCGGCGAGGATCGCGTTCGCGGGCAGCTCGCACATCATCACGACCTTGAGACCGTTCTCCCCACGGCGCAGGCCGTTGGTCGCGAGCAGGTCGATGACCGCGGCCGCCTCACCGACGGTGCGGACGAACGGCACCATGATCTGCACGTTCGTGAGCCCCATGTCGTCGCGCACGCGCCGCAGGGCTTCGCACTCCATGTCGAAGCACGCGCGGAACTCCGGCGAGACGTACCGCGCCGCCCCGCGGTAGCCGAGCATCGGGTTCTCCTCGTGCGGTTCGTAGAGCGGACCGCCGATGAGGTTCGCGTACTCGTTCGACTTGAAGTCCGACAGGCGCACGATCACCGGCTCGGGGGCGAAGGCCGCCGCGATCATCGAGACGCCCTCGGCCACGCGCTGGATGAAGTACTCCTCCGGCGACGGGTAGGCCGCCACGCGTGCGCGGATGTCGTCCGCGAGCTCGCCGTCGAGCGCGTCGAGCTCCAGGAGCGCGCGCGGGTGGATCCCGATCTGCCGGTTGATGATGAACTCGAGCCGCGCGAGCCCCACGCCCGCGTTCGGCAGCCTCGAGAACGCGAAGGCCTGGTCGGGGGTGCCGACGTTCATCATGATCTTGGCCGGGGGTTCCGGCATCCGGTCCAACTCGGTCTGCTCTTCAACGAAGGGCAGGATGCCGCCGTACACAAGGCCGTCGTCGCCCTCGGCGCACGAGACCGTGACCTCCTGCCCGTCGGCGAGCGCGCGGGTGGCGACACCCGTGCCGACGACGGCGGGGATGCCGAGCTCGCGGGCGATGATCGCCGCGTGGCACGTCCGGCCGCCCCGGTCGGTCACGATCGCCGAGGCGCGCTTCATGATCGGCTCCCAGTCGGGGTCGGTCATGTCGGCGACGAGCACATCGCCGTGCGCGAAGTCGGCCATCTGGTCGATCGAGGTGAGCACGCGCACGCGTCCCGCGCCGATGCGCTGACCGATCGCGCGCCCCTCGAGCAGCACCGGGCCGCGCTCGGCCAGCACGAAGCGGCGCAGGACGCCCGCCGACTGGCGCGAGACGACCGTCTCGGGGCGGGCCTGCAGCACGTACAGACGCCCGTCGACACCGTCCTTGCCCCACTCGATGTCCATCGGGCGGCCGTAGTGCTCCTCGATGACCAGTGCGATGCGGCCGAGCTCCTCGACCTCCGCGTCGGTGAGCGAGAACTGCGCCCGGTCGGCGGCATCCACCTCCACGAAGGCCGTGCTGTCGTCGACGTGGATGCCATCGGTGTAGCGCATCGCGATGGCCTTCTCGCCCACCGACCGCTTGAGGATCGCCGGGCGCCCGGCGCGGAGGGCCGGCTTGTAGACGTAGAACTCGTCGGGGTTCACCGCGCCCTGCACGACCGCTTCGCCCAGGCCGTACGAGCTGGTGACGAACACGGCGTCCTCGAAGCCCGACTCGGTGTCGAGGGTGAACATGACGCCCGAAGCACCGATATCGGACCGCACCATGCGCTGCACCCCGGCCGAGAGGGCGACCTCGTGGTGGTCGAAGCCGTGGTGCGCGCGGTACGCGATCGCGCGGTCGTTGTAGAGCGAGGCGAAGACGCGACGGATCGCCTGCAGGATGTTCTCGATCCCTCCGATGTTGAGGAAGGTCTCCTGCTGACCCGCGAACGAGGCGTCGGGGAGGTCTTCCGCGGTCGCGCTCGAACGGACGGCCCAGGTGACGGCATCCGGATCCGACTCCTCCGCCACGAGCGCCGCGTAGGCGGTGCGGATGTCGGTCTCGAGATCGGCCGGGAAGGGCTGCTCCTCGATCCAGGCGCGCACCCGGGCTCCCAGTTGGCTCAGCGCGGCGACGTCGTCGACGTCGATGCCCTCGACCGCCGCGCGGATGCGCTGGTCGAGCCCGCCCTCGGCGAGGAAGCGTCCGAATGCATCAGAGGTGGTGGCGAACCCGGGCGGGACCCGGACGTCGGCGGATGCCAGGTGCGACACCATCTCGCCGAGCGAGGCGTTCTTGCCGCCGACCTGCGCGAGATCGCTCATGCCGATCTCGTCGAAACGAAGGATGTTGGTCATGGGGTGGGCCTTTCGTGGGGGCGGTCCCGCAGTTTCATCGACTGCAGGATCACGGCGGACATCTCCTCGACGCTCCGGGTCGCGGAGCTGAGGAACGGAATGCGGTTGCGGCGGTAGAGGTCTTCGGCCCGGCGGATCTCGAGGGTGCACTGGGCGAGGCTGGCGTACGTCGAGTTCGGGCGGCGCTCGTGTCGCACCTGGCTGAGGCGCAGCGCGGTGGTGGTGAGCCCGAAGCAGCGATCCGCGTGCGGGGCGACGATGCGCGGCAGGCCGTCGGTGGGGAAGTCGTCGTCGGTGAGCGGATAGTTCGCCACGAGGAGCCCGTAGTGCAGGGCGAGGTACATCGTGGTCGGCGTCTTCCCGCAGCGGGAGGGCGCGACGATGATGACGTCGGCGGTGTCGAGCGCGCGGCCGCTCTGGCCGTCGTCGTGCTCGATCGCGAACTCGACCGCGCGCATGCGCGCGAAGTACCGCTCGAGGTCGCCGAGCCCGTGATACTGCCCCGAGCGCTGCTCGGCGGGGGTGTCGAGCGCGGCTTCGAGCTCGGTCAGGTGCCCCGCGAGGAGATCGATGACCACCGCCGCGGAGCCGGCGATCAGAGCCCGGATGCCGGCATCCTTCACCGTGGCGAAGACGATCGGCGCGGCCTCCGGCGTCGTCGCGCTCTGCAATGCCGCGGCGACGGTCGACACGGGCGTCACCGTCCCCACGAAGGGGATGGTGTGGCGATCGAAGTGGGCGGCGGGGAAGTTGGCGAGGAGCGCGTTGCCGAGGGTCTCGGCGGTGATCCCCGTGCTGTCGGACACGAAGAACACCGCGCGCGTGGCGGCGCTCAGCACGGTGTCCGCGGCGTCGTGGGGTGGGCCATGCGACGACGCTAGGGAAGTTCACTCAGAATTCCTGCGCCGAACGAAAGTAAGAAACTGGATTCTTATCCGATGCGTAATCCGCGCTCTCAGGGCACTGCTTCGTAGGACTGCACGCTGGCAAGACCGATCAACGGCATGATGCGAGCCGAGACCCACCCCACCTGGAAGTCGTAGACGCCCGGTCGGAACTCGGCGGCGACGCGCGCGGAGTTGTCGAAGGTGACGCCCCTCTGGAGCACGACGTCACCGCACTCCGTGGTGTGGAGGAGCACGCTGGGAAGGCTGCTCGACCCTTTGAACCCGCCGGAGGACTCTCGGGGCTCCGCGGAGGTGACGGTGCACCGCCACGTGGTCAGCACGTTGTTCTCGAGCGGCGGTCCGATGAAGAGCGTGAACACGGTGAGCGCGAACCCCAGTGCGACGACGAGCAGTGACGCGAGGAACGCGAGTTTGCTCGGAGGCTTCTTCTTTCGACCCGCCGGCATCAACGCCCCTCGGTCAGGATGCCGTTGACCTCGGTCTCGATCGCGCGTGCGCGCGCGGCGGTCTCGGGGCTGCCCGCGTGCACCCCGGGCGCGAGCCGCGTCAGGACGCTTCGCAGGCGCATCAGGATCTCGGTGCCGGTCGAGCCGCCCGCGATCGCGTCGTCGATCTCGCGGGACCAGTTCTGGTGCCCGGCGGCGTCGAGCTCGTCGCGCAGTCCGCGCGCCGTCGCGAGAACGTCGTAGGCCATGAGAGGACTTCCTGTCTGCTCGAGCGACAACGGACGAAGAGCATCTCGGCTGGTCGTCGCGCGGTCGGCATCCGGTTCATTCCCGCAGGAAGGTGAAACTCTTTACCGTCGGAAGGCCGTCGGGCAGAAGCGGCATGATCGTGCGGGAGAACCATCCCGTCTCGATGTTGTACACCCCCGGCGCGAACGACGCAGCGATCTCGGCACTGTTGTCGAAGGTGACCCCCTGCTGCCAGCTCAGGGCTCCGCAGTCGTTCGTCTCGATTCGGACGATGGGGAGGGTCGGGCTTCGTCCGCCCCCGGAGGATGCCGCGCTCGCCCCCGTCACCGTGCACTCGCGGCCCTCGATCCCGATGTCGTCCCAGATGGGAATCAGGACAACTCCCAACGCCGCGAGCATCATCAGGGTGAGCGCGCCGAGCACCGCGCCGCGCTTGAGGGAGCGTCGTGACGTCTGGCATCGCCGGCTCATGCGTTCGGCCACTGCTCGCGTGGCGGGGCGGCCCGGAACTTCACCATCGACATCCCTTTCCCCTTGCGCCGCGTGTCGGCTCTTCGGCGCCCGATCAGACGAGACGCCTGAGAGAGTCGTAGACGGCTTCCCGTCGTTCATCGATTCTGCGATTGTTCTCGACATCGGGGACGATGCCGTCCATCAACACGAGGTCGGTGAACGAGTTCATCCCTCCGAAGACCGCCAGGCCGCGGGCGGCCGCCTCGCGAACCTCGTCCGGGCTGCCGGCGCGAAGGAGGTCACGGGCGACCCCGTCGAAGAACGTCGCGTATCGGTCTTCGTCGACGGTTCTCAGCGCCTGGGCGATCGTCACCACGTCTGCGACCGCGCTGTCGACGAGTCCCGCGTTCATCGAGGTGCTCCTCACCTCTCCTGCAGGGGGCGGGCGGCGTCGGGGATCGGGAGGTCGGGGCGGTACTGCCGGAAGTATTCGATGAGCTGCGGGTAGCCGAGCATGATGCCGGTGGCGTAGAACCGGGTTTTCGATCCGGTCTTTCCGAGGATGCCGCCGTAGTTGCTCGTGATGTGCGGGGCGAGGGCCGTGAGCTCGGCGAGGGGGATCTCGCGGGGTGCCGCGATCATCGGGAAGGACCAGATGGTGTCGGGGGTCACTTCGAGCCGTAGGCGGTGCATGCCCTTGGCGAGAAGGATCAACAGGATGCCGCCGACGACAGTGGCAACGCCGGCGATCCTCATCGCTGGCGGTGATGCCGGACGGGTGAAGGCGACCAACGCGATGACGGCTCCCAGCGCGACGACGGCGATGCCGACGGTGCGGATGAGCACGCGTTGCCAGCGTCGGGTGGAGACGACGAAGAGGACGTTGGCCTTGGTGGCCTTGTATGTCGCGGTCGACGGCGAGCGGCGGATGCCGGCCGACACGGCGAGTGTGACGATGACCATCGCGGCGACGGCGACTCCGACACTCACGGCCGTGGTGGAGAAGTTCATGGCTCAGCCTTTCATGCACTCGATCGGGGCGTCGGTCAGCTCACGGGCTCATACGACTGGGCCTCGGGAAGCCCGTTCGGGAGGAGTCTGATCAGGAAAGCGGATACCCAACCAATCTGGAAGTCGTAGGTACCTAGCACGAAGTCAGCGGCGATTTCAGTGTTGTTGTCGAAGGTCACGCCGTTCTGAAGGGCGATGTCACCGCAGTCGCTCGTGTGCAGGAGCACGCTGGGCAGCGTGGTCGATCCCTTGAATGTTCCCGACGATTCTCGCGGCTCGGCGGATGTCACGTCGCACCTCCAGGTGGTGAGTACGTTCTTCTCCAGCCCGGGGGCAACGAACAGCACGAAAATGACGACCGCCACCATGAGAAGGAAGATCGATCCGAGCACCTTCAGCTTCAGCGACGATTTGCGCCTGGTAGAGGTCATCACGGCGCCCACCTTCCCACGACGGGTCCGTCTGCGCCGTTCGCCAGTCCCTGGAGCAGACCGCTCGTGATGTCCGTCGGGGTCGGGCCGCCGGGTTTGAGAGCACTGTTGGCCAAACCGCTGAGGGCTCCGGTGACGTGGCTCACTCCGAGCTCGGTCAACATGCTGCCGTAGTTGAACGGCGCAGCGTGGCGGCCGCTGCTGGTCGCTGCGACGAAGTTGGGGAACTGTGCGGCGACCGCGTCTGAGAGCCCCTTGCCCAAGTACCCGGAGACCGCTGATCCTCCGGCTCCCGTGAGGAAGCCCGACGTGCCCGCCTGCAGGTAGCCCGGCAGGGAGTGGTCGCCGTCACTGAACTGGTAATCGAGCAGGTTGCCTGTGGATCCGCTGGTGCCACCTGCCACGATCCCGCGGTTAAGGGGATCCTTGAGCAGGTTGTACAGGTTCTGCACGCCCTTGCCTGCGTCATCCGCAAACGAGGCGATGCGCACGACATCCTTCGCCCTGGCCAGCCCCGCTGCGACGCCTCCTCCGACAGCTCCTGAGACGGCGCCGGTGAGCGTGTCCGTCCCGACCTTTCCCCAGTCGACCGTTCCCGTCGTGGTCTTCTGCGAGATGTACGACGTACCGCCGGATATGAGAGCCCCGCTGGCGGCACCGATGAGGACAGCGCCGACCGGCCCACCAACCCCGGTGAACATCAGCCCCACTCCGACGACCACGACGGCTCCGGCGAGGATGACGTCCCAGTTGTCCCCGACCCAGTCCGCCGCCGTGGCCAGCGCCCCCTGGTGCGCCTCGGCGTACGCCGTGAGCTCGGCATCCGTCACCGGCCGCAGGCCCAGCGGGTCGGTGGCGTGAAGCGGGTCGTTCCCCGCGAACGAGTAGGGGTTGGTGCCCCACACCGCGCCGATGGGCGCCTCGAGCGGGTCGGTGGTGAGGAAGCCGCGCGTCGACGGATCGTAGGCGCGCGCCCCCATCCACTCGAGCCCGGCGATCGCCAGGTCTCCGCTCGGGGTGATCGAGACCGCGCCACCGCCCAGCGACTGGACGGCGCGCAGAGCGGCCCACGGCTCGTCCGCCGCCGCGGAGCGCGCGTCGCGCCAGCCGCCGACGACCCACTCGCCGTCGATTCCCGCGAGGGCGCCCGGCGCACGGAAGACATCGGTCGATCCGACCCGCAGCGCACGAGGCATACCGTCGGCGGTGTCCCAGAGCAGGCGGATGCCGTCGACCTCGACGAGATCGCCGAGCGCATCGACGTGGAGCGAGGTCTGACGCGCCTCACCGTCGGAGAGGCGTTCGGTCACGCTCCGCAGCCAGCCGCGTTCCTCCCACGAGTAGGTCGTCTCGTGGTCGAGAGCGACCTCGCGCATACGACGTCCGCGGGCGTCGTAGGAGAAGGTCGTCTCACCGTCCGCGTCGGTCATCGACACGAGCTGTCCGGCCTCGTCGTACGTCGACACGCGCTCGCCGTGGCGAGTCGTCTCGCTCACGAGGCGGCCGGCGTCGTCGTAGCGCCAGAGGGTCTCGCCGTCCGCGTTCACCGCCGAGACCAGCTGTGCCGCGTCATCGTGCAGGTAACGCGTGGTGCCCGTGGCATCCGTGATCGCGAGGATCCGGCCGGTGTGGTCGCGCTCGATGCGCGTCACGGTCGCGCCCGTGGCATCGGTCCGCGTGTGCGCGACCGGGAAGCCGTCTGCGTAGTCCCAGGTCTGCAGGCTGTCGCCTGCGCGGGCTTCGAGGATCCGCCCGAACGCGTCGCGCGTGTAGTGCACGGCGCCGAGGCGGGAGTGATCCAGACGGGTGAGGCGGCCCGCGGCATCCCGTGTGTAGTCGACGGTGACCCCCGTGGGGGTGACGAGGCGGGTGCGAGCACCGTCGGCGTCGTACTCCCACCGCGTCGTCTCGTCGCCCGTGACGCGCTCGACGAGCCGGCCGATGCGGCTGTAGCGCAGCGTGTGGGACACGGTTTCGGCGCCGGTGTGGTCGACGACCGTGGCGGATCGTTCACCCGGATCGCGGCGGATCTCGGTGACCCGGCGCCCGTCGACCGAGAGACCGGATGCCAGCCCCGCAGCGTCGTACGTCCACTCGGTCGTGACGCCGTCCGGCGCCGTCTGCGCGATCTGGCGACCGGCTGCGTCATACGCGGCGGTGGTCACCCGCCCGAGCGGGTCGGTCTGCGAGGCGACCTGGTCGAGGTCGGTGTACGCGCGCGTCGTCACCGATCCGAGGGGATCGGTGATCGACACCAGGCGCCCCCGGTCGTCATAGGCGTACCGGGTGACCCCACCGATGCCGTTCGTGGCGGCGACGAGCTGGCCGGCGGCGTCGTACGAGAAGCGACGGATGCCGTAGCGCGCGTCCTGCGCGAAGGTCAGGCGCCCCGCTTTGTCGTAGCCGAGCCGCGTGACACCCACGCCGGGGGTGTCGAGGCGAACCACGCGTCCGACCTCATCGTAGGTGGTCTCGGCGCGTTCTCCGGTGGGGAGGATGCGGGCGACGATGCGGGAGTCGGCATCGTATTCGAGGGTGGTGCGGGCGTCGTTGCCGTCGATGGCCGCGACGGGACGGCCGCAGTGGTCGTACTCGTACCGGGTCGTTCGTCCCGCGGGGGTCGTGATCGTGGTGACACGCCCGGCCAGGTCGCGTTCGATGCGGGTGAGGCCGCCGTCGGCGTCGACGAGCTCCACCGGTCGCCCGCACGCGTCGTAGGTGATGAGCGATGGGTTGCCCGCGGCATCCTGGATCCTCTCCGGCCGGCCGTAGCTGTCGTAACGGACCGAGGTCTCTTCGAATGCGGTGCGCACCGTGAAGGTGGTGTCCTCGCGCGAGATGTCAGTGTGCACGCCGGTGGGATCGGTCGTGCGCACCAGCTCGCCGACGGCGTCGTACTCGCGGGTCCAGACCCCGCCCGTGGGATCGGTGATCTCGCGCAGGCGGGAGAGGGCGTCGTGGGTGAAGCCCCAGGTCGCGCCGTCGGGGAGGGTCATCGCGGTGACGTTGCCGAAGGCGTCGAACGACCGGTCGATGGCCCGGCCGAGCGGGTCGGTGGTTCGGGTGAGGCGGCCGTGGGGGCCGTACTCGAGCTCGGTGCGCGCGCCGAGGGGGTCGATGATCGCGGTGATCTGTCCGCCGGGGCCGTGTTCGTAGCGCCAGATCGCGCCGTCCGGATCTTCGCGGGATGCCAGGGCGCCGGTGTCGCCGTACACGTATCGCGTGACGGCACCGAGGGGGGTGATGGCCTGGGTGACCCGGCCGGTGGCGTCGCGAAGAAGCTTCGCGACCGCGCCGTCGGCGTTGCGGGTCGCGGTGAGTTCGCCGTGCGCGTCGTAGTCGAGACGGACGACGACACCCTCGGGGTCTTCGACGCGGCGGAGGAGCCCGTTCTCCCAGTCGAGCTCGGTGACACCCCCACCGGGATCAGTCACCCGGGACGGGTTCCGCTCCAGATCGTTGGGGTAGTCGTAGGTGACGACACCGCCGTCGGCGGTGACGACGGTGGTGACGCGGTCGTGGTCGTCGTACCCGTAGGTGATGTCGGCGCCGTCGGGGGTGACGGTGCGGGTCTTGCGTCCGCGGGTGTCGTACGCGTGGACGGTGATGCGTCCTTCGCGGTCGGTGACGGAGACGAGGTTGCCGGTGGGGTCGTACGCCATCGACTGGCGGTTGCCGTCGGTGTCGATGATCCCGACGAGGCGGCCCTTGCGGTCGGCGATCCACGTGTTCGCGTTCGACCCATCGGCGTCTGCGACCTCGGTGACGCGGCCGGAGAGGTAGGTGAAGCGGGTGTGACGCCCGAACTCCGTGGTCTGCTCCCGCACGCGCCGCTGCGCGTCGTACACGTTGGTGCACTCGATCACACCGGTCGCGGCGGTGACCTGGTCGATGAGGTCGTCGTCGTTCCACCGGTACGTCCGCGTCCCCGCCGGACCGGTGACCGCGGTGAGGCGCCGGTCGTCGTCGTACAGGTACTCGACCCGGCGCCCGTCGGAGGAGGTGACGGATGCCACGAGCCCGTCGACGTAGTCGACGTCGATGCGGCGGTTGCGGGAGTGCTCCAGGGCTGTTACGGCTCCGGATGCGTCACGGAGAACGGTCATGACGTTGCCGGCTCCCGCGCCGGCGGCGACCCAGTCGCCGCCGGTGGTGAACGCCCACCACGCCCCCGCGTTGTCGGTGACGAGCAGCCCGTCCGGCGCGGTGAGACCCCGCGCCGCGAGCTCCGCCGCGCTCGCCCGGTTCAGCCAGTAGTTCTCCCCCGTCCCGCGGGCCCAGTCGCGCCCATCGACGCCGAACACGATCTGCCGCCCGTCCGCCATCACGAACCGGGCATCGTCCTCACCCAGTACCAGGGTGGTGTCCAGGATCGACGACCACCCGACACCGAACACCCCCGCCCCGTCGTTGAGGGAGTTGTACATGCGTGTCAGCGACAGCAACGCCGTCGCCGCGGGGAACGGCAGGTCGTTCTCCGGCTCGAGGAAATTGCCCGTGGCGGAGTTCACCGGGTCGTTCACGAACCCCGTCGTCGGAGCCCCACCCCACGCCGTCGGCGGGTCGATCACCAGATCCTGACGGGTCGCGGACACCCCCGCCGCGGCCAGCGACGCCGCCAACGCGGCATCCGACACCGTCCCGATCCCCCCGTTCGTCCCGGCGTCCTCGAACGCCTGCGCGATCGTGTTCGCCCACGCCGTGTCGTTCGCATTCGCGTCCAACCACGCGCGGAAACCCGCGACGACCGGACTGACATCAATGCCACCGAAATCGCACGTCGCCATGAAATCGCCGGTCCACTCCGACAGACGCCCCGGGTGCGCCGAGAGGCCGGCGTCCAATTCCGCGGTGCCGTTGGCGAACGACCGGAGGTTCTCGGGGCGCGCCGACGACGTGCCGCCGCCCCCGCCTCCGCTGCCCGGTGCGGGCGTCTGTCGGGGCGACGACGTCAGCGTCGTGGCCTGGAACACCGGCGGATCGATCGGCCCCGCGGTGGGCGGCGGCTCCTCGCCGAAGATGTCGTCCCACGTCGCGTCCAGCCAGTTCGACCGCCGCGCCTCGACTCGGTCGCGCCACTCCCGCGCGCGCTTGCGCCGCGCGTTCTCCTCCCGCGCCGCATCGCTCAGGCGCCCCATGAACGACGCCACGTCGCGCAGTCGGTAGACCAGCTCGCGCGCGTCGCTCGCCGCGATGTCGGCGTTCGCGTTGAACAGCTCGGAGAAGTAGCCCGAGAAATCGGTCCGCGCCGTCGCGGCGTACGAGATCCGCGACGCGGTCTGATCTTCGATGTGGTTCGCGGCCGCGTTCGCCGCCGACGCGACAGCGTCGGCCCGTCCGAAGTCGTACGTCAGGTCAGGTGCCCCATACACCTCGAGATCGACATCAGCCACCGAAAACCCCCCAGTCGTCCCGCGGTCACACACCGACCGCTCATGGCGACAGAAAGGATAACTCGCCACCCTTTTTCGTCCCGGAAGACTTGATTTTGCTCGGCGTCTGCAGCAAGAAGACGGCCGTTCCGCTCCCGCACGGCGTCACCTGGGGATTGCCGATGAGCCCGTCAGCATCCAGGCTCTCCGGAGGTCGCGCGCTCCCCGAGGAATAGACTGGATGCCATCGACACCGTTCTTCCGGGATCTTCCGTGGCCACTTCCTCTTCTGCGCGCGCCTTCGACGTGCGTCATCTGCAGCTCGCGCGCGCCTTCTTCGCCGCCATCGCCGCTGCCATGGTCACCTTCTCGTCCGACCACTCCGCGTCCGTGGGCCTCGCCGTCTTCAGCGGGTTCACGCTCGCCACGGCGCTCGTGTTCGCCCTGTCGGCCTGGCTCGTCTTCCCGCGCGGATCCCGCGCGACGGTCATCGTCCTCGCCGTCGTCTCGGCCGTGGCAGGCATGGCCGCGAGCGTTCCGTCGTGGCGAGAGACCGGCACCTTCTTCGCCATCGTGATCGCGTGGGCGTTCGTGAGCGGTCTCATCGAGGTGATCGCCGCGGTCCGCGATCGTCGAGCCGGGCGCGTCGCGGCCGCTCCCCGTGACGGCCTGCTCATCGGCATCCTGACTCTCGTCCTCGGCGTCGGCCTCCTGGTCACCAACCCGCAGTTCGCCCTCGGCTACGCGATCGAGGGGGCGGGTTCGTTCACCCTGACCGGGATCGTCATCGCCGTCGGGCTCTTCGGCGGTTACGCGGCGGTCGTCGCCGTCTTTCTGGCGATCGCGGGCTTCTCTCCGCGCCGCCCCGAGCCGATTCCGGCTGCACCCACCGAGGAGGCCGTGTCGTGACCGACAAGCCCGCCGAAAAGCCGACCCGCCGTGACCTGATGAAGCCCGTCCAGCTGCTGGGCCTCGCCTTCGGCGCCGCCGTGTTCGCCGGTTTCGTCACGCTCATGTCGATGGGTTTCTTCCAGACGCGTCCCGCCGACGAGATCCAGCGCGCTCTCGTGGTCGGTCTCGTCGCCGCCGGCGTCACCTTCATCGTGGTGCTCGTGAGCGTCGCGCTCATGCTTCTCGTCGTCGACCCCGCGAAGGTCACCGCGACCGTCGACCGGCCGCTGCTGCTTCCGAAAGAGACTCCGGATGCCACCGCCCCCGACGCCGCGAACGCCCCCGAGGCTCCGCCGGCCGACGGCGGTCCCGAGAAGCCGCGGGGCTAGCGGCCTCGGGAGGAGTTTCCCGGGAGGGAGGACGAGCCGAGGCCCCGGCATCCTCCCGCCGCCGAATCTCCTCCGCTCGCGGCGCGACCTCAGTCCCGCCGCGGATCGATCATCGTCATGCCCGCCGGTGAGGCCGTGTCCATGCCGGGGAGCAGGGTCGCCGCCTCGCTCAGCCCGATGACGCGCTCGATCAGGTCGTGCGGGCGCAGCGCACCGCTCTCGATCAGCGAGAGCATCTCGGGATAGTCGACCGCGGCCATGCCGTGGCTGCCCAGGAGGTCGAGCTCCCACGCGATGACGCGCGCCATCGGCATCGGGGTCATCCCGTCGGCCGTGGGCAGCAGCCCGATCTGCACGTGGCGTCCCCGCCGGCGCAGGCTCAGCACCGCGTCGCGCGAGGTCTGAGCACTGCCGACCGCATCGACGGCGACGTGGCTCCCGCCGCCGGTGATCTCGTGCACCACGGCGGCGATGTCGGACCCGTCGGCGAGAAGCGTGTGCTCGGCGCCGAGGCGGGCGGCCGCCTCGAGAGCCGCGGGTGTGCGGTCGACGACGATCACGCGCGCGCCGAGGGCGACCCCGATCATCACCGCGCTGAGGCCCACTCCGCCGGCCCCGACGACGGTGACCCACTCGCCCGCCTGCACGCGGGCGCGGCCGGTCAGGGCGCGGTACGCCGTGGCGAAGCGGCATCCGAGCGCCGCAGCCGCCTCGAAAGAGACGCCGTCGGGGATCCGCACGACGTTCGTGTCGGCCGCGCGCAGGACGACCCGCTCGGCGAACGAGCCCCACTGCGTGAACCCGGGCTGCTGCTGGTCGGGGCACACCTGCGCGTCGCCCGCGAGGCACCACTCGCACGCCCCGCAGCCCATCACGAACGGCACGGTGACGCGGTCGCCGACGCTCCACCGCTGAACGCCCGCGCCGACCTCGACGATGACGCCCGCCAGCTCGTGCCCGGGAACGTGGGGGAGCGAGACGTCGTCATGCCCGACCCACGCGTGCCAGTCGCTCTTGCAGAGCCCGGTCGCGTGCACCTCGACCACGACCCCGCCGTCCGGAGCGGTCGGGGCCTCGACGTCGCGCACCTCGAGGGGTGCGGCCAGGGCGTCCATGATCATCGCGCGCATGGCATCCATTCTCCCGCGCAGCCGCAGCCGCAGCCGCAGCCGGGCGGCCGCGCAGCCGGGCGGCCGCGCAGCCGGGCAGCCGGGCGGCCACGCAGCCGCGCAGCCGGGCGGCCACGCAGCCCCCGCGATCCGGGGCCATGACCGTCCGGGTGGCGGGCCGAACTCCTGAGAAATCGCGCCCGGCGAGCCCCGGCCCGCAGAAATCAGCCGGTCGCCGGCCGACAACGCTCGAGTTCTCAGGAGTCTCGCCCCGGCCGGATCAGGGCCGGGACGCAGGCACGCCCGCACCGGACGACGAGTCTCGAGGGGACGGGCGGCTGCGCGCGGCGTGCAGAACTCCTGAGAAACGGCCATCGTCGGCCCCACGTCCCGCCGGATGTCATGCCGCGTCCCGATCTCTCAGGAGTTTGGCACCGGCGTGGCGGTCGTGTCAGAGAGAGTCGACCACCCGCGACGCCAGGCCCGCGTAGGCGGCGGGGGTCAGGGCGAGCAGGCGCTCCTTCGCGGCATCCCCGATGTCGAGGCCGCGGACGAACTCGGCCAGCTCGGGGGCACCGACGCGGCGACCGCGCGTGAGGTCCTTCAGCAGCGCGTACGGGTCGGTGATCGTCGAGCGACCGGCGGCGATCTCGGCGCGCACCACGGTCTGGATGGCCTCGGCGAGCACTTCCCAGTTCACGTCGAGGTCGGCCAGAAGCACGTCCTCGGCGAGCGAGATCTCGGTGAGGCCGCGCTGCAGGTTGTCGAGCGCGAGCAGCGAGTGGCCGAACGCGACGCCGATGTTGCGTTGCGTCGTCGAGTCGGTCAGGTCGCGCTGCATCCGGCTCGTCACGAGGGTGGATGCCAGGGTGCTGAACAGTCCACCGGCGATCTCGAGGTTCGCCTCGGCGTTCTCGAAGCGGATCGGGTTGATCTTGTGCGGCATCGTCGACGAGCCGGTGGCTCCCGCGACGGGGATCTGCGTGAAGTACCCGAGCGAGATGTAGGTCCAGATGTCGGTGGCGAGGTTGTGCAGGATGCCACCCGCGTGGCGCGCGCGGTCGTAGAGCTCGACCTGCCAGTCGTGCGACTCGATCTGCGTCGTGACGGGGTTGAACCCGAGACCGAGCGACTCGATGAACTCGCGGGTCAGGGCGGGCCAGTCGACGTCGGGCTCGGCGGCGACGTGCGCCGACCAGGTGCCGGTCGCGCCAGAGAACTTCGCGAGGTACTCCCCGGCATCCAGCTGACGGATGACGCGCTCGAGGCGCCACGCGAACACGCCGATCTCTTTGCCCATCGTCGTGGGCGTCGCGGGCTGGCCGTGCGTGCGCGAGAGCATCGCGGCGTCGCGGTGCTTCACCGCGAGCTCGGCGAGGGCCACGGTGACGGCGCGGAGCTTTGGCAGCCACACACGCTCGACGGCCCGCTTCACGGTCAGGGCGTAGGCGGTGGAGTTGATGTCTTCGCTCGTGCACGCGAAGTGCGTGAGCTCGGCCAGGGCGGTGAGCCCGAGGCTGTCGAGGCGGTCGCGCACGAGGTACTCGACGGCCTTGACGTCGTGGCGCGTCACCGCCTCTTTCTCTTTGAGCCAGGCGATCTCGTCGGCGCCGAACTCCTCGTACAGGGCACGGAGCTTCGCCCGGTCGGCGTCGGACACCGGCGAGGTGCCGAACAGCGAGCGGTCGGTCAGGGCCAGGAGCCACTCGACCTCGACCTCGACGCGGGCGCGGTTCAGGCCCGCCTCCGACAGATAATCGCCGATTTCTGCGACGGTGCCGAAGTACCGGCCGTCGAGCGGGCTGAGGGGCTGCGGAGGCAGAGCGGACACGGGTCTCCCGGGGGTCGCGCGAAGGGGTCAGCCCGCGGAACGGATGGCGGGCTCGAGCTGCCGGAACAGGGCGCGGCAGGCACTCTCGATCATACCGAGCACCTCGTCGAACATCGGGGGGCCGGCGTAGTACGGGTCGGGGACGTCGAGGGTCTCGGCATCCGGAACGAACGACTGCAGCAGGGCGATCTTGTCGGCGGCGTCGTCGTCGCGGGCCCAGCCGCGCAGGACGCGTTCGTGGCTGCGGTCGAGCGCGACGACCAGGTCGTTGCGCTCGAAATCGGCGTACTGGAACTGCCGCGCGCGATGCGCCGCGCCGTCGTACCCCAGACGCTCCAGAGCTGCGAGGGTGCGGTGGTCGGCGCGTTCGCCGACGTGCCAGTCGCCGGTACCGGCCGACGACGAGGCGACACGCGGGCCGAGGCCCGAGGAATCGGCGAGATGACGGAAGACCACATCGGCCATGGGGGAGCGACAGATGTTGCCGCTGCACACGAACACGACGCGGAAGGGCGCGTCGGCACTCGCGGTCATCCCTCCATCATGGCGCTGAAGCGCCGCGACCGCACGCGCCGATTCCTCCGGACGCACGCGGGTTCCGGTCCCTTCGACGGGCTCAGGGACCTCGGCGGTGCGAGGCGGACTCACCGCGTCAGCGTCGTGAACGTTCGTCTCGTCGAGGACGCAGGATGCCGCCGAGCACGGCGTTGATGATGCCGATGAGCAGCGCCGCCACGACCGTCAGCCAGAACTCGCCCGTGCGCAGACCCCAGTTCCAGTTCGCGGTGATGACGGCGGTCAGCCACAGCAGGAAGCCGTTGATCACGAGCGAGATGAGCCCGAGCGTGAGGATGTACAGCGGGATCGCGACGATCTTGACGACGGTCCCGACGATCGTGTTCACCAGGGCGAAGATGAGCCCCACGAGCAGCAGGGTGAGGGCGACCTGCAGCCACTCTCCGGGCGCGAAGGGGATCAGCCGCACCTGAAGGGCGGGCAGCAGCGTGACGATCCAGATGGCGAAGGCGTTGACGGCGACGCGGACGACGAAGCGCATGCCCCCACCCTGGCACGCCGGCGCCACGGTCCGGCAGGGGCTTGCGACGGATGCCACGGAGGGACTGACGCGCGACGGCCGCCCGCGGTTAGGCTCGCGGGGTGAGTGAAGAGCCGGTCCTCCCCCGAATCCGCCCCGAGATCGCCGCCCTGCCGGCGTACCGTCAGGGCCGTCAGGCCAGCGCCGACGCGTTCAAGCTGTCGAGCAACGAGAACCCCTTCGACCCGCTCCCCGGTGTTCTCGAGGCCATCCAGGGGGCGTCCGGCATCAACCGGTATCCGGATGCCACGGCCGCCCGCCTCCGCGAACGTCTCGCCGCGCGCCACGGCGTCTCGCCCGACGACGTGCACATCGGTGCCGGTAGCGTGTCTCTGCTCGCGCAGCTGCTTCTCGCGACCTCGGGACCGGGCGACGAGGTCGTTTACGCCTGGCGTTCCTTCGAGGCCTACCCCTCACTCGTCGCCGTCGCCGGAGCCACCAGCGTGCAGGTGCCGCTCACCGAGGACTTCCGCCACGACTTGCCCGCGATGGCCGCCGCAATCACCGAGCGCACGCGCCTGGTGATCGTGTGCAGCCCGAACAACCCCACGGGCCCCACCGTCACGCACGATGACTTCGCCGCGTTCGTCGAGGCCGTGCAGGCCGATGTGCTGATCGTGCTCGACGAGGCGTATGCGGAGTTCGTGACCGACCCCTCCTCGGTCGAGGGCGACCGCGTGCGCGCGATCATCGCCCGACCGAACATCGTCGTGCTCCGCACCTTCAGCAAGGCCTACGGTCTCGCGGGCCTGCGCGTCGGCTACGCGATCGGGCACACGCGAGTCCTGGATGCCGCGCGCAGCACCGCGATCCCGCTGTCGGTCACGGCTGCGGCCGAAGAGGCCGCGCTCGCGAGCCTCGCCGCCGAGTCCGAGCTCCTGGACCGCGTGCGTGTGATCGCCGAGCGCCGCGATCGTCTCGTCGCGCGCCTCCGCGATGCCGGATGGCCGGTGCCCGACGCCCAGGGCAACTTCGTGTGGCTCCCCGCGGGAGACCGCGCGCTCGAGGTCGCCACGGCGTTCGAAGAGGCCGGTCTCGTGGTTCGTCCCTTCGCCGGCGACGGCGTGCGGATCTCGATCGGCGAAGAGGAGTCGCTCGACCGCATCGTCGAGGTGGCAGCCGCCACGGCTCCGCGCTGACCCCCCGGCGGCACAGGTCCCTGAGCTTGTCGAAGGGCCCGGTACCCGCGGTGCTCCGGTGGCTTCGACAGGCTCAGCCACCTCGCGGAAGGTCCGCGTCCCCGAGCTCGTAGAGGCGACGCGGGGGCTCCGGCGGTCCGCGGGAGGTCCCTGAGCTTGTCGAAGGGACCGGGCCCACGACCGCGCCGCTTTGTGGATGATGGATGCCGAATCCCGGCATCCATTGTTCACCTCATGCGGTCCCCGGCATAGGGCGAGCATTAGCGTGGGAGCATGACCCCGCTCGACGACCCCGCTCTCGTGCGCGTTCTGGCAGCCGACGGCACGATGGCGCCCACGCCCGCGGCCGAGCGCTACCTGCCGCTCATCGACGCGCTGACCGACGCCGAACTCGAGACGTTCTACCGCGACATGGTCTCGATCCGCGCGTTCGACGTGCAGGCCACCAATCTGCAGCGCCAGGGCCAGCTCGCCCTGTGGCCGCCGTCCTTCGGTCAGGAGGCCGCCCAGGTCGGCTCCGCGCGTGCGGCTCGCACGCAGGACCACATCTTCCCCTCGTACCGCGAGCACGTGGTCACCCGCATCCGTGGCGTCGACCCGCTCGACATCATCCGACTGATGCGCGGCCTCACGCACGGCGGCTGGGATCCGTCCGACCCCAAGAACGGCAACACCCACATCTACACGCTCGTGCTCGGTGCGCAGACGCTGCACGCGACGGGCCTCGGCATGGGGCTGGTGTTCGACGGAAAGTGCGGCACCGGAGACCCCGAGCGCGACGAAGCGGTCATCGTCTACTACGGCGACGGCGCGTCCAGCCAGGGCGACGTGCACGAGGCCATGGTCTTCGCCGCGAGCTTCCAGACCCCCGAGGTCTTCTTCCTCCAGAACAACCAGTGGGCCATCTCCGTCCCCGTCGCCACGCAGTCGCGCTCGCCGCTGTACAAGCGCGGTGAGGGATACGGCATCCCGAGCGTCCAGGTCGACGGCAACGACGTGCTCGCCAGCTACGCCGTGTCGAAGCTCGCCCTCGACGAGGCCCGTGCCGGCGGCGGCCCCCGCGCGATCGAGGCGATGACCTACCGCATGGGTGCGCACACGACGAGCGACGACCCCACCAAGTACCGCACCTCCGACGAGGAGCAGTCGTGGGGGCGTCGCGACCCGATCGCCCGCATGCGTGCGTTCCTCGAGGCCCGCGGCGCGTCGCAGCAGTTCTTCGACGACGCGGATGCCGAGGGTGCCGCGCTCGCCGACGACGTGCGCGTGCGCACGAACGAGCTCGGCACGATCCCCCGCGCGCACATGTTCGAGAGCGTGTACTCCGAGGCGCACGCGCTGATCCAGGAGGAGCAGCGCTGGCTCGACGACTACGAGGCGTCGATGGAAGGGGGCGCGCAGTGACCGAGAACATGCCGATCAGCCGCGCGCTGAACGCGGGTCTCCGCCGCGCGCTCGAGACCGACGACCGCGTCCTGCTCATGGGCGAGGACATCGGCCCGCTCGGCGGCGTCTTCCGCGTGACCGAGGGTCTGCAGAAGGACTTCGGACCCCGCCGCGTCATCGACTCGCCCCTCGCCGAGTCCGGCATCGTCGGGACCGCGATCGGCCTCGCGATGGGCGGGTTCAAGCCCGTGCTCGAGATCCAGTTCGACGGCTTCGTCTTCCCGGCCTTCGACCAGATCACCTCGCAGCTCGCGAAGATCACGAACCGTCACGAGGGTGGCGTGCGCATGCCCGTCGTCATCCGCATCCCGTACGGCGGGCACATCGGCGCGGTCGAGCACCACCAGGAGAGCCCCGAGGCGTACTTCACGCACACGGCCGGTCTGCGCGTGGTGAGCCCCTCGAACGCGAACGACGCGTACTGGATGATGCAGCAGGCGATCGCCTCGCCGGACCCGGTGATCTTCCTCGAGCCGAAGGCGAAGTACTGGCAGAAGGGCGAGGTCGACACCGACGCCCCCGCGCTCCCGCTGCACGCGAGCCGCATCGTGCGTCGCGGCACCGACGTGACCCTCGTGGGCCACGGTGCGATGGTCACGACGCTCCTGCAGGCGGCCGCGCTCGCCGAGAGCGAGGGCACGAGCTGCGAGGTCATCGATCTGCGTTCGCTGTCTCCGGTCGACTACGGCCCTCTGCTCGATTCGATCCGCCGCACGGGCCGCATGGTCTACGCGCAGGAGGCGCCGGGCTTCACCTCGCTCGGCTCCGAGATCGCCGCGACCGTGATGGAGAAGGCGTTCTTCGCGCTCGAGGCGCCCGTGCTGCGCGTGTCGGGCTTCGATGTGCCCTTCCCGCCCGCGAAGCTCGAGGGCACCTACCTGCCCGACGCCGACCGCATCCTCGAGGCCGTCGACCGGTCTCTCGCTTACTGACACCCTCCCGGCCGTGAGGCCCTCCCGCCGCCGGATCATTCCGTTGCGGCACCGCCGGTGGCAAGCTGGCTCCCGAGCAAAGGACACCCCGTGACCGAGCAGACCTTCGTTCTCCCCGACGTCGGAGAGGGCCTCACCGAGGCCGAGATCGTGCAGTGGCGCGTCGCGCCCGGTGACACCGTCGCCGTCAACGACGTGATCGTCGAGATCGAGACGGCGAAGTCGCTCGTCGAGCTGCCGTCGCCGTACTCCGGCACGGTCGGCGAGCTCCTCGCCTCCGAGGGGGCCACGGTCGAGGTCGGTGCCCCGATCATCACGATCGGATCGACGGATGCCGGCACCCCGACGCCCGCGGAGCCCGTCACCGTTCCCGAGTCCAGCGACCCCGGCGGCGCCGTGCTCGTGGGATACGGCACGGGTGGCGCGGTGTCGTCGCGCCGCCGCAAGCCCGCGGAGCGTCCGGTGATGGCATCGGTCGGGGTGGTCGCGAAGCCCCCGATCCGCAAGCTCGCGCGCGACCTCGGCGTCGACCTCTCGGCCGTGACGCCGAGCGGTCCCGCCGGCGAGGTGACGCGCGACGACGTCGTGAAGCACGCCGAGCAGGCGAGCGTCTTCCGCAACATCGAGACGCCCGCGTGGGGAGAGGTGCGTGAGGAGACGATCCCGGTCCCCGCTCCCGCGGCGCCCGCGCCCGTGGCATCCGTCCCCGCCGCTGATGCCCGCGAGGAGTCGATCCCCGTCCGCGGCGTCCGCAAGGCCACCGCGAACGCGATGACCTCGAGCGCGTACTCGGCCCCGCACGTGTCGGTGTGGGTCGATGTCGACGCCTCGCGCACGATGGAGCTCGTCAAGCGTCTCAAGGCCTCGCCAGACTTCGCCGACGTGAAGATCTCGCCGCTGCTGATCATGGCCCGCGCGGTGATCTGGGCCCTGCGCCGCACGCCCATGATCAACGCCGCCTGGGTCGACACCGAGGATGGCGCGCAGATCTCGGTGCGCCACTACGTCAACCTCGGCATCGCTGCCGCGACACCGCGCGGCCTGCTCGTGCCGAACATCAAGGACGCGCAGAGCATGAACACGCGCGAGCTCGCGAAGGCGCTCGAGAACCTCACCCTCACGGCCCGCGAGGGCAAGACGAGCCCCGCCGATCAGATCGGCGGCACCTTCACGATCACCAACATCGGCGTGTTCGGAGTGGATGCCGGTACCCCGATCATCAACCCCGGTGAGGCCGGCATCATCGCGCTCGGCGCGATCCGGCAGAAGCCGTGGGTCGTCGACGGCGAGGTGCGCCCCCGCTGGGTGACCACGGTGTCGGGCTCGTTCGATCACCGCGTGGTGGACGGCGACGGGATCTCGCGGTTCATCGCGGACGTGGCATCCGTGCTGGAGGAGCCGGCGCTGCTGCTCGACTGACCGAGCTCACGTCGGAATGAGTAATACTTTACCCATAAGGCATATTTAGGGGTAGAGTATTACTCATGGGTCGTCAAGAGGTCAGCACGGTGCGCGCTGCTGAAGATGCCATTGCCGTCCTCGGGCAGCAGATTCGGCTTGCGCGGTTGGCGCGCGGGATGACGGCGGAGCACCTGGCGGGGTCCGCGGGGATCAGCAGGAAGACGCTGACCGGTATCGAGAACGGCAGCGCCGCCGCAAGCATCGGGAAGGTGTTCACGGTTGCGACCATCGTCGGGGTGCCCTTGTTCGGCGTCGATGACCCGGGCGAACTCCTGGCCCTTCGTCGCCGAGGTGAGGAGCGACTGGCACTCCTGCCGAGCCGTGTGAGCGTGCCGCGCGAGAGCGATGACGATGGCCTCGACTTCTGACGTCTTCGTCTGGGTCTGGCTGCCGGGCGAGTTCGAGCCAGTGCCCGCCGGTCGGCTTCGGGAGCGGGCTCAGGGGCAGTTCTGGTTCGACTACGGGCGCCGCTATCTCGAGCGCGAAGACGCCGTTTCCCTCGCGCCCACGCTTTCGCTCTCGACGCAGACCTTCGCTCCCACCGGCTCCATGGGTCTGCCGGGGGCGCTCCGAGATGCGTCCCCGGATGCCTGGGGGCGACGGGTCGTGCAGTACCAGGTCACGGGAGAGCGTGGCGAGCTCGCTGACACGGGCGACCTCGACGAGCGTACGTACCTCCTGCACTCGACCTCGAATCGCTTCGGCGC
This sequence comes from Microbacterium sp. SORGH_AS_0969, assembly GCF_030818255.1. NCBI lineage: Bacteria > Bacillati > Actinomycetota > Actinomycetes > Micrococcales > Microbacteriaceae > Microbacterium > Microbacterium sp. SORGH_AS_0969. The sequence goes on from NZ_JAUTAG010000001.1 coordinate 1,445,119, forward strand.
CATCGACTTCCAGGAGTCGGCAAGCGTCTACGTCCCTCGGCTGACGGCGCCAGCCTCACTGGAGGACCTTCTCGGCGCCGCCGACACGGTGGAAGCCGGCGGCGAACTCCCTCTCGAACTCGAGCGCGCGCTGCTCAGCGGAACGGCGATGGGCGGGGCCAGGCCCAAAGCGGTGGTCGAGCACGACGGGCGCCAGTACATCGCCAAGTTCTCGGCATCCACCGATCACTTCCCGGTCGTCGGGGCCGAAGCGGCCAGCATGTTCCTCGCGGAGAAGGCCGGGCTTCGCGTCGCCTCGACTCGTGTGGAGAGCGTGCTCGGTCGCACCGTGTTGCTCGTCGAGCGCTTCGATCGCACGGCGGCGGGCGGCCGGATTCTCGCGTCGAGCGCGCTCACGTTGACCGGGCTCGACGAACTCCAGGCGCGCAGCGGCAGCTACGTCGATCTGCTCGACGCGCTCCGCCAGTGGGGCGCGCCCGCGGGAACCGCCGAGGAGCTGTTCGCGCGGGTCGCCTTCAACATGGCCATCTCGAACTCCGACGATCATCTCCGCAACCATGCCGCGTTGTGGGATGGAAAGACAGCGATGCTCAGTCCCGCCTACGACCTGTCGCCGATGAGTCGTAGCGGCGAAACCGCATCGCAGGCCATCGCCTACGGTCGAGCGGGCCAGAAGCGCAACAACTTCGGGGACCTCCTCGCGGTACGTCACCTCTACGACCTGACGGCCGCGGAGGCCGACGGTGTCATCGGTCGAATCGAAGATGCCATCCGGAGTCACTGGGAGGATGCCGCCGACTACGGGCAGCTCACAGTGGCCGAGCGGCGTCTGCTCTGGGGAAGGCAGTTCCTCAATCCGGGGACTCTGTACGGTTCTCGCGGGCGCTGAGCAGCGTGGACACGCCAGAGGGGGAGGCGCCGGTGCGGCACCTCCCCCTCTCCCGTTGCGATCAGACCCGCGCGAGCTCACGCGTCCGCGCCAACTGGCGCGTCACCGCGATGCCCGCGATCAGCGTGATCGCGCTCATCAGCGCGAGGTAGCCGGGGATGAGCACGCCGAACGACGGGTTCGTCAGCGCCGCGGTGAGGATCAGCGGCGAGAAGCCGCCGACGACGCCGCCGAACTGGAACGCGAGCGAGACGCCGGTGTAGCGGATGCCCGCGGGGAACAGGTCGGTGAACATCGTCGACAGCAGGGCGTAGGTGAGCGGGTGGATGATCGACATCGATCCGACCATGACCACCAGCAGCACGGCCGTGTTGCCCGCGGCGGCGATGAGCGCCGCGACGGCGGGGAACGCGAGGACCACGAGCAGCGCCGCGCCGATGGTGAAGACCTTGCCGCGCCCGTAGGTGTCGGCGAGCCAGCCGGCCACCGGCATGAGCGCGATCTCGACGGTCGCCGCGATCGTCACCGAGAGCAGCAGGGTCTGCCGGTCGAAGCCGAGGGTGCTCACGCCGAAGGTGAGCAGGAACGTCGTGAGGAAGTAGAAGTACACGAACGGTCCGCAGGTCAGCGCGATCCCGGCGAGCACCTGCAGGGGAGCCTTCGCGAAGGTGGCGAACAGCGGGACGCGGGTGGTCTGTCCGGCCTCGCGCACCTTCTTGAACTCGGGCGACTCGTCGACCTTCAGTCGGATGAACAGGCCGATCGCCACGAGGAGAGCGCTGAACAGGAACGGCACGCGCCAGCCCCACGTGAGGAACACCTCGTCGGGCTGTGCCGAGAAGATGGCGATGATGCCGGTCGCGAGAACGAGACCCGCGGGGGAGCCGACCTGCACGAGCGCGCCGGCGAGGTTCTTCTTGCCTTCGGGGGCGTGCTCGACAGAGAGCAGCATCGCGCCGCCCCACTCGCCGCCCACGCAGAAGCCCTGGATGAGGCGGCAGATGACCAGCAGGATCGGCGCCAGCACGCCCACCTGGTCGTAGGTGGGGAGAAGGCCCACCGCGACGGTGGCGACACCCATGCCGACGAGGCTGTAGATCAGCATCTTCTTGCGGCCGATGCGGTCGCCGAAGTGCCCGAACACCGCGGCGCCGATCGGGCGGGCGAGGAAGCCGATCGCGAAGGTCGCGAAGGCCGCGATGGTTCCGACGAGCGGGTCGTCGGCGTGGAAGAACAGCATGCCGAAAACGAGGGCGGATGCCGTGCCGTAGATGTAGAAGTCGTACCACTCGATGATGGTGCCGACGACGGCCGAGGTCGTGACCTTGCGGTCGAGCTTGGGTGAGGTCTGCATTGACGTCTCCTAGAGGGGCGGCCGCGGGCGCGGCCAGGGGGTGGAAGGGGTGTTACAGGAGGGACCAGACGCGACCCACGAGGCGCGGGTCGCCCCCGTCGGCCGGGGTGAAGCGTTCGGTGACGGCCGGATCGTGGCCGGGCACGATGGTGCCGAGGCTGCCGTCGGCGCCGACGGCGAGCTGGTGGAGGTCGTCGAACGCGTCGTACATGCGCGGCGTCTCGTGGGCGATCGAGAACGGCCGGTCCTCGCACACGTTCGCGTCGAAGTGACTGGCATCGGATGCCAGGACGATGGGCGCGCGGCCGGGGATCTGCACCCGCACGACCTGCATGCCGGGCGTGTGTCCGCCGACGTGGTGCACCGTGACGCCCGGGGCGATCTCGACATCGCCGGCGAGCACGTCGACCCGACCGTCGAAGTTCGCGCGGACGAGCGCCGCGACATCGTCGGGGTGCGCGATCGTGGCGTAGAGGCCGCGGCGCACGTGGCGACCGGTCCAGAAGGCCATCTCGGCCTCCTGCACGTGCACGGTCGCGTCGGGCAGGTGCCCGAGGTAGCCGGTGTGGTCGTAGTGCATGTGGGTGACGACGACGCTCGGGATCCGCTCGACGGGGTACCCGAGCGCCTCGGCGACCTCGAGCGGCGACCCGAGGTGCTCGCGGCCCGGGCGCGCCTCGGCCGTCTCGGGCGTGAACCCCGCGTCGACGAGGATCGCGGCATCCTGACCCGTGATCAGCCAGACGAAGTAGTCGATCGGCATCGACGCGTCGCCGTGGGGGATGTGGCCCATGAAGTGCTCGGCGGCCACCGCGGTCGGGCGGGTGGCGTAGCGGATGACGTACACCTGTTCCGGCATCCATCCCGCGGGGAGGGTCTCGCGGCCCGGAATGAGCACGCGCATCAGCGCAGACCGCCGACGTGCGTCACGACCGCCTTGACCTGGCTGTAGCCGTAGAGCGCCTCGAAGCCCTTCTCGCGGCCGTGGCCCGAGTGCTTGACGCCGCCGAAGGGGATCTCGTTGCCGGCCCCGATGAATCCGTTGATCTGCACCTGTCCAGCGTGCAGCCCCGCGGCCACGCGCATCGCACGATCGATGTCCTTCGTGAAGACGGCGGCGGCGAGGCCGTAATCGGTGGAGTTCGCGATGCGCACGGCATCCGCCTCTTCGGTGAAGCCGAACACCGACTGGACGGGGCCGAAGATCTCGGTCGAGGCGATCGCCATCTCGGGCCGCACGTCGGTCAGCACCATCGGCTCCAGGAACCACCCGGCGGGCAGGCCTTCAGGGGTCTCGAGCGAGCCCTGGGCGAGGGTGGCGCCCTCGTCGAGAGCGCCGGCCACGAGGGCGCGCACGCGCTCGCGCTGCTTCTCCGAGACGAGCGGGCCGATGGTGGCGTCGTCGATCCCGGGGCCGATCGAGAAGGATGCCACCCGCTCGACGAGCCGCTCGGTGAACTCCGCGCGGACGTTCTCGTGCACGATCCAGCGGGTCAGCGCCGAGCACGACTGCCCGGAGTTGCGCACCACGGCTTGAGCTGCGAGAGCCGCCGCGGCCGGGATGTCGGCGTCGGCGAACACGACCGCGGCCGACTTGCCGCCGAGCTCGAGGTTGCTCGCGACGACGTTGGCCGCGGCGGCCTGGGAAGCGCGGATGCCGGTCTCCACAGACCCCGTGAAGGTGAGGTGGTCGATGTCGGGGTGTCCGGCGAGCGTCGCTCCCGCGGTCACGCCGTCGCCCTGCACGACGCACATCACGCCCGCGGGGAGGATGTCGCGCGAGAGCTCGGCGAACAGCAGCGACGACAGCGGGGCGAGCTCGGACGGCTTCACGACCACGGTGTTGCCGATCGCGAGCGAGGGCGCGACGCCGCGGGTGAACTGGCTGATCGGGGCGTTCCACGGCGTGATGTGCGCGACGACGCCGAGCGGTTCGCGGAGCGTCTGCACGAGGCGGCCGGGAACCGAGGGGATCGTGTCGCCGAACAGGTGCTGGGCGGCGTGTGCGTAGAACCGCAGGTACGCCTCGGCTCCCTTCACGTCGGTGCGCGACTGCGACAGGGGCTTTCCGGTGTCGAGCGTCTCGACGCGGGCCAGCTCGTCGGCGTTCGCCGCGACGGCATCCGCGAGTTGCTCCAGAATGACGGCGCGATCGGCGGTCGAGCGCGCGGCCCACGCGGGGAAGGCTGCGCGGGCGCTGTGGACGGCGCGGTCCATGTCGGCCGCGGTGGCATCGGCGACGGATGCCAGGGGTTCGCCCGTGGCGGGATCCTCGATCGTGCGGTGGGGACCGTGGACGTCGTTCCAGTCGCCGTCGACCCACATCCCGAAGGGGAGGGTGCGGCCGCCGGGAAGGGTGGTGTTCACCTCGTTGTATGCACCTTGCATGCAAGAACTGTATTCTTCGAGGACGAACATCGCAACAGGAGCTCAGAGAGGCGCATCCGATGCAGAACACCACACACACCATCGCCGTCGTCGGACTCGGCAACATGGGCATCGAGGTCGCCACGCGCCTCGCCGCCGCGTGGCCCACGATCGGCGTCGACCTGAGCGCAGAGCGCCAGACCGAGGCGTCCGAGCGGGGCCTTCGCACCGCGCCGCTGGAGTCCGCCGTCGACGAGAGCGACATCGTCGCCCTTTCGCTCCCGACGCCCGCCGCCTCGCTCGCGGTCGCCCGCAGTCTCGCGGCCCGGCCCGGAACGGTACGCACGGTCCTCGAGATGTCGACCGTGACCCCGAACGACATGAAAGCCATCCAGCGCGTGCTCGAGCCGGCCGGCATCCGGGTGCTCGACTGCGCCGTGCTCGCCGGTATCGCGCAGATGCGCGCCGGCACCGCGGGTCTCGTGCTCGCGGGCGACGCCGCGGCGATCGAGGAGATCTCGCCCGTGCTCGACGCGCTCACCGCGAAGCGCCGCGTCCTCGGAGACGTGGGAACCGGCATGGCCGCGAAGGTGCTCAACAACGCCGTCGCGCACGGCGTGATGGTCATGCTCGGCGAGGTCATGGCTATGGCCGTGCGCACCGGGCTCGACCCTCGCGCGCTCGTCGACATCCTCGCGGGCGACGACGGCGGACTGCTCCGCCCGCTCACGCACCGCGTCGCCGAGCGCGGCTTCACCGGCTCGTACGACGGCGGGATGTCGCTCGAAGCGGCTCGCAAGGACTCCGTGCTCGCCCTGTCGATGGCGCAGGACGACGGCGTGCCCGTCTTCACCCTGCCCGCGGCCCACGGCGTGTACGAGATGGCGATGGCCGAGGACGGGTGGGCACGCAACGACTACGCCGTGCTGCTGCGCCTGTGGGAGCACTGGGGCGGTTTCACGTTCCCGGATGCCGTCGGCCCCACCCCGTAGCATTGGCCCATGTCATCCGCGACGGGCCTCGAAGACTTCACGGGCGTCGCGGCCTATCTGCCCGCGCAGCGTCGTCGAGGTGACGCGGTCGAGAGCACGACGTTCGCGATTCGCGAGGCGATCCTCGAGGGCGACCTGCCCGGCGGCACGTGGCTGCGTGAGGAATCGATCGCGGGCGTGCTCGGGATGTCGCGCACGCCCGTGCGCGAGGCGTTCAACCGCCTTGTCGAGGAGGGGCTCGTCGAGCGGCTGCCGGGATCGGGCGTCCGCGTCTCGGCGCTGACCGTCGACGACGTGGCCGTCGTGTACCAGGTGCGCGGCAGCCTCGAATCGCTCGCGGTCGGTATCGCGGCACGCCGGGGCGATCCGGCCGTGCACGGGCGGCTCCGGTCGCTGCACGAGGCGATGGTCCGCGCGGCCGAGGCCGACGATGCCGCGGCATTCCATCACGCGAACGTGGCGTTCCACGCCGCCTTCGCCGAGATCGGCGACAACAACTATCTCCGCCGCCTGCTTGGCACGGTTTACACCGCCGTGCGGCGCATAGGCACCCGCACCTTCAGTGCCGAGCGAATGCGCGAGATCCTCGCCGAGCACGAGCTGATCATCGACGCCGTGATCGCGGGAGACCCCGAAGCGGCCTCCGCCGCCGCGCAGGCGCACGCCGAGCGTGCGCGCGCGATCACGCTGGCGCGGCTGCTCGCCTGAGGCGCGTCCTCTTCCGCCCCTGCCCCGTGCGCGCCTCGCGATGAAGAGGACGCTCATTCGGGCAGCGACGCCCGCTCGCCGGCCGGGTTCTCGCGCGTCGTGATGAACAACGCCAGCACGAGGGCGACGGCCGCGGCGCCGATGCCCAGCAGGAACGACACGTGGAACGCCTCCGCCGTGGGGACGCGGGTGTCGCCGTCACCGGTCGAGAGAGTTGCGAGGACCACTCCGACGATCGCCGCGGCCGTGCTCGTGCCCAGTGACCGTGCCAGGGCGTTGAGCCCGTTGGACGCGCCCGTCTCGCTCGGTGGGACAGCGCGCATGATGAGCATCGGCATCGCGGCGTACCCGAAGCCGATGCCGAACCCGATGAGGATGTTCGCCACGACGAAGTGCCACACCTCGGTCGAGAAGAAGAGGCTCGACGCGCAGTTCGTACCAGCCCCAGGCGAGGAGGATCAGTATGCCTCCACCTCGGTCCTTCGCCCTGCTGAGGGCACAACGGAGCGCCGTGCGGAGGGGGATGCGCGCGCGACCCGACCGCATCGAGCGGTGACCGCATGGGCGGGGCGATCGCCGCGGCTCCGGTCGTCGCGCCGCGCCTCCTGACGCGCTCGCCGGGTGATTCGAGCGATCCGCATCGTAGCTAGGAACTATGTTAGTGTCAGACAGGTTACTCGGCCGCTGACACGTATCCGCTCGATCGAACGACGCTCCGCGGCCCGCGAGACCCACATCAAGGAGGATGTCGATGGATGGACGCACGTTCCGCTCGGATTTCACGGGGCGATCGGTCGTCGTCACCGGGGGTGCCCGGGGTCAGGGTGCCGCAGAGGTCGAGGTGCTCGCCCGCGAAGGCGCGCGGGTGTTCGCGGCGGACATCCTGATCGACCGCGGTGAGGAGTTCGCCGCGGCGATGCGCGCCGACGGCCTCGCCGTCGACTTCGTCGAGCTCGACGTCACCGAGCCCGAGAGCTGGCGCGCGCTCGCCCGCCGGGTGGCCGAGGCGGACGAGACGCCGTGGGGTCTGGTCAACAACGCGGGCGCCTCCGCGCCGGGTCGGGTCGAGACCGTGACAGTCGATACGTGGCACCGCGCCCTCGATGTCAACGCGCTCGGCGCCCTGCTCGGCACGCAGGTGATGGCGCCCCTGATGACCGCGGGCGGATCGATCGTCAACGTCGGATCCGTCGCCGCGTCGCTCGCCCACACGAGTGTGGCCTACGGTGCGGCCAAATGGGCTCTGCGCGGGATCACGAAGTCGTCGGTGGTCGATCTCGCGCGGTATGGCATCCGGGTGAACCTCGTGCACCCGGGATACATCGCGACCGAGTTGAACGCCCAGGGCGACCGCCGGTTCTTCGACGCGCACCTCGCCCAGACGCCGCAGGGACGGCACGGAACCGTCGACGAGGTGGCGCGCGTCGTGCGCTTCCTGCTCTCGGACGACGCGTCGTACGTCGACGGCGCCGAGATCCCCGTCGACGGCGGTTTCATCGCGCACGGCGGCACGAAGTCGATGTTCGACGCGGTCGGCCCGGCGGTCTGACGTGCTGCGCCGCGCACCCGGGCATAGGGGAGAGGAAGAGGGATGACACTCGCCGACAACACCGTGATCGCCGTGCGCTACGGTCGCCTCGCGACGACGCGGTCGGACGTGTACCTGAACTACGGCGACTACGGCGAGGCCGACGGGCCCGACGCCCTGGCCTACTACTTCTGGGTCGTCGAGTTCGGAGACCGCCGCGTCGTCCTCGACACCGGCTTCGCAGCCGACGTGGGCAGACGACGGGGACGCACCCTCCTCCTCGACCCGCGTGCCGCCCTCGATGCGCTTTCGGTGCCCGATGAGCCGGACACCCTGATCGTCCTCAGCCATGCCCACTACGACCACATCGGGAACGTCGACCACTTCGCGCGAGCGTCGTTCGCGATGGCTCGCGCGGAGTACCAGTACTGGGTCGAGAGTCCTCGTCCGCTGACGATCACGCACCGCGTGGTCGAGCAGAGCGAGCTCGAGATGCTGCGGTCGCTCCACGAGCAGGGGCGCCTGCGGCTGCTCGACGACGATGTCGATCTCGCTCCCGGCATCCGAGTCATCCTCGCCCCCGGCCACACTCCCGGACAGCTCATGCTGCTCGTGGACACCGCGGGTGGTCGCGTCCTGCTCACCTCCGATGCGGTGCACACCGACGAAGAGCTCGCCCGGCGGATGCCGTTCCGCCACATGTGCGATCTCGTCACGACGGCGGCCACGTACGACCTCATCGACCGGCTGCGGGCGGAGGTCGCCCCGACCGACGTGGTCGTCGGTCACGAGGATTCCCTGTGGTCTCGCTATCCGCCCGACCCTCGTCTCCCCGATCACTCCCTCGTTCTCACCCCCTCCCGCTCTGACTCCCTATCGACAAGGAAGGCGCCATGACGCTCAACGACTACCCCTCCCACCAGGCCTCCTACGACGCGGGGCTCGCCGTGCGTCGCGAGGTGCTGGGCTCCGACTACGTGGACAAGTCGCTTGCCAAGGCCAACGACTTCAACCGCGCCATGCAGGAGCTCGTCACCGAGTACTGCTGGGGCGAGATCTGGACCCGTGAGGGTCTGGGGCGCCGCGACCGCAGCCTGCTCAACCTCGCGTTCATGACGGCTCTCAACCGGCCCTTCGAGCTCGCTCTGCACGTCCGCGGCGCCATCGCCAACGGTGTGACCAAAGAAGAGATGCGGGAGGTGTTCCTGCAGGCCGCGATCTATGCGGGCGTTCCCGCCGCCCTGGACGCGTTCAAGGTCGCCGAGTCGGTGTTCGCCGAGCTGGACGACCAGTGAGTGCCCCGGTCGCTGATCTCGCCCTCATCGGCCTCGGCAACATGGGCGTGCCGATGGCGCGTCGATGGATCGAGGCGGGCGTGTCGGTGTGGGGGTTCGATCTGGATCCGCAGGCCGCGAGCCGCCTCTCCGACGCGGGCGGCACGCCCTGTGCGACGGCAGCGGAAGCGGCCGGCAGGGCATCGGTCGTCGTCCTCATGCTGCCCAACAGCGCGATCGTCGACACCGTGATCGCCGATCTCCTCGCGCACGATGCGCTGGAGGCCGGCGACCTGGTCATCGACATGAGCTCCTCGCAGCCGCTGCGCAGCAGGAACAATGCCGAGCGACTCGCCGACCGGGGCGTCGATTTCGTCGACGCGCCGGTATCGGGTGGGGTTCGTGGCGTCGTGGCGGGCACCCTCGCGATCATGGCGGGCGGACCCGAGTCTCTCGTCTCGCGGGCGACGCCCGTGCTCGAGGCGCTGGGCCGGGTCACCCGGGTCGGCGACATCGGCGCCGGGCACGCCGCGAAAGCCCTCAACAACCTCGTGTCGGCCGCCCACCTGTGGATGACATCCGAGGCGGTGCTCGTGGGACGAGAGTTCGGGATCGAGCCCGAGACCCTCGTCGACGTGATCAACGCGTCCACCGGACGCAGCGTCTCGAGCGAGGTGAAGTGGCCGAAGTTCATCCTCCCCGGGACCTTCGACTCGGGATTCGGCGCCGCCCTGTTGGCGAAGGACACGCGCGTGGCCGTGGACCTCCGTGAGTCACTGGGCCTGCCTGGCCTTCTCGACGAGACGGTCGCGGGTCTGTGGGAGCGCGCGGTCACCGAACTCCCCGCCGGGGCCGACCACACCGAGGTCGCCCGCTACATCGACGAGGCCTATGGCGGGAGATCGGCGTGACGACGGGCGCGTCCACGGGTGCCGTTTCCGCTACGCCGGATCCTCCGGCCCCCGCGGACGGTCCGGTGTGGGAGGCGTTGCGGGCCCTCCGCCCCGGCTATGCGCGCGCTGCCGGGGAGTTCGCTCGCTCGACCTGGGGTGGGGCGCTGGATGCCAAGACGCGCGCGTTCGTGCGCATGGCGCTGAACGGCGCTGTCACTCACCTCCGAGGGGAAGCCCTGGCCGAGGCCATGGGCGACGCACGAGACGCGGGTGCGAGCGCCGAGGAAATCCTCGAGGTGCTGATGGTGACGTGCACGATCGGCGTCCACGGCATGAACGCGGACGTGCTGGCCGACGTCCTCGCAGAACGCGGGGAGCCGGTCGACACCACGGTGCTGACCCCGGCGCAGGAGCGCATCCGCGAGGACTATCGGCGCACACGCGGATACTGGCGCGACTTCCTCGATCCGACGCTCGCGCTCGCTCCCGGCTTCCTCGAGGCCTACCTCGAGTTCTCCGGTGCTCCTTGGCGCGAGGGAGTGCTCGAGCCGAAGGTGCGCGAGTTCCTCTACCTCGCCTTCGACACGTCGCCCACTCACCTGCACATGGCCGGTCTGCGCGTGCACATCCACAATGTCCTGGACCACGGAGCGACCGTCGACGAGATCGTGGCGGTCATGGCGATGTCCGCCGGGCTCGGGCTGCAGACCCTCTCCGCCGCGGATGCGGCATGGAAAGCGCTGTACCTAACTGACAACAGTTAGCTGCTATTGACATGGCGGGCAGCGTCGGATAACTTCGAATTCCCGACGTGCGCTCGCACTCAGGCGCCGACTCGACGACGCCCCGGCAGCGTCGCGGAACAGCGATATGGACACCCAAAGGAGGGACCATCACATGCATGCACGAATGACTCGCGTCTTCTCGGCGGCCGCGGCGATCGTGACCGCCGGCGCGCTGCTCGCCGGCTGCTCGTCCGGCGCTCAGACAGCCTCGGGAGACGCCTCGAGCGCCGGGGGTGACGTCGCGATCTCCGTCGCCACGTACCCCGTCCTGTCGAACGCGGCCGCCTACATCGGCGAGAGCGAGGGCATCTTCGCCGAGAACGGCCTCACGCCCACGTTCCAGACCATCACTGCCGGTGCCGAGGCGGTACCGCTCCTGCTCAAGGGCGATCTCACCTTCGCGCCGGTCGATGTCCCCACCGCGGTGAAGGCGGCGCAGGAGAACGTCGGCGTCGTCGCCGTGGCATCCATGATGGAAGGCGTCGACATCGACAAGGGCTACGTGGGCGTCGTCGCCCCCGCGAACTCCGGCATCACGGACTGGAAGGGCCTCGAGGGCAAGAAGGTCGCGGTCAACGCGCTGGGTGGCTCGGCCGTCGCCCAGATCAGTGCGTCGATGGAAGACGTCGGCGCCGACCCCAGCACGGTCCAATGGGTCGAGCTCGCGCAGCCGCAGACCATTCCGGCGATCCTCGCCGGCCAGGTCGACGCCGCCAACCTCGCGCAGCCGCTGCTGACCGCCGCCGAGCTCGAGGGCCTCGTGCAGGTCGGTAACCCCGAGAAGCTCACGGTGGCAGGCGTGCCGACCTTCGTGTACCTCGCCACGAAGCAGTACGTCGAACAGAACCCTGATGCGGTGAAGAGCTTCCAGGCCGCGATCGAGGCCGCTGGCGCCGCCGCCAACGGCGACCACGCGCTCGTGATCGAGACGGCGAAGACCTCGACCACCGTCGATCCCGCGCTGCTCGACGAGGTCACGGGCTTCCCCAACTGGGCCGAGGGCCCGCTGACCGCAGCCGACCTGCAGAAGTACATCGACCTGATGGTGACCGCGGGGATGATCGAGCAGTCCAAGGCCCCCGCCGCCTCCGACGTCGTGTCCTCGCTCAACCAGTAGCACCGGCAAGGAGTTCACATGACGACCGCGACCGCGCCCACCCGGCGTGCCGTCGGCATCGCCGACACGCCGCCCCGGGCACGCACGCTCGGCCGCCTCGGGTGGCTCCTCATCCAGGTCTCGGTGTTCCTCGCGGTGGGGGGCGTGTGGTGGATCGCATCCACGCTCCTCCCCGCGGGGACCATGCCGCCCCCGGCGGAAGTGCTCGGGCGACTGGGTGGTCTCGCCCTGACCGCCGACTTCTGGGCGGCCACCGGGATCACCGCGCTGACCTTCCTGGTCGCCTTCGTCGTGTGCGTGGGGGTGGGAGTTCCTCTGGGGCTGGCCATCGGGGCGAGCTCCATCGCCTCGCAGAGCACTCGGCTGCTGTTCGACTTCTTGCGCACCATCCCGCCCATCGCGATCCTGCCGCTGCTCCTGCTGCTCTTCGGCCCTGAGCTGCAGATGGTGCTCATCCTGGCGATCGCAGGTGCCATCTGGCCGGTGCTCATCCAGTCCATCTACGCCGCCCGTCAGGGTGAGGCGTTGCTGGTGGAGATGTCTCGGGCGTTCCGCATTCCCCGCGGATGGTTCATCCGCCACATCTTCCTCCCCGGCACCCTGCCGTTCGTCATGACGGGGCTGCGGCTCGGGGCCACGATCTGCCTGCTCCTGACCGTGTCGGGCGAGTTGCTCGGCAACGCGCCGGGCGTGGGCTTCGAGATCTCGCAAGCGCAAGCGTTCTATGACAACTCGCGCATGTACGCCTATGTGCTGGTCTCGGCCATCCTCGGCCTCATCGTCAACGGACTGTTCTGGGAGGTGCAGCGCCGCGTGCTGCGCTGGCACCCGTCGATGCGTAAGGAGGCGACGTCATGATCGCGGCTCGTCGCTGGTCGGGCGCCACGCTCATGGAGCTGTGGCTTCCCCTCGTGCTCTTCGCCGTCTGGTGGTTCGCCAGCGCGGGATCCACATCGCTGTACTTCCCGCCCCTGTCAGCGATCATGGACTCTTTCGCCGAGAACTGGCTCGACCCCTCGAACGCCCTCGGCAATCTGGTGCCGAGCCTGCAGATCCTCCTCCTCGGCTACGGCATCGCCGTGGTCGCAGGCGTCGCCCTCGGCACCGTGCTCGGGCTCGTCCGCCCGATCGAGCGGGCTGTCCGCCCGTTCCTGGAGAGCCTGCGCGCGGTGCCCGGCGTGGCGCTCCTGCCCCTGTTCATCGTCATCTTCGGCATCGACCAGCCGATGAAGGTCCTTCTCGTCGCCTTCGGTGCCTCGTGGCCCGTGCTGTTGAACACGATCGACGGCGTTCGCGCGGTCGAACCGGTGCTGCTCGACGTCGCACGCACGTACCGCGTGGGTCGCGCCCGGCGCCTGTTCCGCATCATCCTGCCCTCGGCCGGCCCGCAGATCTTCGCCGGTGCGCGCATCGCCCTCGCGATCTCGCTCATCATCATGGTCGTGTCCGAGACCGTCGGCGGTGACGGCGGCATCGGGTACTTCCTGCTGCGGGCGCAGCGCGATTTCGCAATCACCTCGATGTGGAGCGCGATCGTCGCCCTCGGCGTCCTGGGCTATCTCCTCAACATCCTGTTCCGCATCGCGGAGCGCTACATCCTGCGCTGGCACCGCCTCCAGCAGTCCCGATTGGAGACCACTCGATGAACGTTGCCGCTCCCGCCTCGGGGTCCACCGCCGCGGCCCTCGAGGCCAGAGAACTCGGGCACTCGTACGGTGCGCGCACCGTGCTCGGCCGCATCGACTTCGCCGTCGCCCGTGGCGAGTTCGTCTGCATCGTCGGTCCGTCGGGCGTCGGAAAGACGACGCTGCTGCGTTGTCTCGCGGGCCTCCAGCGCTCCACCCGCGGCGACATCGTGGTCGACGGCACGGTCGTGCGGGAGCCCCAGTCGGGCGTCGCCGTGGTCTTCCAGGACTACAGTCGCTCGCTCATGCCGTGGTCGTCGGTGTTGCACAACATCACCCTGCCGTTGCGGGCGAACGGCGTCCGCAAACCCGACGCCGAGAAGCGCGCCCGTCTCGCGCTCAGCCAGGTCGGTCTGAAGGAGGCGGTGGCGGATCAGTATCCGTGGCAGCTGTCCGGCGGCATGCAGCAGCGCGTCGCGATCGCCCGCGCCCTGGCGTACGACCCGACCGTGCTGCTCATGGACGAGCCGTTCGCCTCGGTCGACGCGCAGACCCGCGCCGACCTCGAAGACCTCGTTCGCCGCCTGCAGCGAGAGCTGTCGCTCACCGTGCTGCTGGTGACGCATGACATCGACGAGGCCGTGTACCTCTCCGACCGCGTCGTCGCGCTGTCGGGGTCGCCCGCGCACGTCGCCGACATCGTCGACGTGCCGCTCGGCTCGTCGCGGGACCAGATCGAGACGAAGAGCACGCCGGAGTTCGCGGAGATCCGCGCTCGCGTGCACAACCTCGTCCGCCAGGCCGTCGGGAGTGCGAAGGACGCGCTGACGTCGTGATCGGCATCGATCTCGCGGGACGGCGCGCCGTGGTCACGGGCGCGAGCGCGGGAATCGGCCGCGCGAGCGCGTCGATGCTCGCGAGAGCCGGGGCGGACGTCGTAGCGGTGGGCCGTCGCGTCGATGCCCTGGCCGAGCTGCGCGAACTCGAGCCCGAACGGATCACGCCCCTCGTCGCCGATGTGACGGCGCCAGACGCCGCTGATCGGATCGCGTCGGCCGCGGATTCCGTCGGCGGTGTCGACATCCTCGTCAACGCGGCAGGCGGATCCCGGACGGTGGCGCTCGACTCGCCGGAGAGCGCATGGCGGGAGGCAATGGAGCTGAACTTCGACAGTCTCCGGCGTCTGACGCACGCTCTGCTTCCGATGATCACGCGCAGTGCTCATGGCCGCGTCATCTGCATCACGGGGTCGTCGGAGCCGGCATCCAATCCCGTCTTCGGGAACTCCCACGCGGTCTCGTCGCTGAACGCGGCGAACTCGGCGAAGGCTGCCGTGCACGCGTGGGCGAAAGGGCTCTCGCGAGAGGTGGGCCGACACGGTGTCACCGTGAACAGCGTGGCGCCGGGCACGGTGCGCACGACGCAGATTCGTCGGATCTTCCCGACGGGTGCCGACGAGCAGCGCCATATCGCGGATCTCGCCATTCCTCTCGGGCGACTGGGCGAGCCCGAGGAGGTCGCGGCACTCATCGCCTTCCTCGCCTCCGACCACGGGTCGTACGTGACGGGCGAGATCATCCACGTCGACGGCGGCAAACGACGCTTCGCGTTCTGAGGACCCGGTGTCGTGTCCTCCCGCGCGCCGGCGTCAGCCTTCCGCGGCCGGGTACTGCCGGAAAGCCGCCCGGATCCGGTCGAAGCGCGCTTCCACCGCGGGCAGGCGTTCGGGGTGGGTGATGGCGTAGGCATCGTCGTTGCGCACCGCCCGTGTGACGATCTGCCCCACATCGTCGGGGCTCAACCAGCGCGCGCTGTTCGCGAACGACAGGTCGATCTGCGCGTCGCGCAGCGCGCCCTCGCCGCTCGGGCGCGAGCGGGTGCTCTGGGCGATGTTGCTGCGGACGGAGCCCGGCACGAGCAGGGTGGCGTGCACGCGACTCCCCGCCGTCGCGAGCTCCGCCTGGAGGACCTCGGTCAGCGCCGAGACGCCGACCTTCGTCACGGCGTACGAGCCGAGCGTCTCGAAGGGCGTGAGGGATGCCATCGACGAGGTGTTCACGATGTGACCGCCGTCGGGGTTCTGCTCGAGGAGGGGGAGGAAGACGTGCACGCCATGGATGACGCCGTAGAGGTTGACGTCGATGATCCACCGCCAGTCGTCCATCGTGAGGTCGGCGATTCGGGCGAACGGCCCGACCCCGGCGTTGTTGACCACGATGTCGACCCCGCCGAGTTGCTGCACCGTCGCATCCGCGAGGTCGCGCACGCTCTCGAGCGAGCTGACGTCGACGACCGCGGCGCCGGCGCCGATCTCGTCACCCGTGCGCCGGACGGCCCCCTCGTCGATGTCGGCGATGACGACGCGCGCCCCTTCGGCGATCAGCGACTCCGCGATGCCCCGGCCGATGCCCGAGGCGCCGCCGGTCACGACCGCGCGGGCTCCCTCGATGCGGGTCACGCCGCCTCCCCTCCGTCCCGACGTTTCGCCGGCCAGATCCCGTTCCGCCCGGGGGCGATCACGCCGGCCGGGTCGACGGCATCCTTGATCCTCTCGACGAAACGGCGGTAGGCGTGATCGTTGAACGACAGCTGATCGGCGACCAGATCCATGAGGTCGATGTGGGCGCGGTACTCCGTGTAGCCGCGCTCGCCGCCCTCGCGGACGAGGCGTCGCAGCGCCCCGTACGCCCGGGCGTTGACATCGGCGTCGTCGACGTCGAAGGTGAGGGGGTTCACCACGATGCACGTGCGGTCGTTGGGGAAGTAGAGCGCGCAGACGTGGTTGTTGCCGACTTCTTCGACGATGGTGTCGCGCATCAGGTCGATCGTGCGCGCGACGAGCTCTCCCCGCAGCGGCAGCACGGGCGCGAAGAACGCGTGGGCGATGTGCGACGGGGTCGCCTGCACGATGTCCATGCTGGGGATCCCGGCCTGGACCTTGTCGACGAACGAGGTGATCTGGTCCCACTCGTCACGCCCGTAGATCCGATTGCTCAGGACCTTCCCGCCCTCGATCTGCGACCACGCATCGCGGATCCTCTGAAGGTGGTGCTCCACGACGGGGCGGTCGCCCCACAGCGCCGTGCGCGCCCCCCAGCGTCCGAGCCCGCTCTCGTCTCCGAGGCGATCGAGCGACTCCTCGTCGAGGGCCTCGTCAGCGCGCAGGTAGAGGTGGCGCGTGTGGTCGAACTGGGCCGACATCGTGACGAAGTTCTGAATGCTGGGCACGCCGCGCACGACCCCGTCGAGTCGCAGCTCGCGGAAGATGTCGATGGCCTGCGCCAGCTGCGCGTGACGCGGAATGGTGAGGAACAGCGGCGCGAACGCCTCGGGGCGGCGCATGAGCCAGATGCCCGCGCGGGTGACGATGCCGAGGTTCGACTGCATGAAGAGCGGGTCGAGGACGGGACCGAAGCCGCGCGTGTAGAGGTGCCAGGAATCGTTGCCCGGCTGGCCGCCCAGGCCGGTACGCAGGATCTCTCCCGTGCCGAGGACGACCTCGAGCCCGCACAGCTTCTGGAAGTCGGAGCCGTTCGGGCCGTACGTGAGACCGTTGTCGAGGGAGTTGCCGATGACGCTGCCCCACCCGAGGTCGGGGATCGAGAACCACAGGTCTTCGTTTCCTGAGGCGTCGAGGGCCTCGCGCAGCTCGAACCAGCTGACACCCGGCTCGACGACGGCGTACGCGAGCTCGCGGTCGATCTCGAGGACGCGGTTCATGCGGCGCATGCTGAGAAGAACCGACCCCTGGACGCGCCCGGACGGGCCGCCGTAACCGTTGTTGCGCCCCTGCGACGACGGCCAGACGGGTACGGCGTGCGCGGCGCAGATGCGCACGATGTCCTGGATCTCGTCCACCGAGGTGGGCATCAGCACGAGGGACGAGTCGTACGTGTCGTCGTCGGCGTTCCAGTAGGGATCGCGGAAAGTCGCGCGCTCCTCGGGCGTCTGCAGGGCGGCGTCCGCGCCGACCACGGCGACGAGCCGATCGCGAACCTCCGGATCGAGCGTGTACGTCGCGTACGGCATGAGCGAGGTCCCTTCGTCATCGAAGCAGGCGAGGCGCGTTCCTTGCCAGTTATGTAGTTGTAGACGATATAGTTGTCAGACAGCACTTGTCTACGGCAGACAGGCGAGGAGGAACACATGAGCGCAATCACCGCTGACCGCTCCCTCGACATCGACGGGCTCGCGATTCCCCTGCGGGGCACGTACGACGAACGCTTCGCCGGTGTGGTCGACGCCTTCATCGAGAACTACGCCCGCGAGGACGAGCTCGGCTCCGCGGTGAGCGTCGTCGTGGACGGGCGTTCCGTCGTGGACCTCTGGGGCGGGTGGCAGGATGCCGAGCGCACCCTGCCCTGGGAGGCCGACACGATCGTGTGCATGATGTCGGTGGCCAAGGGCATCTCCGCCATCGCCTTCAACATGCTGCTGGATCGCGGGCTCGTCGACGTCGACGCTCCTGTCGCGCACTACTGGCCGGAGTTCGCCGACAACGGCAAGGCCGAGCTGCCGGTGCGCTACCTTCTCGACCACCGGGCCGGTCTCCCGGTCCTGACGCCCGAGAAGCTGTGGCCGGGTGCGATGTTCGACCGTGAGGCGATGGTGTCGGCACTGGCCGCGCAAGCGCCCCTGTGGGAGCCCGGGACCGTGGCCGCGTACCACGTTCACACCCAGGGCTACCTCCTCAGCGAGATCACACGACGCGTGACCGGGTCACTGCTCGGCGAGTTCGTGGCATCCGAGATCGCTCGCCCGCTCGAGGCCGACTACCACCTCGGCGTCGACGAGGTCGACCTTCAGCGCATCACCGACCTCGTGCCCAACCCGGGTGCGCGGCTCGTCGCCGCTCGAGACGCGGAACCCGCGGACTCCCTCCGCGGCCTCGCCTTCGCGCAGAACCCGCCGTGGCCGTGGGCGCAGACCTTCAATTCGCGCGAGTTCCGCACGATGGACATGCCGAGCGCGAGCGGGCACGGCAACGCGCGAGCCGTCGCTCGCATCTACGGGGCGCTCGCCGACGGTGGCGCCGGGTCGGTGCGGCTGATGAGCGACGGGGGCGTCGATCGCATGACCGAGATGCAGCACGACATGATCGAGCTGCTGCAGGAGCGTCACTATCGTCAGGGGCTGGGCGTGCTGCTCAACTCGCCCGATGCGGTGTACATGGGGCCTCACCCCGAGGCCTTCGGGCACCACGGGATCGGGGGCTCGATCGGGTTCGCCGATCGTCGGGAGCGCGTGGGCTTCTCCTATTCGATGAACAAGATGCATGCGGTGGGCACCAACGGCCCGCGCGCGGCCAGACTGATCGATGCTGTCTACGCCGCCCTGTGAGAACGAGCGCGCGCGAGCGGGCAGCCTTCCCCAGCTGTCTGCTACCTACAGCGCTAAGGTGACACTGATCGGGGAACGACGGGAGGTCGGAGCGGAATGAACGAGTTGCTGGGTGGCCGGCAGGTGCAACGGCACGCACCCATCCGCGAGCAGGTGGCCTCCATCATCCGCGACGCCATCGTCGAGATGCGTCTCGAGCCGGGGCAGGTCCTCGTCGAGCGAGAACTGTGCGAGATGACGCAGGCGAGTCGCCCGTCCGTGCGCGAGGCGCTCCGTCAGCTCGCCGCCGAGGGTCTCGTCGAGTCGCACAATGGCAAGGGCACCGTGGTCGCCGAAGCCACTCCCGAGCTGGCTGAGCACGTTTACCAGGTGCGCGCCGAACTCGAGGGTCTCGCCGCCGAGCTCTTCGCGCGAGACGCCGCCGACGAGCAGGTGCGCGAGTTCGCCGAGGTCGTCGCAGAGCTTCGAGTCATCTCCGAGACGGACTCGCCGACCATCGTGAACGACATGCTCGCGGCGAAGAACCGGGCCTACGACATCCTGTTCGAGGGAGCCGGCAATCCGATCCTCACGCAGATGATCGGCATCCTCCACCGGCGCGTCACGCAGCTCCGGGCGCTCACCCTGGCCCAGCCGGGACGCCCGGCCCAGACGGTCCGCGAGATCGAGGACATCGTCGACGCGATCGAGAGACGCGATACCGAGGCGGCACGTCGCTACGCGACCTCGCACGTGCACCAGGCCGCGCGGACGGTCCTCGGTGCCCTCGGTCACTCCTCCTCGCGCCCCATCTTCGGCGCGGATCCCACGCCGAAGGCCTGACACACCCGGGAGCGCGCCGCGCTCATTCCGGCAGGGAAGCCCGTCGGCCACTCCGGTTTTCCTGCGCCGGAATCAGCAGGGCCAGCACCAGCGCGATCGCCGCCGCGCCGATCCCGAGCAGGAACGACACCTGGAACGCCTGCGCCGTAGGGATACGGCCGTCGTCGTTCCTCGTCGACAGGGTCGCGAGGACGACGCCGACGATCGCCGCGGCCGTGCTCGTCCCGAGCGAGCGCGCGAGGGCGTTCAGCCCGTTCGAAGCCCCGGTCTCGCTCGGCGGGGCGGCGCGCATGATCAGCATCGGCATGGCCGCGTAGCCGAAACCGATCCCGAAGCCGATGAGGATGTTGGCGACGACGAAGTGCCACACCTCGGTCGAGAAGAAGAGGCTGAAGCCGTACGCGAGGATCAGCGAGACCGCCCCCCGGGGTGGCATCCGGGTGAGTCTTCGTCGTTCGTTCTCATCCCGTGACATCACCGTCCAGGCTATCCGCGGCGGTGTGGGGGAGGGCGAAACGCGTTAGGTGCGTGGCTCCTCGAGGCGTGGAAGTCGCCGTTAAACTGGGGAAATTGGGAAGTTTCGTGCGCCATCGTGCGTTATGATGTAACGAAGTCGGTGACACATGGAGGTTCGCTACGGGGACCGAGACCTCGAGAAGTTGTGCACGAACGAGCGCTGGTTGCGGCGGAAACGACAGGACATCGCTTCGCGGCTCCCGCTGAGGATCAAAGCGCTTGAGGAAGCCCGGTCGTTCGAGGATCTCGCGGTGTTGGATCCGTTGGGCGACTGGCACTCACTCACGGGCGACCGAGCGGGAACATGGGCAGGCAAGCTCAGCCGTAACTGGCGCCTGATCGTCCGGCCGCATGGGGCGGAAGACGCCTTAGCGGCAGTGGAAGTCATCGTGCTTGAAATTACCGACTATCACTAGGGAGGCGACCAAATGGCAACGTTGACGGACTACGCCGTCGCGCCCGGACAGTATCTGGACGAGTGGCTTGAGGAGAGCTCACTCACGCAGCAGGAGGCGGCGAACCGACTCGGTGTCAGTCGGAAACATGTGAACGAGATCGTGAACGGAAGGGCTCCTGTGACGCCGGAAACGGCGCTAAAACTGGAGCGTCTTACGGGCATCCCGGCGGACTCGTGGGTCCGTTTTGAAGCAAGGTACCGGCTCGACCTCGCACGGCTTCGTGTGATGATGCTGAACTAGCTCGGCACGCGTCGAAGATTCCACCCACGGTCTCGAAGTACCTTCGGAGTCTCGGCGCCACTGATGCGACGATGCGGACTCCAGCGACTCTCGTCGCCGATTTCCTCCGTTATCACGGCTGTGCCACGTGGGGATCATTCGAGGATCGGGTGGTCGACGCTTCGCAGGGCGACTTCGCGCTTGCTGCTCTCAAAGAAAGCAATTCGAGCCTGGACCATGTTTCTTGCGCGACGTGGCTTCGCGCGGGGGAGCAACATGACGCGTTCCAGCGGGGGCGTCGCTTCACCTTCGACAGGGACGGCTTGCTTGCTCTTCTGCCGACGCTTCGTGAGCGTGCGTCCGTCCCTGACCCGGCACTTCTCGCAGATCTGGCAGAGATGCTGGCGGGGGTGGGTGTCATCTACATGTTCGTCGATGCGCCCGATAAACTGCCCGTCTATGGGATGACGCGGTGGATAGACAAACGTGTCCCCGTGATCCAGCAGTCGGGTCGCCGCCTCAAAGACGGATTCATCATCTGGGCTTTCTTCCACGAGATCGGCCACGTCCTGCATGATCCGCGCGGGGAGCTCCACCTGGAGTACACGACAGAACGCAAAAGGACGAGCGCCGCCGAGAAGGCTGCGAATGAATTTGCTTTTCAGACACTTTTCGGGTCTTCCGGCCTAGAGCCGTTCGATGGACTCCGGTCCGACAGCGCGATCGAGCGAGCGGCGAGAGCTGTCGGGATAGCCCCAGGAGTCGCTGTGCAACAGCTGCATAGGCGGCGAAAGCTCGACTACTCGTACGGTAATCGTCTGTTCGTAGAGCTCGATTGGGATCACTGAACCTGCG
The DNA here is from genome assembly GCF_030818255.1 of Microbacterium sp. SORGH_AS_0969. NCBI lineage: Bacteria > Bacillati > Actinomycetota > Actinomycetes > Micrococcales > Microbacteriaceae > Microbacterium > Microbacterium sp. SORGH_AS_0969. The sequence goes on from NZ_JAUTAG010000001.1 coordinate 1,466,861, forward strand.
TTCACCGTGACGTACCTAGCGCCCACCGATGGCCGACGGTGCGTCCGCTCCACCCCGTCCGTTACCCCGCGTGACGACCCGTTACCACCCGTAACGCCCCGTTTTGAGCCTCGCAACAGCGCATGTTGACGTGGAGTCATGACTTCACGCACCACCGCACGCCTGGCCACGATCCTCGGCGCTTCCGCCGCAGCCCTTCTCCTCGCCCTCACCGGGTGCGCCGGAGGAGCGGCATCCGGAGACGACTCGTCCCGCATCGTCCTCGGTGCCGACGACGGAAATGAGGCGCACTGGACGGTGCTGAAGCAGAAGCTCGCCGACGAGGGCATCGACCTCGAGGTGCGCACGATCAACGACGGCGTGCAGCTCAACCAGGGCGTGCAGGACGGCGAGCTCGACGTGAACCTCTTCCAGCACCTCATCTACCTGTCGCAGTTCAACGTCGAGAACAACGGCACGCTCGTGCCGGTCGGCGCCACCGCCGTGTATCCGCTCGCTCTGTACTCGGAGCAGTACAAAGACGTCAAAGACCTGCCCGAGGGTGCGAAGGTCGCGATCCCGAACAACCCCACGAACCTCGCCCGGGGCCTCCTCAACCTGCAGACGGCGGGGCTGCTCACGCTCAAGGACGGCGGGACCGCCCTCTCGACCCCGGCCGACATCGTCACCTCCAAGGTCGAGCTGCTGCCCGTCGACACGAACCAGACCGTCACCGCGCTCAAGGACGGCAGCGCCCAGGCCGCGATCGTGAACAACACGCAGGCGCAGAAGGGCGGGCTCGGCGACGAGCTCATCATCTTCAAGGAAGACCTGAACAACCCGCAGCTCGCGCCCTACATCAATGCCTTCGTCACCCGCGACGACAAGAAGGACGACCCCCGCTTCGAGAAGCTCGTCGCCGCGTACCACTCGCCCGAGGTCGAGGCCGCGGTCACCGAGCTCAATCAAGGCAACCTGCAGTTCAAGGCCGACTGGACCGCGACGCAGCTGCAGGACGAGCTGACGAGCCTTGAAGACGCCCTCAAGGACCAGAACGGATGACGTCGGTCATCGAGCTGCGGGGCGTCACGAAGGGCTTCCGCACCGATCGCCGCTCCTCCACGACCGCCGTCGACGACGTCTCGGTGAGCGTGGAGGAGGGGTCGATCGTCGGCGTTATCGGCTACTCCGGCGCCGGCAAGTCCACTCTGGTGCGCCTGCTGAACGGCCTCGAGAAGCCCACCTTGGGAACCGTCGAGGTGCTGGGGGTGAATGTGGGGGATGCCAGCGAGGCGACGCTGCGCGACCTGCGGCGCCGCGTCGGCATGATCTTCCAGCAGTTCAACCTGTTCTCCTCGCGCACGGTCGCGGCCAACGTCGCCTACCCGCTCAAGGTCGCGGGGTGGAAGAAGGCCGACCGCGACAAGCGCGTCGCCGAGCTGCTCGACTTCGTCGGCATCGGCGACAAGGCGAAGCAGTACCCGCGCCGCCTGTCGGGCGGGCAGAAGCAGCGCGTCGGCATCGCGCGCGCGATCGCGACGAACCCGCGGATCCTCCTCGCCGACGAGGCGACGAGCGCCCTCGACCCGCAGACCACCGCCGAGGTTCTCGACCTGCTCCGCGAGATCAACCGGCGCCTGGGCATCACGATCGTGGTCATCACGCACCAGATCTCGATCGTGCACGAGCTCTGCGATCAGGTCATCGTGATGGACGGCGGACGCGTCGTCGACAGTGGCGACACGTATCGCGTGTTCGCGCACCCGCGGGCGGAGCTGACCAAGCGGTTCGTCGCCGCGGTGACGCAGGGCGTGCCGTCGGGTGAGGCGCTGGCGGCGCTCGCCGCGGGCGGCGGCGCGCTGGTGAGCGTCGAGGTCAACGAGTTCACGAGCGAAGACGTGTCCGAGGTGTTCCACCGCCACGGCGCACGGCACTCGGTCGTCTACGGCGGAGTGACCGACGTGCTCGGCAAGCAGCTCGGCACCCTCACGTATCGGGTGCACACCGACGACCTGGATGCCGTCGTGGCCGAGCTCCGCTCCCACACCGACGTCGTGGTGCCGAACGTCGAGGAGGCCCGCGCATGAACAAATGGGACACCCTGACGCCGGTGCTGCTGCAGTCGATCGGCGAGACCGTCTACATGGTCGCGGTGTCGCTGCTCATCTCGGGCATCGCGGGACTCGCCATCGGCGCCCTGCTCTACGCCACCCGCCCCGGCAACCTGTTCGAGAACCGCGTCGTCTTCTTCGTCGCGAACCTCGTGATCAACCTCATCCGCCCCATCCCGTTCATCATCTTCCTCACCGCCGTGGCCCCGGTCACGCGCGCGGTGACGGGGACGACCCTGGGGACGGATGCCGCGATCGTGCCGATCACGATCATGGCGACCGTCGTGATCGCCCGCGTCGTCGAGCAGAACCTCGTCGCGGTCGATCCCGGCACCGTCGAGGCCGCGCGGGCCGTGGGCGCGCGCCGCATCGGCGTGCTTTTCGGCGTGGTGATCCCCGAGGCGCTCGCGCCGCTCATCCTCGGCTACACGTTCATGTTCATCGCCGTCGTCGACATGTCGGCGATGGCGGGCTACATCGGCGGCGGCGGACTCGGCAACTTCGCGATCATCTACGGCTACCAGCAGTTCAACGCTCAAGCGACGTGGGTCACGGTCGCGATCATCGTGGTGATCGTGCAGGCGGGTCAGCTGGTCGGTAACGCGCTCGCGCACCGCATCCTGCGGCGTTGAACCGAGCCGGGTCGTGCCCGCTTGCACGTCTCGGTCCGCCCGCGAGCGGGGTGCCCGGCGCGCCCGTGCCGTCGTGCGGATCTTGCCCCCCATAAACGCTCTCCGCTCACGGAAACGCGTGCACAGCGTGTTTCTGTGAGCGGAGAGCGTTTATAGGGGTGTGCGAGCGGCCGCGGCAGCGCTGGCCCGCCCGGCGCCTCATCCTGGGAAGCTCTTATGGCCTCCGAGCTGAGTTTGAGAACGGTTATCACTCGCTTTAGAGTGGATGCCATGACCCGACGCCTTCTCGCCCCCCTCGCCCTCGGTGCGGCCTCCGTGCTCGCCCTCGCCGGCTGCGCCAGCGCGTCTCCCTCGGCAGGCTCGACCGCGAGTGCCGACGGCAAGGTGACCGTCGTGGCATCCACCGACGTCTACGGCTCGATCGCCGAGGCGGTCGGCGGCGACTTCGTCGACGTGACGTCGATCATCACCTCGCCGACGCAGGACCCGCACGAGTACGAGGCGAGCGCTCAAGACCAGCTCACGCTGAAGGACGCCGGCCTCGTGATCGAGAACGGCGCGGGATACGACTCCTTCATGGAGGGCCTCGTCCAGGCGAGTGGCACGACGGCCCCCGTCATCACCGCGGTCGAGTTCAACCACGACTACCCCGGCGCCGATTCGCACGACGAGGCCAGCCCCGCCCCCAGCGAGAGCGCCGACGACCACGACCACGCCGAGGGCGAGACCCACGCCGAAGACGACGGCCACGACCACATCGAGGGCTTCAACGAGCACGTCTGGTACGACCCGCACACGGTCGAAGGCCTCACCGAGGCGATCGCCGAGGAGCTCGGCAAGCTGTCGCCCGAGCACTCGGCGGACTTCACCGCCAACGCCGAGGCCTTCACCCAGCAGATCGCCGGTCTCGAGGACTCGCTCGACGCGATCAAGGCGAAGGATGCCGGAGCGAAGATCTTCGTGACCGAGCCGGTGCCCGTGTACCTGACCACGGCGGCCGGTCTCGACAACGCCACGCCGAACGAATTCAGCGAGTCGGTCGAAGAGGGGCAGGACGTGCCGCCCGCGACCCTGCTCGAGTCGCTGCAGCTCCTCGACTCCGGCCAGATCAAGGTCATGATCGTGAACCCGCAGACCGGTGGCGCCGAGGTCACGAAGGTCCAGGACGAAGCCAAGGCCAAGAACATCCCCGTGATCGAGTTCACGGAAACGCTCCCCGAGGGTCAGACTTACATCTCGTGGATGCAGAGCAACATCACGGCCCTGAGCGACGCGCTCGCCGCGTGAGCGCAGCGGCACCGCTGCGCATCCGCGGCGCCGCCCTCGAGAGGGGCGGCCGTGAGCTGTGGGCCGGGCTCGACCTCGAGGTCGAGCCCGGCGAGCTCGTCGCCGTGCTCGGGCCGAGCGGCTCGGGCAAGACCACGCTGCTTCGCGCGATCCTCGGCCTCGAGCGGTTGAGCGAGGGATCCATCGAGGCGCTCGGCGAACCGGTGCGCCGCGCCGGAAACCGCCGCATCGGATACATCCCGCAGCAGCGCCCCCTGCCGCGCGAGACGCCTCTGCGCGGGCGCGACATCGTGGGTCTCGGGGTCGACGGCCATAGCTTCGGCCTGCCGCTCTCGCGCAAGAAGGACCGCGCGCGCATCGACGAACTCCTCGAAGCGGTGGGAGCCACCGCCTTCGGCGACCGCCCCGTCGGTCTGCTGTCGGGCGGCGAGCAGCAGCGACTCCGCGTGGGCCAGGCGCTCGCCGATGATCCCGCTCTCCTGCTCTGCGACGAGCCGCTCACCAGCCTCGACCTCGCGAACCAACAGGCCGTCGTCCGCCTCATCGACCGGCACCGCCGCGAGCGCGATGCCGCCGTGCTGCTGGTCACCCACGACATCAACCCCGTGCTCTCACGCGTCGATCGCATCCTCTACATCGCGAACGGCCGCTTCACCCTCGGCACCCCCGACGAGGTGCTCACCACCGAGACGCTGTCGGCCCTCTACGGTGCGCCGGTCTTCGTGGTGCGCGCCGGTGGGCAGCTCATCGTCGTCGGAGCCCCGGATGCCGATGAGGCCCACCACCATCACCACGACGAGGATCACGCATGAACTGGTCCGACGTCGGAAACGCCCTCTTCGGCGGGATGAGCCAGTACGGCGCGATCCTCGAGCTCGTGCAGAACTCCGTCTACGCGGGGGCCGTCCTCGGCCTGGTCGGCGGCCTGATCGGCGTCTTCGTCATGCAGCGCGACATGGCCTTCGCCGTCCACGGCATCAGCGAGCTGTCGTTCGCCGGCGCGGCCGTCGCCCTTCTGATCGGCGTCGACGTGGTCTCCGGCTCGATCGTGGGCTCCCTGATCGCCGCCGCGTTGATCGGCGTGCTGGGTGCCCGCGCGCGCGACCGGAACTCGATCATCGGCGTGCTCATGCCGTTCGGCTTGGGTGTCGGCATCCTGTGCCTGTCGCTCTACAACGGACGCAGCGCCACCCGGTTCAGCCTGCTGACCGGGCAGATCGTGTCGGTGCAGAGCGGACAGCTCGGATGGCTGGTGGCGATCGGGGCGATCGTGCTGGTCGCGCTGCTGCTGGTCTGGCGTCCACTGCGCTTCGACTCCCTCGACCCGCAGTCCGCCGCCGCGCGCGGGGTGAACACCACCGCGGTGTCGCTGGTGTTCATGCTGCTGCTCGGGCTCATCGTCGCCGTGGCGGTGCACATCATCGGTGCTCTGCTCGTGATGGCCCTGCTCGTCACCCCGGCCGCCGCCGCGATGCGCGTGTCGTCCGGACCCCTGTCGGTGCCGCTGCTGGCAGCGCTGTTCGGCTTCGTGTCCGCGGTGGGCGGAGTCCTCCTCGCGGTGGCGGGAACCCTGCCGGTGAGCCCCTACATCACGACCATCTCGTTCGTCATCTACCTCGTGTGCCGGGTGATCGGCGCGCGCCGCGATCGCACCACCAGGGCCGTGTAGGCGCCCAGCCGATTCACCGACGACCTGGCTAAACTCGGGGCCATGGTCCAGCGCAACACGTGGCAGCGAGAGCGGGTGCGCGAAGCCCTCTCCGGTGCGGGAGGCTTCGTCAGCGCGCAGACGCTGCACGCGACGCTGCGCGACGAGAACACCGGCATCGGCTTGGCGACCGTCTACCGGGCGCTCGCCGGACTCGCGGCCCAGGGCGACGCCGACTCGCTGCAGAGCCCCGAGGGCGAGAACCTGTTCCGCGCGTGCGAGACCCGAGGCCACCACCACCACCTGATCTGCCGCTCGTGCGGCGTCGCGGTCGAGATCGAGGCCGACGCCGTCGAGGAGTGGGCCCAGCGCACCGCCGCGCAGCACGGCTTCACCGAGGCCGAGCACGTGGTCGACATCTTCGGCATCTGCGCCGACTGCGCGCAGGCGCGCGCCCGCGAGCGTGGCGACGACTAGTCGCACCGCGACGCCGTCGCCGCAGCGCACCGGCGCCTCCCGCACCCTGTTCGCACTCGGCCTGGGTGTCGTGGTCATCGCGGCGCTGTTCCTCATCGACGCGTTCGCACCGACCTTCTTCGCGCAGCAGCTGCCCACGCGCGCGCAGGACGGGCTGACCCTCGCCCTCAGCGTGCTGATCGAGTCGCTGCCGTTCGTCGTGCTCGGTGTCGTGCTGTCGATCGTCGTGCAGGTGTGGGTACCGCCGGGGACGATCGAGAGATGGATGCCGCGCGCGCCGTGGGCGCGCCGGGCGGTGCTGTCGCTGCTGGGCATGTTCATCCCCGTCTGCGAGTGCGGCAACGTCCCCTTCGCCCGGGGGCTGCTCATGCGCGGCTTCGGGGTCTCCGACACCCTGACGTTCCTCGTCGCCGCTCCGATCGTGAACCCGATCGTGATCATCAGCACGCACGCGGCGTTCGGCTTCAGCGACGGCATCCTGGTGGCCCGCCTGATCGGCGGGTTCCTCGTCGCCAACCTCATCGGGTGGCTGTACAGCCGGCATCCGAATCCCGACAAGCTGCTCACCGAGCGCTTCCTCGAGACGTGCGAGATCGTCGTGCAGGAGCGCGGCGACCGCGGGAGGCGCACGCTCGCGCAGTTCGTCGTCGAGCTGCGGTCGGTGATGCCGGCCCTCATCATCGGCTCGCTGCTCGCGGGCGCCGTCCAGGTGCTCGTGCCGCGCAGCGCGCTGCTGGCGATCGGGTCCGACCCGGCCCTGTCGATCGCCGCGATGATGGCCCTGGCGATCGTCGTGTCGTTGTGCTCGAACGTCGACGCGTTCTTCGCGCTGTCGTTCGCGTCGACGTTCACCCCGGGGTCGATCGTCGCCTTCCTCGTCGTGGGGCCGATCATCGACCTCAAGATGATGGCGCTGCTGCGCACCACCTTCTCGACGCGCGTCCTGGTGGGGATGACGGTGGTCGTCGTGCTGTTCGCGTTCTCGCTCGGAACGGTGGTGAACCTCCTTGTCTAAGACCGGTGCGCTCGCGACACGCTGGCTGGGAGTGGGTCTCACGGCCTGCCTGTCGATCACGACGATCACGCTCTGGGTCACGGGGCGGATGTCGCTCTACATCAACCCCGACTCTGCCTGGTTCGCCGTCGGGATGTCGGTGGTCGCGCTCATCGGCGCGATCGCGTCGTTCGCCCTCCCGCTCGGGGCCGAGGCCGATCACGGGCACGACCACGAGCACGGTCACGCTCCCGCGGCCGCCTCGGCGCGCCGCGAGGCCTTCGCGCACGCCGACCACGAGCACTCCGACCCGGCCGACGCCCACGACCACGCCGCGCACGAGCACCTCGCGGCCCGTCCACGCCTGACGCCGGCGGGAATCGCCGCGTTCACCGGGGGCGTGCTGGCCTCGACCGCCGTCGTCGCCGTGCTGCTCACGCCCGCCGCCTCACTCTCGACCGAGCTCGCCGTCTCGCGCGATGTGGGCGCCGCGCCCCTGTTCGCCGGATCCGATGTCATCACCCTGGCCGCGTCGGGCGACACCTCGAAATTCGGAGTCGGCGACTGGTCGGCGGTCTTCGCCCACGCGACGAATCCCGAGACCTTCGACGGCAAGCCCGTCACCCTGACCGGCTTCATCACCCCCGGCGGTGACGGGGCGAGCTTCGACCTCACCCGACTCGTCATCACGCACTGCGTCATCGACGCGCAGACCGCGCGTCTGCCGATCGCGGCCACCGGTGACGCCCCGGCGAGCGGGCAGTGGGTGACGGTTACCGGCACGGTGCGTTCGAGCGGCGACGGCAAGCTCGAGGTGCACGCCGACCAGGTGGCCGCGATCGACGAGCCGGCGGACCCCTATGAGTACTGAGACCCGGCGCCGGGGCGGCGCGGACTCTCGTCGCGCGCGGGCGCGCCGACGCCAGGGTCGCGGTTACCTCGCCGCGTTCGGCGTGGTGCTGCTGACCCTCGTGCTCGTGGGCGGGGTGGGCGGCGTCGTCGCCGTCGCGCAGGGACCCCGCGTCACGGACGTGCAGGTCGATCCGGCCGCCGGCATCGCGGCATCCGGATCCCGCGTCATCCTCACCACGACCCAGTCGCTCGAGAAAGTGGATCCCTCGCAGGTCGAGGTGGAGCCGGCGACGCCGTTTACCGTCGACACCTCCGGACGCAGTGTCGGCATCCGCTTCACGCTGCCGCTGCGCGACGACTCCGACTACCGCGTCACCGTGAACGACGTGAAGGGTCTCGGCGCGGGGCCCGGAGCGACCCTCACCGAGACGTTCCGAACGCCTGCCCTGCAGGCGTACCTGATGCAGCGCGGGACGCCCGAGGGCGACACGATCTTCCGCACCGACCTCGAGGGCAAGGCCGGGCTCCCGGTGTTCACCGACCCGCACATCGAGGATTTCCGGACGACGGCGAACCACCTCGTCATCTCCACACGCGACAACGACACCGCCCGCGTGATCGTGACCGATCTCGACGGGAAGAACCCGCGCGACGTCACCCTGCCCGGCCCCGGCTTCGTCTCGAACCTGCAGTCGGCGGATCGCGGAGAGCGCTTCGGTTTCACCTTCTCGGATGCCACTCTCGGCGCCGCGGGCGGACGCGAGAGCCGGCTCTTCACGGCCTCGGCCGCGACCGAGGACGCCCCGGTCGAGGTAGGCCTCAACGGGGGCGATGTGCGCATCGCCGACTGGCGTTTCGTGCCCGACACCGACAGCATGCTCGTGCTGACGTTCGACTCGCGGCTCCTCCTGACCGACGCGGTGGGCGGGAACGCCGCGCCGCTGGGCAGCGCGGTGGCCATCGACGGCATTGCGCGCGGGTCGTCGGTGGCGATCGTCGAACGCCTCGAAGGAGTGCGCGAGATCAACCTCACGGACGGCTCGGAGGTAGCCCTCGTCGACCCGGTGGACCCTCCGGGCAGAACGGGCCGCGCGACGCCCGTCCCCGGTCTCGACGCGGGAACCGTGCGGTCGTTCGCGGACATCGGGTCGGACGGCGCCTACCGCTCGACCATCGTCGGGCACGTCAGCAGCGACGGGACGGTGCGCCAGCTCCTCGACGTGCCGGGAACCGACACGGTCCTGCAGACGTGCGTCTCGCCGAGCGGGCGGTACGCCGCGGTCCTGGTGGCTCCCGGCGCCGTGAACAACCCCTTCGACCGCTACCAGCTTCCCCTGCCCGGAAAGCTGCAGACGCACCTCGTCGAGATCGACACCGGTCAGCAGCTCGTCGCGCTCCAGGGCTTCGACCTCTCGTGGTGCCAGGTCCCGCCCGGATGACGCGGTTCGCGACGCGCGACGAGCTCGCGGGGCTCCCGGTCGAGGTCGCTCCCTCGCTCCTCGGCGCGGTGCTCGAGACCGAGGTCGAGGGGGAGCGGGTCGCCGTCCGCCTCACCGAGGTCGAGGCGTATCACGGTCTCGGCACGGGGGAGCGGCCCGATCCGGGCTCGCACGCACGGATGGGGCCGACCGCCCGCAATGCCACGATGTGGGGCGAGCCCGGTCACCTGTACGTCTACCTGAGCCACGGCATCCATTCCTGCGTCAACGTCGTCTGCGGACCCGAGGGCGTCGCCGGTGGTGTGCTGCTGCGCGGCGGCGAGGTCGTCGAGGGGGCTCCGGTCGCCGAGAGGCGTCGTGTCGAGCGCCGGGGCGTCGTGCGCGCCGCGCGCGACCTCGCCCGGGGTCCCGGTCGTCTGGGCGATGCGGTGGGCCTGCGGCATCCGCAGCATGACGGGATCGATGCGGTGACCGGTGAGATCCGCGCCGGTGCTCGCGCGCGGCTGCGGTGGCCGGACGAACCGGTGGCCCGCATCGCGACCGGCCCGCGCGTCGGGGTGGCCGGTATCGCCGGCACCGCCGCGTTCCCCTGGCGCTTCTGGATCGAGGGGGATGCCACGGTGTCCGCGTTCCGCTGGGGCCGCGGTGCCGCGGAGGCGGCGGGGGAGTGACGGTCCCGGTCCCTTCGACAGGCTCAGGGACCTCGGCGGCGCGAGGGGCCCGTGGTCGGTGCGGGGGAGGTGGCTGAGCCTGTCGAAGCCACCGGGAGTCGAAGTGACCCTTCGACCAGCTCAGGGCCTCTCAGCGCTGAAAGGCTGCGTCCGTCAAGGCGACACGCCGTTCGTGCTAGACTGACCCCTTGTCTGCGCGCACTCCAGCACGCAGTTCGCACCCCTCCTCCTGATCCCGGCTCTCCGTCGTGCTCAGACGGGGTGCAGACAAGGGATCTTGGGTGGCACCGTCCGGTGTCACGGTACAGAAGGAGACATCACCATGGCAGCAGTGTGCCAGGTGACTGGAGCGGTTCCCGGCTTCGGTCACAACATCTCGCACTCGCACCGCCGGACGAAGCGCCGCTTCGACCCGAACGTGCAGAAGAAGACCTACTTCGTTCCGTCGCTGGGTCGCAACATCAAGCTCAACGTTTCGGCGAAGGGCATCAAGGTCATCGACGCGCGCGGTATCGAAGCCGTCGTCCGTGACCTGCAGGCGAAGGGCGTGAAGCTGTAATGGCGAAGAAGGCTCAGGACGTCCGTCCGATCATCAAGCTGCGTTCGACCGCGGGCACGGGGTACACCTACGTGACGCGCAAGAACCGCCGCAACAACCCCGACCGCATCGTGCTCAAGAAGTACGACCCCGTGGTCCGCAAGCACGTCGACTTCCGAGAGGAGCGCTAAGCACATGGCTAAGAAGAGCAAGATCGCGCGCAACGAGCAGCGCAAGGTCGTCGTCGAGCGCTACGCCGCGAAGCGCGCCGAGCTGAAGAAGACCCTGGTCGACCCCAACGCGACCGACGAGGCCCGCGAGGCCGCCCGCGTGGGCCTGCAGAAGCTGCCCCGCAACGCCTCGCCCGCGCGTGTGCGCAGCCGCGACGTCATCGACGGCCGCCCCCGTGGTGTCCTCACGAAGTTCGGCGTCTCGCGCGTCCGCTTCCGTGACATGGCCCACCGTGGCGAGCTGCCCGGTGTGACCAAGTCGTCCTGGTAAGCACCAGTACCACCGCGAAGGGCGGGGGTCCCGAAAGGGGCTCCCGCCCTTCGTCGTTCAGAACGTCCGTCGCAGGAGTTCTCCCACCGCCTCCGCGCGCCCGCTGACGCCGAGCTTGGCGTAGATGGAGCGCACCTGGCTCTTCACGGTGTTGAGAGACACGCCCCGCTCGCGGGCGATGTCCGCCAGGTTCCGGTCCGACGAGAGCAGCACCGCCAGCTCCCGCTCGGTCGGGGTGAAGCCGGTGACCTCCGCGGGGTTCAGCGAGGGTGCGGCGACCGAGGGCAGGAAGTCCCGGATGCCGGTGACGACCGGTCCGAGCTCGGGTCGAGCGCTCACCACCTCGTCGAACAGGGCCAGCGTCTCGCCCAGGGGCAGCATGATGAACGGCGTGATCGAGCCCCCGGTCCGGGAGATCAGCAGCAGAGCCGCTTCCATGCTCTGCGCGGCGCGTCGCGCGGACCCGATACGCGCGAAAGCGATCGCGCGACGCAGCAGGGTGGGAGTCAGGGTGCGCAAGCAGTGGTCTGTCTCGTCGGCCACGCACGCCTCGGTCTCGGCGAGCAGTTCGCGGTCGCGCCCGAGGAGGAGGAGCGCCACCGAGCGCTGCATCGGGAAGCAGATCCCGTGTCCGGGCGGAGTCCGTCCGGTGGAGAGAGTCGCCAGAGCCTCGGCGTACTCGCCTCGCGCGACGAGGATGTCGGACCCGATGCACGTCAGGAGGTCGCGGATTATGCGGTGGCTGCGGTGCCGCCGCGAACCGTACGACAGCTGCCAGTTCGCAGCGAGAGCCCCCGAGTAATCGCGCTCGAAGAGACCCCGCACGACGTCGATGGCACGGGCGGAGTAGTCCCAGTACGGGTCGTCCGGCCGGACCTCGCGCAGGATCGTGGAGACCGCCGCGAGACGATCCGACTGCATCCACGCCGCCGCCACGAGGGACTCCGCGAGCAGGACGAGGTAGTCGATCTCGTCGTCTGGCCAGGCGTTGTCGGCGAAGAGCGCTTGAGCGGCGGCCCTGTCGTTCTCGCTGCTCTCGTACTCGCCGTTGAGGGCATGGCCCAGGGCGAGAACGGCGTGGGCGCGGTATCGGACCGGGGCGGTGTCGGCGAAGAGCAGAGCCTCGGCGCCGTACTGTGCGCCGATCTGCGGCCAGCCGATGGCGCAGCAGTACTCGCCGGCGGCGGCGAGCAGATGCGCGCGCGCGTCGTCGGACAGGGTGGCTTCGCGGGTGAGACGGGTGTCGACGAAGTACCGATCGATGAGCGCGAGCCCCTCGGAGAGGGCGTCTCGCCGCGCCCGCGACACCAGGACGGCGGCGAGGGTCAGGGCCGCCGTGTCGGTCCAGACGCGAGGAAGCGGGGGCGGCGGTGCTTCGGCCAAGAGGGCGAGGTGGCGCTGTTCCGGAATCCCGTGCCCGGGGGCCAACCGGGCCGCGGTCGTGACGACCGCCGCGTGGAAGGCGGCCCGGGCGTCGATGGATCTCTGCGTGTTCGGCATCGCGCCCCTCTCCCGACGGGAGTCGGAGAGGGCGCCCGGACCCTCCGATGGTGCGAGGCACATGACCCGTCGAGCCCCCAACATACGAAAGGCGCTCACCCAGATCTCACTCGTAGCCGGGGATATACCGCTCTCATTCACGTCCGGGGTCACCCGTATCGTCGAGCCGCTTCGCCCGCCTCGTTCGCCCGGGGCGGTGTGGGGACGTGCGTGCTCTCTCACCGGGGCCGGGTCGGGCCCGTTTCGGGCGACACGCCGGTGCATTCGAGGGGGAAATCCCTCAAAATCCCCGTAATTCCGCGGTTCGGTTGATACTGTCGAGGCGGTCTCCCGACCACCGAGGAGAATTCCTCCTCGTCCGATGTAACGAGAGGCGACGACAACGTCGCCTGGAGGACAACCACATGGCTGACAAGTCCATCACCAAGACCGAGCTCGTCGCGAGCATCGCCAGCGCGACCGGGCAGAGCCAGTCCGCCGTGTCGGGCGTGCTCGACTCCCTCTTCTCCACCGTCTCCGAGGCGGTCGCCAAGGGCAGCAAGGTTTCGATCCCCGGCTGGATCGCCTTCGAGCAGGTCGCCACGTCCGCTCGCACGGGCCGCAACCCTCAGACCGGTGAGGAGATCTCGATCCCCGCCGGCAAGCGCGTCAAGGTCACCGCGGGCTCGAAGCTCAAGGCTGCCGTCAAGTAAGACGTCGCCGCACCGCACAGAGGGGGATGCCGAGAGGCATCCCCCTCTGTCTTCGTCCGGCGCGGGTCCATTCGGCGCAAGAGCGTCCGGCGCGAGACCCTTCGGCCCGGAATCGTTCGACATCGTCCTTCGTCGACGACGTGGCCCGCCGCTCCGCGTCTCCTCGTACGCGCGCCGACGTAGTCTGGACGGGTGAACGCCCGTGCCCTCCGTGTGGCGGGACCCGTCATCCTCGTCGCGGTCTCGCTGATCGCCGTCGTCGCGGGCCTCGCCTACGGCGGAGGCGCCGCCGCGCCCCTGCTGGCAGACCCCGGCCCGGTGGTGCGATGGGGACTGCCGCTCGCCACGCTCGTGGTCAACCTGTCGGCGGCGACGATGGTCGGCTCCCTGGTGCTCGCGCTGTTCGCCCTGAAGGCCGGGGAGCGCCCCTTCGAGCTCGCCCTCGACACGGCCTCGATCGGTGCCGCGATCTTCACCGTCGCCTCGGCCGCGACCGGCTACCTGACCTTCCTCAACATCATCAACGCGAAGCCGACGCTCGACCCGCTCTTCGGGCAGCAGCTCGGCCGCTTCCTCGTCGAGAGCGAGATCGGCCCCGCGTGGCTCATCACCACGATCGCCGGTGCGGTGCTGACCGTGCTGACCTTCGCCGTGCGGTCCTGGGTTCCGACGATGATCGTCGCGATCCTCGCGCTGGCGTCGCTCGTCCCGATGGGCACGCAGGGTCACGCCGGCACCGAGGCCAGCCACACGGCGGCCGTGACCTCGCTCGTGCTGCACATCATCGCCGCCGCCGTCTGGCTGGGCGGGCTGGTGCTGCTCGTCGTCGTGCGACCCGCCATGTCGCGGACGCAGCTGCAGACCACGCTGCTGCGGTACTCGTCGATCGCCCTCGCGGCTTTCGTGGTCGTGGCCGTCTCGGGCACGGTGCGCGCCTCGATCGGCTTGCTGGGCTGGGAGAACCTGTTCTCGCCTTACGGCATCCTGGTCCTCGTCAAGGTCGCGGCGCTGCTCGCGATGGGCCTACTGGGGGCGTGGTACCGCCGCCGCCTGATCGCGCGCATGGCCGACGAGCAGGGCTCCCGGCGCTTCTGGGCGATCATCGTCGTCGAACTCGTCTTCATGGGGATCGCGAGCGGGGCGGCCGCCGCGCTCGCCCGCACCCCTCCACCGATCGCTCCGCCGCTGGTGGGCCAGACTCCCGCCGAGATCCTCACGGGCTCGCCGTTGCCGCCCGAGCTGACGATCGAACGCTGGTTCACCAGCTGGGACATCGACCTGCTCTGGGCCTTCGTCGTCGCTTTCGGACTGTTCTTCTACCTCGCCGGCGTGTGGCGTCTGCGCCGCCGCGGCGACAGCTGGCCGATCTACCGGACGGTGCTGTGGTGCCTCGGCATGCTCGCGGTGTTCTGGATCACCTCGGGGCCGGTGAACGTATACCAGGACTACCTGTTCAGCATGCACATGATCGGGCACATGCTGCTGTCGATGGCGATCCCGCTCATGCTGGTGTCGGGGGCGCCGGTGACCCTCGCGGCCCGCGCGATCCGCAAGCGCGACGACGGCACTCGGGGCGGCCGCGAGTGGATCCTCTGGGCCGTGCACAACCCGGTCGCCAAGGTGCTCACGAACCCCTACGTCGCCGCCGGACTGTTCATCGGTTCGCTCTGGGCCTTCTACTACACCGATCTGTTCCGCTGGTCCCTCTACGACCACCTCGGGCACATCTGGATGGTCGCGCACTTCCTCATCACGGGCTACCTGTTCGTGCTGAGCCTCATCGGGATCGACCCGGTCCCGTACCGTCTGCCCTACCCGATGCGGCTCCTCGTGCTCATCGCGATCATGGCCATGCACGCGTTCTTCGGCATCGCGATCATGATGAACTCCGGCTTGATGGTCGCCGAGTGGTTCGGGGCCATGGGGCGCACGTGGGGGCCGACACCCCTCGAGGACCAGTACGCCGGCGGTGGCGTGGCGTGGTCGGTCGGCGAGATCCCGACCCTGATCCTCGCGATCACCGTCGCGATCCAGTGGAGTCGCAGCGACGAGCGCCAGCAACGTCGACGCGACCGCCACGTCGACCGCGTCGGCGACCTCGAGCTCGACGCCTACAACGAAGAGCTCGCGCGGCTCGCGGCGCGCGACGCCCGGGCGGCCGAGCGCGACGCCGCCCGTCGCAGCTGACGGACGCCCCCCTCACTCGCGGGCGGCGCCGTTCAGTCGGAGCTGCCGCTGACGAGGATGGATGCCGTGCCGTCGGGGAGCACCGTGATCTTGCCGTCGACGCTGAAGGGGACGTCCTCGTCGACGTTGCGGATCGAGCCGTCGAAGATCGAGCGGATGTCGACGTCGATGTGCGCGACGGCCCCGGTGGACGGGATGCGCCAGCCCGCGCCGTCGGGGACGATCGTCACCTTCGGCTGCTGGGCGATCGACCACGAGGGCGCCCCCTCGATGCGATTGCGCACCGTGTAGCCGAAGGGGCACCCGGTCGGCTGCAGCACCTTCTGCTCGGCGCAGGTCGTGAGGAAGTTCTCGACGCGCTGCTGCACGACCGAGATGAACTCTTCGGTGGGTTCGGCCTGCACATCGACGGGAACACCCGTCAGGGGCGCGTCCGCCAGCACCGCGACACCCGGGGTCGCCGAGATCGCGGTATCGACCGCCACCGAGTACAGACCGGGCGAGAACACCAGGAGGGGGACGGCGGCCGAGGGATCGGCATCCGCTCCGTCGACCGAGACCTGCCGCTTGTCGACCTCGAAACCATTGACCTCGAATCGCATCGAGCCGCGGACCGAGAGATCGACGACGGCGAGGGGACTCGTCGCGAAGCGCCAGCGTGGCAGGAACCCGGTCTCGCCGTCGCTCTTCACCGCGAAGGTCGTGCGGCCCTCGTGGGTGCCCGCGCGATAGGTGACGCTCACCCGCGTGATGTCGCCGTCGACCGTCTCGTCGATGATCTCGGCGTCGGAGAGGGTGCCCAGGGCGTCGGGCCGGAGCAGCGCCTCGGAGGCCGTCGACGGGAGGCCAGCCGCCTCGAGCTCCGCGGCGTCGATCGCGACCCCGGGGACGGCGAGCGCTTCGGCGGCGCGACGGTCCTCGAGCAGCTCGACGTAGTGCAGGACGAACGCGCGCGGACTGTAGAACTCGCGGTATACCGCCGCCGCGCCTGCGGCCAGCGCCGCGACGAGCAGGAGCCCGACGACGCCGAGGATCGTCAGCTCGCGGGCGAGGTGGAGCGGGCGCGACAAGACAGCACCCGCGGGTGCTGCCGGGCCCCCGTCCGTTGCATGCACAGACTCAGTCTAGGAAAGCCACCTGCGCGACAGCAGCATGCGCCGACACGAGACGGTCAGGAGGGGACGTACTCGACGCCCGGTACGCCCCAGCCGTAGGCGAGCTTGGCCACCTCGAGCACGAAGAACGACTCGGTGGACACGACGCCGGGGATGGAGCCGATGCTGTTCTCGAGCACATCGGCGAAGTGGGCGACGTCGCGGCAGATCACCTCGACGAGAACGTCGAAACGACCCGAGGTCGTGACGACATAACTCGTTTCGGGAAGCGCGGCGAGAGCGGCGCAGACCGCCCTCGCCGCACCGGGCTGCACCCGGACGCCCATCATCGCCATTCGGTCGAAGCCGATCGCGAGAGGATTGGCGATGCCGACGATCTGCAGGATGCCGTCGTCTTCCAGTCGCTTGGCGCGATACCGGACCGACGAGACCGGGACCCCGAACTCCTGAGCCAGACTAGTGAACGGGCGTCGTCCGTCGGCCTGCAGCGCAGCGATGATCTTTCGATCGAGATCGTCGAGGTTCGCGGCGTCGTCCATTTGGCTCAGCGTATTCATCGCGGATCGTCGGCTCCAGTCGTCAGCGCAGGTCGAGGACGCCCGTGCGCAGATCGCTCATGTCGATCAGGGTGTGACGGCCGCCGATGCGACCCCACCCCGTGCGCTTTCCGCCCACTCCTCCGAACGGCATGTTGATGTCCCAGAACCCATTGCTGTCGTTCACGATGACCTGGCCGGTTCGCAGGTTCTCGACGAAGTGGTACGCCGAACCGATGCTGCGGGTGAACACTGCGCCCTGCAGGCCCAGAACATCCTCGTTCGCGAGCCGCAGCAGCTCCTTATCACTGTCGGCGGACACGATGGGCAGCACCGGGCCGAACGTCTCAGCGGTGCTCAGCAGGCTGTCCGGGGCTACGCGGTCGACCACGGTGAACTCGTAGTACAGGTCGGTGGGGTAGCCGGAGGCCCGGTGCCCGCCCAGGAGGATGTCGAAACCGCGCTCACGCGCCTCGGTCAGATGTGCATCGACCTTGGCGGCCGTCAGCTGGTTGTTCATCGGCCCCAAGGTCGTGGACAGGTCGAACGGGTTGCCCAGCACGGCCTCGGTTGCGGCCGCGCGCGCCGCGGCGGCGAACTCCTCGCGGATGGCACTGTGCACGAGAACGCGACCGGTGGCGCAGCACACCTGGCCGGCGTTGTAGTAGGCACCGCGCACGGCCGCGCGGGCCGCCGCCTCGACGTCGGCATCGGCGAGCACGATGACCGGACCGTTCCCGGATGCTTCGATGATCGCGCGCTTCAGACCCGCCGTGCGCACGATCTTCTCCGCCGTCGCGGACGAGCCGATGAAACCGATCGCGTCGATCCCCGGGTGGGTGACGAGCTCGGCACCGAAAGCTCCCTCGCCCGGGAGGATCGACACGAGGCCGTCAGGCACGCCCGCTTCGCGCAGCACGTCCACTGTCGCCAGCAACGTGAGCGGGGTGTGGGTCGGCGGCTTGACGACGACCGCGTTGCCCGTGGCTAGACCCGGGGCGACGAACTCGGCGAACATCAGCACGGGGAAGTTCCACGGGATGACGATGCCCCAGGTGCCGACGGCGTCGTAGAACGTCCACATCCTCTTGTTCACGTCGTTCGACGGAAGCGTCTCACCGTGCAAGCGGATCGCATCTTCCGAGTGCAGGTGGAACAGCTTCGCGGTCTCGTCGATGTCGGCGTATGACTCGGACAGAGGCTTGCCCTGCTCGAGGGTGAGCAGGCGCGAGAGCTCTTCACGACGTTCGCTGATGAGGTCGCCGACACGGTGGAGGATCTCGGCGCGCTGCCATACGCCGACGCGCCGCCATGATGCCTGAGCGTCGCGGGCGAGGCGCACCGCGCGGTCGAGATCCTCTTCGCCCGGCACGGCGACCGAGGCGATGGTCGCACCGGTGACGGGGCTGACGACCTCGGCTGTGCGGCCGGACACGGCGTCGACGTACTCGCCCCCGATGAACAGCTGGGTCTGGGGGATCTCGATGCCTTCGGCGCTGGAGTGGATGTCGTTGGTCATGGTCTTTCCGTTTCGAGTGAGGGAGGGGTCTGTGGTCAGCGGGTGGGGCGGCGGCGATCGGCGGCTTGGACGAAGAGCCAGATCACGACACCGAGCGCGAGGATCCCCAGCGCGATGCTCAGTTCGAGGATCCCGCCGTAACCGGTGATCGAGAAGCCGGTCGCTCCGACGACGAGGATCACCGCCAAGAGCACTGCCAGCACGATCGACAGCGGGACGAAGATCCGTGGCAGCCGGATCGGGCGGGTGGCATCCGGACGATCCTTACGGAGCAGGGCGAAGCCCGCCACGGCCAGAACGTGGGTGAGGACGTATCCGAGGTTGCCGGTGACGATGATCGCGAGCGGCTGTTGCAGCACGACCAGGAGCACGATGTTCAGCACGAGCATCACGTTGAGGGCGCGGATCGGGACTCCGCGGCTGGTGAGCTTGCCGACGGCGCGAACGGTCACGCCCTCTTTCCCCATGTTGAACAGCACGCGCGAGGAGTCGGCGACCGAGGTGAGCATCACCAGGACGAGCGAGGCGATCAGGCAGAGCACCATGATCTGCGCACCCGTCTCGGATCCGACCAGCTGGGCGAAGCTCTCGACGAAGAACGTCGACGGGTTATCGGCGATCGCTGCTTCTCCCGCGAAGCCGCCGAGCGTGATCGGCACGACGATGAACACGCCCAGGCAGAACAAGGCGGCGGCGCGGATCGCGCGAGCGGTGTCCTTGACGGGGTCGCGGTACTCCGACGCGAACGTTGTGCAGACCTCGACGCCGAGGGTTGTCCAGGCCATGACGTAGAGCCAGACGATGGCCGTGTGCAGGCCTTCCCAGCCCTGTATGCCCCAGGTCAACTCTTGGGGGTGCCAGCCGCCGCTGAGGAGAGGGAGGACGATGAAGACCACCAGCGGGATCATGAGGATGCCGGCGGTGATGTAGACGAACGTCATGGTCACCCGCACGCCGACGGCGTTGATGCCGTAGAGCACGAAGATGACGATGAGGCCGACGACGATGGGGAAGCTCAGGTGGATCGGTCCCCAGCTCCACGTCCATGTCTGGTCGGGGAACCACTGCGATTGGATGAGCAGACCCGTCAGGGCACCGTAGGTGGCCAGGTTGGATCCCCACGGGAGCCAGTAGCCCACTCCGGCCACGGGAGCGAGCCATGGTGCGCGGCTCTTCCATGCTTCGGCCGCGAAGCCGGCGATTCCGCCCGAGGACTCGGGGAACATCGTCGACAGCTCGATGTAGATCCAGTTGACGCCGAGCGCGATGATCATCGAGATCGCCCAGAGCGCGGCGGCACCCCATCCGCCCAGCCCCGCGATCGAAGCGCCGAGGGTGGCGAAGAGCGCGGCGGGCATGGTCATCGACATCGCGAACGCGTCGTACCACCGCAGTTTGCGCGGCAGCTTCTCCTCCGCGAGGGGCGGTTTCTCTTCGACGGACATGGCGGTTCTCCTTTGCGGGTTCGTGTGGTGCGGGAGGTCAGGGGTGGGCGGATCCGGTCTCGACCAAGAGGACGCCGCCGATGATGACGACGATTCCGACGGCGCTCATCACGGACAGGTGATCGCCGAAGAGAACGCGTCCGAGGACGGCGGTCGCGGCGACACCGATCGAGGCCCACGTGGCGTAGGCGACGGCGACCGGCATACCCAGAGCCAGGACGGCGCCGAGCAGCGTGAACGCCGTGATGTAGCCCAGGACGATCGAGGGGATCCAGCGGCGGCGGCGTCCTCCCTCGGACGCGCGTAGCGACAGTGTCGCCGTGACCTCGGCCGCGATCGCCAGGCTCAGCAGAACGATGCTCACGCGCGGCCCTCCTTTCGCGCGCCGGCGGCGGATGTCGCCCGATGGCCGAGCTCGACGAGGAGGACGCCGACGATGATGACCGCGATGCCCCCGATGCCCACGACGCTGAGCTGCTCTCCGAAGACGACGGCACCGAGGACGGCCGTGGCGGCGACCCCGATGGCCGACCAGATGCCATACGCCACTCCCACCGGCATCCGCCGATCGAGGACGACCGCCAGCAGGGCCAGCGAGCCGGCGTAGCCGGCGACGACGAGGATCAGCCACGCCGGATGCGTCAGCCCTTCGGCGGCGCGCAACGACAGCGTGGCGGTCACCTCCAAGGCCACGGCGGCGAGCAGTGGCGGCCAGGGGCTCGCGGGGTGACGTTCCATGTCGATCCTTACCGGCCGCCACGATGGCGACCGAATGAACAGCATTGTTCGCTCAGGATTGTGTAACTTGCAAGTAAGTCGCAGGATATTTAACATTCCGGTCACGTACAACCCTGAATTCTGACGATGGGAGCTTCGATGGGCACCACGGTCTTCGAACGGCGGCGGGCCGACCCCGCGCAGGTGCAGCGGTCGCTGGCCGGCTCGCGGCACGACGTGTTCTGGCTCGACGATGTCCGGCGTCCGCGGTATCCGGCCCTGGGCGCGAACGCCCGCACCGATCTCGTCGTCGTGGGTGGCGGGTACAACGGGCTGTGGACCGCGATCCGCGCGAAGGAACGCGATCCGGGCACTCGGGTCATCCTGGTGGAAGCGAACCGGATCGGCTGGGCCGCGTCCGGGCGCAACGGTGGCTTCTGTGAGGCGACCCTGACCCACGGCCGCCAGAACGGGCTCACGCGCTGGCCTGACGAGATGACGACGTTGGACCGTCTCGGCAACGAGAATCTCGCCGCGATCATCGCCACGGTGCGTCGGTACAGTCTCGACGTCGACCTGGAAGAGACCGGAGTGCTGAAGGTCGCGGTCGAGCCGCACCAGATCCCCTGGGTGCGCGACGAGCACTCCGATGCGGACCACGTGTATCTGGAGGGGGCGGAACTGCAGGCGCAGGTCGCCTCACCGACGTATCTCGCCGCGTCATGGGACCGCCGCGGGAACGTGCTCGTCCACCCGGCCAAGCTCGCGCTGGAGCTTGCACGTGTGGCGGAGAAGTTGGGCGTGGAGATCTTCGAGCACACGCCGGCTCACGACGTACGCCGCGACGGGGGCGGTGTCACCGTCCAGACCGACGGGGCGACGATCCGAGCCGATCGCGCCGCGATCGCCACCAACGTGTTTCCCTCGTTGATCCGGCGAACTCGATTGCTGACAGTGCCGGTCTACGACTATGTCCTGGCCACCGAGCCTCTCACCGCGGAGCAGCTCTCCCGGATCGGGTGGGCCGAGCGGCAGGGCATCGCCGATCTGGCCAATCAGTTCCACTACTACCGACGCGCGGCAGATGATCGGGTCGTCTTCGGTGGATACGACGCCGTCTACCATCCGGGGGGCCGTGTGCGCGCACGCTACGAAGACCGGGCAGCGTCGTTCGAGCGTCTTGCGGCGCACTTCTTCACGACGTTCCCCCAGCTCGCCGACGTGCGGTTCAGCCACCGTTGGGCGGGACCGATCGACACGTGTTCGCGCTTCTGCGCGTACTTCGGGACCGCGCGCGGCGGCCGCGTCGCGTACAGTGCCGGCTTCACCGGCCTGGGTGTCGCCGCGACGCGATTCGCCGCCGACGTCCTGCTCGATCTCTTGTCGGGCGAGCGCACCGAACGTACGGCCCTCGAGATGGTGCGGCGAAAGCCCATCCCCTTCCCGCCGGAGCCCGCGGCATCCATAGGGATCGCCGCAACGAAGTGGTCGCTCGACCGAGCCGATCACGACCGTGGTCGACGCAACCTCCTGTTGCGGGCGATGGATGCCGTCGGCATGGGCTTCGATTCGTGAGCGGCGGGGTGGTGTGGACGGACGCATCCGTGCGGGTGCCCCATGCGGCGTTGCCGGTCGGCGACGTCGTCGCCGGCGCTCCGACCTCCGGCTCTGTGGAGATCGGCCGCTTCGGTGCCGTGCGGTTCGGCGTGTGGGAGATCACGCGCGGGGTGGTCGCCGACGTCGAGGTGGACGAGGTGTTCGTTGTCTTGGCTGGGCGCGGACGCGTGGAGTTTCTCGCCCCGGCGGCACCGACGATCGAGCTGGCGGAGGGAATGGTGGTTCGGCTGTTCGCCGGTGCCCGGACACGCTGGATCGTCGACGAGACGATCCGCAAGGTCTACGCCGTCTGAGCGTGGCTCTGCACCACGGCGACGGCCGCGAGCTGGCCGGCGGCGATCGCGTTCGCGAGCGACGCCATCGGCCCCGGGAAGTGATCGGGCTGGGCCATGTCGCCCACGGCGTACACGCCGTCGACGCTCGTGCGTCCGAACGGGTCGACGCGGACGGCACCCGACTCCTGCCGCTCCAGGCCGAGCTGGTCGGCGAAGGGCGCTCGCTGCCGTGAGGTGGGTGCCACGAACGCCCCGGCGACCTCCTCGGTCGTGCCGTCGTCGAGGTGCAGCCGCAGCCCCGCCGGGAAATCGCCCACCTCCCGCACCCGAACCGGGTCGAGAACGACGATCTCGGATGCCACGGGCTCGAGCATCGCGGCGAGCATCCCCGCGTGCCCGGTGCCGTTGAGCACCGCGACGCGCTGGCCGGCGAACTCGTGGCCGTGGCAGAACGGGCAGTTCGCGACGCGGTCGCCCCAGCGGTCGGCGAGCCCGGGGATCGGCGGCAGATCGTCGGCGAGTCCGGTCGCGAGGATCACGGCTCGGGTCCGCACCGGCGCGCCGGCGACCGTGACCACCAGGTTCGCGTCGACCCGAGTGATCTCGGTGGCCGCGGCATCCTGGATCCGGACCGTCTCGTACGCGGCGATCTCCGCGCGTCCGAGTCGGCGGAGCTCGGCCGGGTCGCGCCCGTCGTTGGTGAGCAGGTTGTGGGCGTGCGGCACCGTCCCGTTGCGGTACTCGCCGGAGTCGAGCAGCAGGGTCCGCCGGTGCATGCGCCCGAGGGTGAGTGCCGCCTGCAGCCCGGCGGGGCCGCCTCCGATGATGATCGCGTCGTACACGATGAACTCCTTCGCTTGCGTTCGAGACCATCGTGTGACTTCATGTCGACATGAAGTCAAGGCCACTCTTTTCGCATAAATATACGAATGTCGAGCAAGCGTTCGCAGAGCCCTCGGCGGGGCGCGCCCCGGACATATGATCGAAGCTCGCCGCCCGAGGGGAGGTGGGACGTGCTATCGTCAAAGCATCACGATCAGCCCGCTCGCCTCACGGCTCGGGCTGATTTTCTTTTGCGGGGATTGATGCGGTACGGCAAACCCTGGCTGCCGCTGAGCGACCAGATCGACAAGCTGGAGCGTCGCGGCGTCGGCATCGACGATCGAGCACGCGCAGAACGCCTGCTGTGCGAGGTGGGCTACTACCGGCTGACGGGATACCTGCATCCGTTCCGGGCGGTCGATCCCGCGATCGGATACCTTCCCGGAACCCACATTTCCCACGCGGCGGCCCTCATCGACTTCGACCGACGACTGCGCCTGCTCGTCCTCGATGCCCTCGAACGCATCGAGGTGTCTCTACGAATGCGAGTCGGGTACGTCTTGGGTGAGGTTTCCGCCTTCGCCCATCGAGACGCATCGACGTTCATGCCCGACTTCACCCGTCGGCCCGAGCATGTGGCTGACAGGACCATCACGACGTTGCTCCCGCCGGAGATCTCGATGAGCAAGCACGACCTGTGGCTGCTGAAAGTAGCCGAACGGCAGAGTCGCTCGAGCGAGAACTTCGTGCAGCACTTCCGAGAGAAGTACGCGAACCAGATGCCGATCTGGGCGCTGACCGAGATTCTCGAGCTCGGTCAGCTCGTCACGCTCTATCGGGGTCTGAACACGCGGCTATCGCAGGCCATCGCCGACGCGTACGAGGTTCCGACGAAAAAGCTCTTCCTCAGCTGGTTGGCCACACTCAACTACGTCCGGAATGTCGCGGCGCACCACGCACGTCTGTACAACCGCAAACTCGTGACAGCGCCCAAGCGTCCCACGCCATCGCGCGTACCTCTTCTCGCTCATCTGAGTGAGAGCGCCCTACCGAAGGAGTTCGGGCTCTACAGTGCGTTGGCTGTGGTGCAGTACCTTCTGCTCGTTGTAGATCCGCTGTCGTCATGGGGCGCCGATCTCGGGGGCCTTCTGCGCGAGTTCCCCTCCGCCGGACCCGTCTCTGTCCGCTCCCTCGGCGTCCCCGATGGATGGGAGAGACTGCCCCTCTGGACAGCCACGAGGGAGGTGGCAGCGCAATGACCTCCGCGGGGGAGTCAATCGGGGAGGCCGCGGCGCGATTCGGGCTCGACACGCACGTGCTGCGCTACTGGGAGGACGAGGGGCTGTTGCATCCGGATCGGGATGCCGGCGGCCGACGCCGCTACTCGGACGACGACAGCGTCCGGATCGCGATCATCCTGCGCAACAAGGCCGCGGGAATGTCGCTCGAGCAGATCCGCATACTGCTCGAGCGGGACGCGCCGGATCGGCACCGCGTGCTCGAGGAGCACATCGCCGAGCTCGATCGTCGTGCCGCCGACATCGCGGAGGCCAGGGCGATGACCGAGCATGCGCTGCGATGTCGGTCGCACGACATCACGCAGTGCCCGCGCTTCCGCAGCCATGTCGCCGACGTCCTGTCGGGAGAGGCGCAGTGGCTGCTTGTCCACACCGAGCCGCCCCGCGAACGTCCCGCGAACTAGCATGAATCGGTGACCACCCCGCCTCTTTCCGCCGAGCAGCAGGCGCTGTTCCGGCTGATCGAAGACACGCGGGAGCACGTCTTCGTGACCGGGCGCGCGGGGACGGGCAAGTCGACTCTGCTGCAGCACCTCGCGTGGAACACGCAGAAGCAGATCGCCGTGTGCGCGCCGACGGGCGTGGCGGCGCTCAACGTCGAGGGGCAGACGATCCACTCGCTGTTCCGTCTGCCGATCGGCCTGATCGCGAACGGCGACATCGACCAGAACGACGCGACCCGCAAGATCCTGAACGCGATCGACACGCTCGTGATCGACGAGATCTCGATGGTGAACGCCGACCTCATGGATGCCATCGACCGCTCGCTCCGTCAGGCGCGGGGCCGGCGCGCCGAGCCGTTCGGCGGCACCCAGATCGTCATGTTCGGCGACCCGTACCAGCTCGCCCCCGTTCCCCCGCGCGGTGACGAGGCGCGCTACATCCGCGACCACTACCGCTCGTTCTGGTTCTTCGACGCGAAGGTGTGGTCCGGCGAAGCGGCGAGCGACGGGCTGATCGACATCGGGCGCCACGGGGCCGACCTGCACGTCAACGAGCTCGTCGAGATCCACCGGCAGTCCGACCCGGGCTTCAAGACCCTGCTCAACGCGGTGCGCTACGGGCGCGTGACGGCCGAGATGGCCGGCATCCTGAACACCGCCGGAGCCCGTACGCCCCCGCACCCGGCCGACGGCGAGCACCCGATCATCACGCTGGCGACGCGCAACGATCGCGTCAACAGCATCAACCGGCGCCATCTCGAGGAGCTCGTGGGGCGCACGCAGACCGCGAACGCCGAGATCTCGGGCGACTTCGGGCGCGGTGAGGCGAACTATCCCGCCGAGATGGAGCTCACGCTCAAGGTGGGGGCGCAGGTGATGTTCCTGCGCAACGACTCCGCGCAGTTCGGCGAGGCGCCGCGGTGGGTCAATGGCACGATCGGCACGGTGACGCGCATCGCGGGCGACAGCGTGCGGGTCGAGGTCGACGGCATCCAGCACGATGTCGAACCCGCCGTGTGGGAGAGGTACCGCTACGCATACGACCCGGGGACGAAGAACCTCTCGCGCGAGATCGTCGCGGAGTTCACGCAGTTCCCGCTCCGGCTCGCGTGGGCCGTCACGATCCACAAGTCGCAGGGCAAGACGTACGATCGCGCGGTCGTCGACCTGGGTGCCGGGGCCTTCGCCCCCGGGCAGACCTACGTCGCACTCAGCCGGTTGACGTCTCTCGACGGTCTCTACCTGTCACGGCCGCTGCGCCCGAGCGACATCCGCGTCGACGAGGACGTGCGCCGCTTCATGAAGCAGGCGTGGCTCGGACGCCAGCAGGGCGATCGTGCTCAGGCGACCTGAGCCGCCTTGGCTCGCGCGAGGTCGGCGAACAGCTCGGTGTTGAACCGGTACGCCACCAGTACCTCGTCGATGACGCGCGCCTTCTCGTCGTCATCCCACGGGACCGCGTCGAGCTGCTCGCGGTAGACGTTCTTGAACGCTCTCGGGTCGGCGATGTCGCCGAACAGGAAGAACCCGATCCCGTTGGTGTCGAATCCGAAGCGGCGCTGCATGAGGCGACCGATGAACGGTCCGCCCGACAGGTCGCCGAGGTAGCGCGTGTAGTGGTGAGCGACGAAGCCCCCCGGCCAGGTCGCGGCGACGCGGCGGATCCGCGACACGTACGCCTGCGTGGTGGGCAGGGGGCTGATCTGCCCGCGCCAGTCGGCGCCGAGGAGGAACGCGAGGTCGGCCTCCAGCGCGGGAAGGCGGGTGAGCTTGTCGCTGAGGAACACGGATGCCACCGGGTCGTGGCGCATGCGCTCGCCGGCCGTCTCGAGGGCCTCGTAGATGAACCACTGCTGCGCGATGAGGGCGATGTAGTCGTCGCGGGATCCCGTGCCGTTGAGGAGGTCAGTCATGAAGCCGTCGCACTCGCTCGTCGAATGCGCGCTGGTGGAACAGCGCTCGCGCAGAGCGGCGGAGAACGGGACGACGGCGTTCATGGGGACATCATACGCACAGGGTTAGGTGAACCTAACCCCCGATTTCCTGTGGTTTCGCCGCTGATCGACGCACCGCCGAGCGCTCGCGGCGAGATGTGATGCAGACGTGACGCCGCCCGGGCGCAAGCGGCAAGTCGCTTCGGGCGGCGTGTGTTTGAATTCTTGGAGCGCGCGATTCGTCGCGCGCGGATTCCAGGGGGTTCGATATGGGGACATGGCGTCGGTCTGCTGCGGCCGCGATCGCCGGCGCGAGCGTCCTCGCGGTGATCCTGAGCGGGTGCACCGCCGAGAACTCCGTGTCCATCGACGTCCCCGCCCAGGTCGACGCGCCGTTGCCCGACCAGACGGTCACCGAGCTGCGCGACGCCGTCACGACCGCCATGGCGGCGACCGGGTCGAGCGGCGCCATCGTCGGCGTGTGGGCGCCCTGGAGCGGGAGCTGGGTGTCGGGCGTGGGCACGCAGGGACCGGGCGGCGCCGAGGTCTCGGCCGACCTGGACTTCCGTGCCGCCGATGTCACCGGCGCGATGACCTGCGACGTGCTCTACGAGCTCGCCGCCGACGGCACGGTCAAGCTCGACGACCCGGTGACGACGTGGGTCAGCAACCTCCCCGGGTACGACGACATCACCCTGCGCATGCTCTGCAACGGCACCTCGGGGCTCGGCTCCTACTCGTCCGTGCTGCAGGGGACCGAGCTGAACAACCCCGACCGGGCGTGGAACCCGCGGGAGCTGCTCGCGTACGGCATCGCGAGCCCTCGTCTGAACCCTCCGGGGGCGGCGTTCGCCGACTCGGACACGAACTACCTGATCGCCGGGCTCGCCGCCGAGCGCGCGACCGGTGAGACGCTCTCGGACCTCATCCGCGACCGCGTCGCCGAACCCCTCGGGCTGTCGAACACGAGCCTGCCGGGGTCGGCCGCTGCCGCGCCCTCGTCGACCGCCCTCGAGGGGTTCCGCTCGCAGCAGCTCCCCGAGGGCGGATGGACCTGCGATCAGCCCCAGGACGTCACCGTGACCTCGTCGAGCTTCGGCGGTGCCGCCGCGGGAGCCGTGACCGACATCACCGACCTCGGCCGCTATACGCAGGCGCTCGCCGCCGGCTCCCTGCTGCCCGAGGGGAGTGACAGGTTCTCGTCGCCCCTCCCCGTGAGCGCCGACGACCCGACGTGGTTCACCGCGGCGGGCGGCGCGTACCAGGCCGGTTCGCTCATCGGACAGTTCGGTGCGACGGCGGGTTACATGGTCGGCTCCTTCGCCGACCCCACCACCGGCATGGCCGTCTCGGTCGTGCTGAACAACTCGGCCGGTAACCCCAAGACGGCCGCGTGGCTCAGCTGGGAGCTCGCGGCGATCGCGTCGAAGGCTCCGGCGGCTTCGGGGCAGACCGCTCCCGAGGCGGGACTGCCCTGGACGGCCCAACAGATGCGTGACGGTATCGTCGGCAACGCCATCTGCACCGTCCCCGCACAGTGACGCCGGCATGAGGGCGGCCGGCGGGCCGCGGTCGGCCGCGGCGCTGGTGCTGATCGGGCTCGCGTGCCAGGAGGTCGGTGCCTCGTTCGCCGTCATGCTGTTCCCGCAGACGGGGCCGCTCGGCATCGTGATGCTGCGTCTGCTGTTCTCGGCGACGCTCCTGCTGATCATCGCCCGACCGCGGTGGCGGGGTCACTCGCCGGCGCACTGGCGCGAGGTCGTGGCCTTCGGTCTCGTCCTCGCCACGATGAACGGACTGTTCTACCTCGCGCTCGAGCGACTCCCCCTGGGCGTGACCGTGACCATCGAGGTGCTCGGCCCTCTCGCGCTCTCGATCGTCACGGCGACGGGCCTGGCGCGCTGGCTCTGGGCGGGACTCGCGCTCGCCGGCGTCGTGGCGCTGGGCGCGGGCGGGTGGGACCGGCTCGACCCTCTCGGCGTGCTGTTCGCGCTCGGCGCGGCCGTGAGCTGGGCGCTGTACATCCTCGCGTCGGCGCGCGTCGGGCGAGCCTTTCCCCGCCTGGACGGCCTCGCGCTCGCGATGGCCATCGGGGCGATCGCGGCCCTGCCGTTCGGGATCGCGCAGGCCGGCGAGGTGCTCCTGCGCCTCGACATCCTCGCCCTCGGCGCCGCCGTCGCCGTGCTGTCGTCGACCGTGCCCTATGCGCTCGAGCTCATCGCTCTCCGACGCCTGCCGGCTTCGGCCTTCGCGATCCTCATGAGCCTCGGCCCCGCGACGGCCTCGACGGCGGGATTCCTCCTGCTCGGTCAGCACCTCTCGTGGCTCGAGGTGGGCGGCATCGCCCTGGTCATCGCGGCGAGCATCGGAGCCGTGACGGCGGCCGCCCGGCACGCGCCCGGTGCGCGGCATCCGGGATCCGACCCGAACGAGCCGCTGAGCGAGCCCGTCGGCTGAGCCCCCTCGGCTGCGCCCTGTCGGCTGTGTCGCGGATGCCACGTGCCACGGGGTCGCGCAAGGGGTCCGGCGGCACGCGGTTCGACGGTCAGCATGGGCGTATGAGCGAACGCAGCGATGACGACGAACAGACCCGCGCCGAGTTCGGGGAGGCCGTGAACATGACGGCCGGTGAGCTGTCGGATTGGCTCGACACCGACGAGTCCCGCAGCGTCGGGCAGAAGAAGGACGGCGGGGAGTCGACCGGGCACGAGAGCGGTCGGCACATCGTGCGCATCCTCAGAAAGAAGAAGGCCGACCTCACCGACGCCGACATCGCGCACATGCGGAAAGTGGTCGGGTACGTCAAGCGGCACGGAGCCCAGCGCCCGAAGGGCGAGATCACCGACACCGATTGGCGGTACTCGTTGATGAACTGGGGTCACGACCCGAAGAAGGACTGATCCCGCGGCCCCGGCGATGACTGGGGCGCTATGACTCCCGTCTGAGTCGGCGCACCACGTCATCGCCCGTCCACCTGCGGGGCGTAGAACTGATACATGCCCATCATCGACAGCGCCGTGTACGTCGACGGCCACCGCATCGAGAACCCCGCCAGCCTCGACCAGACGTTCGAGTACATGGAGGCTCACGGCGGGATGGCCTGGATCGGGCTGTTGCGCCCCTCGCCCGAAGAGCTCGAACGCGTCGCGGCGGAGTTCTCGCTGCACCCCCTCGCGGTCGAGGACGCGCTGGCCGGGCACCAGCGCTCGAAGCTCGAGCGGTACGGCGGCAATCTCTTCGCCGTCCTGCGTCCCGCCCGGTACATCGACGAGACCGAGACGGTCGAGTTCGGCGAGCTGCACGTGTTCGTCGGCGAGGACTACGTCGTGACCGTGCGCCACGCCGAGGTGCCCGACCTGGCGCGCGTGCGGCATCGGCTGGAAGAACAGCCCGAACTGCTCGCCCGCGGCCCCGAGGCGGTGCTCTACGCGATCCTCGACGAGGTCGTCGACCAGTACGACCCCGTCGCGCGCGGGCTGCAGAACGACGTCGACGAGATCGAGGACCAACTCTTCGGAACCGGCGGCGCGGAGCTGACACAGCGCATCTACGAGCTCGCTCGCGAGGTCATCCACTTCCAGCGTGCGACCGAACCCCTGCGCGACATGCTCCAGGCGCTGTTGCGCGGTGCCGAGAAGTACGGCGTCGACATCGAACTGCAGCGGTCGCTGCGCGACGTCCTCGACCACGTCCTGCGCCAGTGCGACAAGCTGACGTCGATGCGTTCGATCCTCGACAACGCCCTGACCGTCAACGCGACGCTCGTCACGCAGCGGCAGACCGAGACGTCGCTCGAGCAGAACGAGCAGGTCAAGAAGATCTCCGGATGGGCGGCGATCCTCTTCGGGCCCTCACTGATCGGCGGGATCTATGGCATGAACTTCAAGAACATGCCCGAGCTCAACTGGGAGTTCGGCTACCCGATGGCGCTCGTGCTCATGGTGCTCGTATCGGCGGGGCTGTGGCTGACGTTCAAGGTGAAGAAGTGGCTGTGAGCCGCGGCATCCGGAATCCCGACACTCGGCGCGCTTGCTGGACAGGGGCTGCGTGAAACGAATGATGGGTACGTGAACGACTCCACCCCCCGTGCCGGCGACGCTGCCGAGCAGATCCACACCTCGACCGTTCAGCTCGAGGACGCCGGGTACCACAAGCGGCTGACGTCGCGTCAGGTGCAGATGATCGCGATCGGCGGGGCCATCGGAACCGGTCTCTTCCTCGGTGCCGGCGGGCGCCTCGCTCAGGCCGGACCCGCGATCGTGCTCTCGTACGCGGTCTGCGGGCTCTTCGCGTTCTTCATCCTCCGGGCGCTCGGCGAGCTCGTGCTGCACCGCCCGACCTCGGGCTCGTTCGTCTCGTACGCCCGCGAGTTCTTCGGCGAGAAGGCGGCGTTCGTCTCGGGCTGGTTCTACTGGATCAACTGGGCGACGACGACCATGGTCGACATCACCGCCGCCGCGCTCTACATGAACTTCTTCGGCAAGTACGTGCCCTGGATCGCCGCGGTGCCGCAGTGGGCCTGGGCGCTCGCCGCGCTCGTCACGGTGCTCGCGGTCAACCTCGTGTCGGTGAAGGTGTTCGGCGAGCTGGAGTTCTGGTTCGCGCTCATCAAGGTCACGGCGCTCGTCGCGTTCCTGCTCGTGGGCATCTACTTCGTCGTGTTCGGCACCCCCAACGGCGCCCCCGTCGGGTTCTCGCTTATCGCCGACAACGGAGGCTTCTTCCCCAACGGCATCCTGCCCGCGATCATCCTGATGCAGGGCGTCGTGTTCGCGTATGCCTCGATCGAGCTCGTCGGAACCGCGGCGGGCGAGACGAAGAACCCCGAGAAGGTCATGCCGCGGGCGATCAACTCGGTCATCTTCCGCGTCGCGATCTTCTACGTCGGCTCGGTGCTCCTGCTCGCGCTGCTGCTGCCGTACACCGCGTACTCGAAGGACGAGAGCCCCTTCGTGACCTTCTTCGCCTCGATCGGGGTTCCGGGCGTCGACGTGATCATGAACCTCGTCGTGCTCACCGCCGCCCTGTCGTCGCTGAACGCGGGGCTGTACTCGACCGGTCGCATCCTGCGCTCGATGGCGGTGGCGGGATCCGCGCCGAAGTTCGCGTCTCGCATGAACAAGGCCGGCGTCCCCTACGGCGGCATCGCGATCACCGCGGTCGTGGCCCTGTTCGGTGTCGTGATCAACTACGTCAACCCCAGCGACGCGTTCGAGACGGTGCTGAACGTCGCCGCCGTCGGCATCCTGGTCACCTGGGCGACCATCATGCTCTGCCAGATGAAGTTCAAGCGCTTGGCCGATCGCGGGGAGCTGGTCCGCCCGACCTTCCGGCTGTTCTGGGCGCCCTACACGGGGTACGCGACGCTGGTGTTCCTCGCGATCGTGCTGGTGCTGGTGTTCATCGACTCGCCCGCGACGCTGGTCGTCGCGATCGTCGCGAGCCTGCTCATCACGGCCGGATGGTTCGCCTGCCGCAAGCGCATCGCCGAGCTCGCCGCCGAGCGCGAGGGCTACACGGGGACGGTGCCGGTGGTGCCGAGCCCCTTCCCCCAGCCGCGCGACAAGAACGCACGCGGCAAGAAGGACTGAGCCCCTCGCGGGGGTGACGCGGCGCTCGGGCTCCGGCTCGGGCGCCGCGCTCGTGCGGGGCTCGGGTCCGCGCGGGGCGGGGATGCCGGCAGCCCCACCGTTGAGTGTCCAGAACACGCCGTTATGCCGGGGGTGGTTACGGCGTGTCTTGGACACTCAACGGGCGGGAGCGCCGCGATGCGGCGGCGAGTCAGGCGTCGAAGGGCCAGCCGCAGTACGCCTCGGCGAGGTAGGCGCGGCCGTGCTCCGATTCCACGACGGTGCGCAGCTCGCCGAGCTGGCGGCGGCGGTCGAAGTCGGTGGCATCCGGAGCCACGTGGAGGAGGTTCGTCATCCACCACGAGAAGTGCTGAGCCTTCCAGATGCGCCGGCTCGCGGTCTCGGGGTAGGCGTCGAGCAGCCGCTCGTCGCCCTCGAGCAGCAGGGCGCCGAGGGCGGCGGCGAGCAGGCGCACGTCGGCGATCGCGAGGTTCATGCCCTTGGCTCCCGTCGGCGGAACCGTGTGTGCGGCGTCGCCCACGAGCGCGACGCGACCGCGGCGGAGCTCGTGCGCGACGAAGCTGCGGAAGCGCAGGACGTCGCGCTGGAAGATCGGGCCCTGCTTCAGCGTCGTACCGGGGACCCGCTTCTGCAGCTCGTCCCACAGCTGCTCCTCGCTGAACGCCGCGGTGTCGGTCTCGGGGTCGCACTGGAAGTACATCCGCTGCACCGTGTCGGAGCGCTGGCTGACGAGCGCGAAACCGTCGGGGGAGTTGCTGTAGATCAGCTCCTCGCTGCTCGGCGGGGCTTCGCACAGGATGCCGAACCAGGCGAAGGGGTACTCGCGGAAGTACCCGCCGGTGCTCGACCCGGTCACGGTGGCACGGGCGACGCTGCGCGAGCCGTCGGACCCGACGACGAAATCGGCCTCGATCTCGAGGGGGTTCCCTTCGGCATCGCGCGCGATCACCCGCGGGCGCTCGCCGTTCTCGATGCCTTCCGCGGTGACGCCGAAGCGCAGATCCTGCCCCGCGGCGAGGCGCGCGGCGATGAGATCCTTCAGCACCTCGTGCTGCGGGTACAGCCACACCGCGCGGCCGACGGTCGTGGCGAAGTCGATGCGGTGTCCCTCGCCCTCGAAGCGCAGCTCGATGCCGTCGTGGCGGTGGCCGACCGTGCGTGCGCGTGAGGCTTCGCCGATCGTGTCGAGCAGCTCGACGGTGCCCTGTTCCAGGATGCCGGCACGGATCGTGCTCTCGATCTCGTCGCGCGAGCGCTGGTCGATGACGACCGAGGTGATCCCCGCCTGGTCGAGCAGGTGCGACAGCAGGAGGCCGGCGGGGCCGGCGCCGACGATGGCGACACGGGTGCGGACGGTGGTGGTCATGGCGTCTCCTTCGACGGTGGCTGTGTCGATGGTGGCCTCGCGGTCGTCGTGCGACGGCGCGACTCTCGTTGAACGGGATGTGGGTCTCAGTGGTTCATTTGTAGGACCGGTCGGGGTCGGGAGTGCCGCACGCGTCACTTTGGACACCACCCGCCCCAGCGATCATGCAGATGGACGTGCCTCGTTCGCGTCGGACCTCCTCAGCGGCGATAACCCAGCGTGCGCTCGATGTCGCGGGAGGCACGGTGCAGCTCGACCAGGGCGAACTGCGTCTCGGCGTCGCGCGGGAGCACGACGGAGAGAGCGGCGATGACGGCTCCGGTCTCGTCGCGCACGGGCACGGCGACGCCGGTGGACACCTCATCGACGTACCCGGGGGCGATCACGCGGCCCAGTGTGCGGATCTCGGCGAGCGTGCGCCGGAGCGCCGCCGGGTCGACGATCGTCTCGGGGGTGACGCGGGGGAGAGGGCCGGCGAGCACCCGCTCCTGGAGGTCGCGCGGGGCGAAGGCCAGCAGCACGAGGCCGGACGACGAGGCGTGCACGGGAAGTCGCCCCGCGACGCGTGTGATGTTGGCGCCCGAGTCGGGAGCGCTCAGGCGCTCGAGGAACAGCGCCTCGTCGTGCTCGAGGATCGCGAGCTGCGTGTGCTCGCGCACGCGTTGCTGCACGCGCTCCATGTAGGGCAGCGCCGCCTGGCGCAACCGGAGCGCGTGCGATGACCGCGTCGCCAATTCCCACAGGCGCATCCCCACGCGTACACGTCGCTCATCGTCGCGCTCGAGGAGGCCGGCATCCACCAGCTCGTTCACGATCCGGTGCGCCGACGAGCTCGGCAACCCCGCACGTCGGCCGATGTCGGCGGTCGTCTGCGCGGTGCGGGTGGGCGTGAAGGTCTCGAGGATCCGCACCAGCCGGTCGGTGACCGAGTCGCCCGAGGGGGAGTTCGCCATGAGCTCAGGATGCCACGATTCCCATTGAGCGGGAACAGGTCGCCGTCCCGCAGGTCGGTGACGGACGATGGTCTGGTCGAAGGAGACCCCATGACGCACACCCCCGCCGCGGCGCCCGAAACGCTGCTCGCCGCTCCCGACCAGGCCACGCAGGACCAGATCGTCGCCGAGATGCGCACCCGTCACGCCGAGCTCGATGCGCTCGAGGCGGCAGGAGAGCGGGTCGCCGCGACCGCCCACGACTTCCCCGCCTACCGCTCGAGCGTGCTGCGGCACCCCACCAAGAACCCGAAGCTCGTCGATCCCGAGACGATCGAGCTGTTCTCGCCCGCGTTCGGACAGCGCGACGTCGCCGCGATCGAGTCCGACCTCACCCTGCAGCACGCCGGTGAGCCGCTCGGCGAACGCATGAGCGTGCAAGGGCGTCTGCTCGACTCGTGGGGGCGACCGATCGCGAACCAGCTCATCGAGATCTGGCAGGCCAACTCGGCGGGTCGCTACATCCACCAGCGCGATCAGCACCCCGCCCCCCTCGACCCCAACTTCACCGGGGCGGGCCGTGCGATCACGAACGAGAACGGCGAGTACCGCTTCACGACGATCAAGCCCGGCCCCTACCCGTGGAAGAACCACCGCAACGCCTGGCGCCCCGCGCACATCCACTTCTCGGTGTTCGGCTCGTCGTTCACGCAGCGCCTCGTGACGCAGATGTACTTCCCGGGAGACCCGCTCTTCGCGCTCGACCCGATCTACAACACCATCCACCGGCAGAAGGACCGCGACGCCCTCGTCGGCGTCTACGACCACGACCTCACCTCGCCCGAGTGGGCGACGGGCTACCGGTTCGACATCGTCGTCGACGGCCCCGACCAGACGTACTTCGAGCCAGAGGACGAGTGACATGACGACGACATCGACGAACGGCTCGGTTCCTGAGCCTGTCGGAGGACGAGCAGGAGGGCGACGAGTGATGAGCACCCCCGCCAAGACCCACCGCGCCACCCCCGGCCAGACCGTGGGCCCGTTCTTCGCGTACGGCCTCGAGTACCCGAAGCAGCACGAGGTCGTGTTCCCGCACTCGCCGGGGGCGATCGTGCTGGGCGGCACCGTGTTCGACGGGGCGGGAGCGCCTGTCCCCGACGCGCTGGTCGAGATCTTCGGGGCGGATGCCGACGGCTCGGTGCCGCGGGCGCGCGGCGCGTTCCGCCGCGACGACCACACGTTCACCGGTTTCGGGCGCGCGTTCACGAACGACGAGGGGCACTTCGAGTTCTGGACGCGCGAGCCCGGTGGCATCCAGGGCCGTCCCGGCTTCTACGCGGCGATCGTGTTCGCGCGGGGTCTGCCCGACAAGCTCCACACGCGCATCTACGTCCCCGGCGACGACGCGGCGCTCGCCGCGGACCCGCTGCTGTCTTCGCTTGACGCGGGCGAGCGCGCTAGCCTCGTGGCGACGCGAACGCCCGACGGGAACCTCCACCACGACATCCGGTTGCAGGGCGAGAAGGAGACGGTCTTCCTTGCCTTCTGATCCCCCCGTGCCCATCGATCTCGGGCTGCTGTCGCCCGTGACCGTGGGGCACGACACGTTGGTGTCGGACTCGTTCGTGCTGAGTGCGCTCGTGCGCGCGGAATGCGCTCTCGTCGCCGCGTACGAGGAGGTGGGCGTCGCCCCGCGCGAGGCCCGTCGCGACATCGACCACGCGTTCGGCATCGACGAGAAATACGGCAAACCGGCCGCGGGTCTCGACGTCGACCGTCTCATCGCGGAGTCGGTGAGCGGGGGCAACCCCGTGATCCCGCTCGTGGGCATGCTGAAGGCGCAGGTGCCGGCCGAGCATCGGGCGTGGATCCACCGCGGGGCGACCAGCCAGGACATCCTCGACACGGCCCTCATGATCGTCGCGCGGCGGGCGATGGACCAGGTGCGCTCGTCGCTGCGGATCGCGGGCGAATGGGCGCGCCACCTCGCCGTCGCTCACGTCGACGACGTCTCGGCCGCACGCACCCTCACCCAGCACGCCGTCCCCACCACCGTGGGCGCTCGCGCCGCGACCTGGGCGCGCGGCATCGAGCGGGCGTCGCGTCGGCTCGAGACCCTGGAGTACCCCGCGCAACTCGGCGGAGCGGGCGGCACGCTCGCATCGTTCGTCGAGATCACCGGCTCGAAGGACATCGCCGCGGGGCTCCCCGCCGCCTTCGCGCGGGCACTCGATCTCGACGTCCCCGACGCGCCGTGGCACGTGACGCGCTGGCCGATCACCGAGCTGGGCGATGCGCTCGTGCAGGCCATCGACGCCCTCGGCAAGGTCGCGGGCGATGTGGCGACGCTCAGCCGCACCGAGATCGGCGAGGTGTCGGAGGGCGTGGGCGGCGGGTCGTCGGCGATGCCGCAGAAGCAGAACCCCGCCGAGGCGGTGCTCATCCGCTCCGCCGCCCTGCGCGCGCCGCAGCTCGGCGCGACGCTGCACCTCGCGGCATCCCTCGCCGTCGACGAACGCCCCGACGGCGCGTGGCACGCCGAGTGGCCGACCCTGCGCGAGCTGCTGCGGCTCGCGCTCGGCACGACGCGGCATGCGGCCTCGATGCTCGCGCACCTGCGGGTCGATGCCGCGGCGGCGCAGAGCAACGCCGACCTGACCGGGGGGCGCCTCGTGAGCGAGCGTCTGCGTGGCGTTCTCGTGCCGCTCATCGGGACCGATCGCTTCGCGGAGCTGCTCGCGGGAGACGCCGACCTCGGCGATGCCCTGCGGGCGATGCCCGAGGCCGCGGGTCTCGACGTCGACGAGCTGCTGGACCCGCGCGCGTACGTGGGCCTGGCGCCGTGGTTCGCCGCGGGGGCCGAGGCCGAAACACGTCGCCGAGACCGCACGGGATCGGCCGCACATCGAGACGAGGGAGAGCAATGAGTGCAGTTTCGCTGATTTCGCTGACGGCGCCGGTCGGGCCGGAGGGCGCGCCGGTCGTCGTGCTGGGGCCGTCGCTGGGCACATCGACGATCGTCTGGGACGACGTCGTTCCGCTCTTGGTCGACGAGTACCGCGTCGTCGGCTGGGACCTGCCGGGTCATGGCGCGGGGCCGATCACCCATGAGGCCTTCACCGTCGGCGACCTCGCGGATGCCGTGGCGGCTGCCGTCCCTGACGACACGTTCTTCTACGCCGGTGTCTCCCTCGGAGCGGCGACCGGACTGGAGCTGGCGCGACGGCACGGTGACCGGGTGCGTGCCGCCGCGATCGTGGCATCCGGAGCGCAGCTCAGCGACCCCGAGGCGTGGCACGACCGCGCTGCACAGGTGCGAGCGCAAAGCACCTCGAGCCTCATCAGCGCCTCCGCCCAGCGCTGGTTCGCTCCCGGCTCGATCGAACGACGCCCCGAGCTGACCGGGCGCCTGCTGCACGCGCTGCAGGATGCCGACGACGACAGCTACGCCCGCTGCTGCGAGGCGCTCGCCGGGTACGACGTGCGTTCCTCTCTCGGCGAGATCACCGTGCCCGTCCTCGCAGCGTGGGGTGCGGCTGACGCTATCGCGCCCGAGACCAAGGCCGCCGAGATCGCCGAGGGTGTGAAGGACGGCCGCACGGCCCGGATCGACGATGCCGGACATCTGCCGCCCGCCGAGCAGCCCGAGGCTGTTGCCGCGCTTTTGCGCTCGTTCTTCGCGTCGACCTCGGGGGAGGGCTTCTGATGGCCACCGACCAGGAACGCTACGACCAGGGGATGACCGTGCGCCGCGCGGTGCTGTCCGACGCGCACGTCGACCGTGCCACCGCGGCCACGACCGACCTCACCGCCGACTGGCAGGACTTCATCACGCGCGTGGCCTGGGGCGACATCTGGTCGCGGCCGGGCCTCGACCGCCGCTCGCGCTCGGTCGCCGTGCTGTCGTCGCTCATCGCGCACGGCCACCACGAGGAGCTCGCGATGCACCTGCGCGCAGCGCTCCGCAACGGCCTCACGATCGACGAGATCCGCGAGGTCATCCTGCAGTCCGCGATCTACTCCGGCGTGCCGGCGGCGAACACGGCGTTCCGTATCGCGTCGGAGGTGTTCGAGGAGCGGGCGTGAGGTGAGGCGCTGCGGCCGGCTGGCCCATGTCCCACTGTGTGCGATCGGAGCACGTCCCCGCTGCACGTTCTGGGACTCCATCGGGCGCAATCCCGGATGAGGGCGCGAGGATGGCGGCCGGGCGGCGGCATCCGTGACGTACGCCCGCGACGATGGGCACGGCAGTGGGGCCGTGCGGCTCTCCCGGCCCGCCGACCGAAGTTCGCGCGCGCGACGACGGCCTCTGAAGCATCCCTGGGGGCGCACTCGCCTACGAATGCATCGCTCTACACATGTGGATAACTCTGTGGAGAGGTGTGCGAAACCCCGCCCGTGGTGTGCAAACCTTCTGTGGAAAACTCAGGAACCGAGGGAAGCTTCGAAACTACACGGGTGTCATTTCTGCGGGGAGTTCACGAGCTGCCCTCCGCCCGCGGCCATCCCACCGAGCTGCGGGGCACTCCGGCGGGCGCGGGCTCGCTGGTGGCTGTTGCAGCCGATTCGAGGTGGGCGCGACAAGGTGCACGGCGACGCCGCTATGGTCGTGGACCATGACGGATCACCCCGTGCCGCCCGCCGTCGAGACCGCGACCCCCGCCGATGTCGACGCGCTGCTGGCGTTCTGGGCGATCGCGGGCGAGAACGACGCACGGCCGAGCGACTCGGCTCCCGTGGTCGAGGCGCTCCTGCGTCGGGATCCCGACGCGGTGCTCGTCGTCAGGTCGGAGGGCCGGATCATCGGCACCGTCATCGCGGGCTGGGACGGGTGGCGCGCCCACCTCTATCGCCTCGCCGTGCACCCCGATTACCGCCGTCAGGGCCTCGCCCGAGTCCTCCTCGATGCGGCCGAGGCCCGTCTTCGCACGCTCGGCGCCGGACGCTTCGACGCGATGGTGCTCGAGGGCAACGACCTGGGCGCGTCCGCGTGGGCGGCTCGCGGGTATGCGCCCCAGCCCGAGTGGCGGCGGTGGGTGCGTTCCGCGCGCTGAGCCCGCGGCATCCGTGTCACGAGGACAGGGGATGCCACCGGGACAGGCCGTCTCGCCGCTGATCGCCCTGTTCTCGTGACGGAGCCTGTTCTCGTGACGGGTCAGCCCCGGTGGAACGGGCAACCCGACGGCGCGTCCGCGCGGCGCACGCGCCCGCCGGAGCGCGGCTTGGTCGGCATCCGGCGCCGGTTCACCTCGAGGCCGTGGCCCGAGATCCGCAGGCGCGGGTCGCTGAGGACGGCGATGGATGCCGCGAGCCCGGCGATCGCGAGCTTCTCGCCCGGGCAGCGGTGACCGGTCGGCACCTCGCCGCCGCCGTGCGGGACGAAGGCGTGCAGCGCTTCGTAGTCGTCGACGCCGGCGAAACGCTCCGGGTCGAACGCGGACGGTCGCTCCCACTCGCGGGCGTCGGTGTCGGTGCCGAGGATGTCGAGCACGACCCGGCCACCGGCGGAAACCCGCTCGCCGTCGAGTTCGACGTCGGTCACGGCCCACGCGGGAAGCATCGGCACGAAGGGGGCGGTCCGGCGGATCTCCTGCGCGAACGACGTGGCGAGCTCGCCGCCGACGAGCGACCCGCGCTCGGCGGTCTCGGCCGCGATGCGCTCGCGCCACTCGGGACGGTCGTGCAGCTCCTTCGCGGCGAAGGCGACGAAGCGCGAGACCGCGATCATCGGGCGGAAGCTGTTCTGCAGCTCGATGCCCGCACGTTTCGCAGGCAGCAGTCCGCCGGAGCGGTCGCGGTGCCACGCCCACGCGTGCAGCGCCGTGCCCTCGGCGGGGTCGAGGGTTCCGGCCCGCACGGCGTCGATCAGCTCG
The DNA here is from genome assembly GCF_030818255.1 of Microbacterium sp. SORGH_AS_0969. Classification (NCBI taxonomy): domain Bacteria; kingdom Bacillati; phylum Actinomycetota; class Actinomycetes; order Micrococcales; family Microbacteriaceae; genus Microbacterium; species Microbacterium sp. SORGH_AS_0969. The sequence continues at coordinate 1,507,855 of NZ_JAUTAG010000001.1, forward strand.
CCGGCGTGGCGGTCCGACCATCGGCGGTTGATCAGGGCGAGCGCAAACTCGGGCGAGTACGGCACGCCGAACCCGTGGACGATCTGCGCCTGCCGCCTCGCCCACCGCGTCTGTGCCGCCGCGGTGCCCGGAATGCCGGCCCACCGCATGATCGAGCGGCCCAGGGCTCCCACCGCGGCGTCGTACGCCGAGCGCTCGCCGCCGGCGACCCAGGCGTCGAGCTCGCCCTGCCACTGCCTCTCGAGCTCGGGGAGGAGCCGCTGCACCTCGTCGTCGTCGTAGAGCACGTCGACGAACGTGGCCTTGCGGTGGCGATGCTCCTCGCCGTCGAGGCTGTGCACCGAGCCGTGGCCGAAGAGAGACTCCTGGATGAAGGCCGGCATCGCGCCGTGGCGGCGGGTCAGCGACTCGTCGTAGAAGAGCCGCACGCCCTCTTCGCCGCGGACGAACAGCGCCTCGCGGCCGAGCAGCCGGAACGGAACGGCCCGCGCCCCGCGGTCGGCCCGGCGCCACAGGTGCGCGCCGAAGCCGTAGCCGCGGACCAGGAGCGAGAGCGAGTCGTCACGAAGCAGGGCGAGGGGGGATGCCATGCCCCCACGTTTCCACCGCGGTGTCGAGCGGCCGAGGGGGCGGCGCACGCCGAGACGTTGTGGTACTCGCGGCGGTGGGTCGTGGCATCCGGTCCGGCGAACGGCGGGCGTGACGCCCGCCGGGTACGCGACCAGAGCGGGGACTCGGGGTGGGTGGGGGATCGGGGTGCCTCGCGGAGTCATCGGCCTGTCGTCGAGCGTGATTCGCCTGACGGCTCGGGTGGTCGGGTGGGGGCGGGTGTGCCGTCGTGCGGAGTGCGGGGGCGACTCGCCGCGGCCGGATGCCGTAGGGCGGCGTGTCGGGAACGAACTCCGCCTAATGGCCCGGCGCCGACAGCACGCCCCGGCGTCGACGGCACGCCCGCCGAGCAGCCCCGCCGGATAATGGAACGGTGGAGGCCGGGGAGACGCGTGACTGGTTCGCCGACTTCCTCGACGCCCAGAACCGCCGTGATCTCGAGGCGGTCCGGGGCTTTCTCGACCCCGGTATGCGTCGCGCCCACCTCCCGGCCGGGGCCGAGGCCTGGATCGCCGACTACGCCGAACTGCTGCACGCCTTCCCCGACTGGCAGTGGAGGCGGATTCAGCTGATCGTCGAGGACGACCGTCTCGCGGTACACGTGCGGGGTTCCGGGACGCACACGGGCACATACCGGCACCTCTCGGCCACGCGCCGCCGCGTGAACATCGCCGCGTTCGCGATCTACCGCCTGTCGCACGGTCGCATCGTCGAGGCATCCGGTACTGACGATGCCGAACAGATCCGCGCGTTGCTCGTCTGAGATCGGACGGTTTCGGGCGCCGCTGTCAAGGAGCAGGTTCCCGGCACGCGAGCCGATACGGTCGGAGCCTGCGGATTCGCCGTGGGCAGAGGAGCGCGGAGATGACGTACACGGATCGTCCCGGGGCCGGTGTGGTCTGGGCCCGAGTCGAAGAGGGCTTTCACGTGGGCAGCCGCAACGGTGCCTTTCTGGGATACCTCGACCGCGAAGCCGACGGCAGTTACCTGGCGTACGACGGCCGTTCCCGCCTGGTCGGCCGCTTCCCGACCCTCGTCGCGGGGATGGCGGCGATCACCTCGGCACCGGTCGAGACGCGCATGTCCGCCCCACGGGATGAAGAGATCGTCTTGCACCAGGTGCGGACGGACCGCGGACTCCCCGGATCGGTCGTGCGGTGATGGCAGAGCCCCTGCGATCGGTGACGTACTCCAGCGCCGCGGTGTCGGCCTTCGGTGCGAAAGAGCTGGCCGACCTGCTGTCGTCGAGCCGGGCCGCGAACCTCGCGCGCGACCTGTCGGGCATGCTGCTGTTCCGGGGCAACAGGTTCCTCCAGGTACTCGAGGGCCCCGAGTCCCTCGTGCGAGAGCTCATCGACCGGATCCGCCGCGACCCGCGGCACCGCGACATGCGGATCCTCGTCGACGAGGAGATCGACGAGCGACGCTTCGCCGACTGGACGATGGGGTACGAGACCCTGAACGTTCCGCAGAAGGCGGCGCCCGAGGGCTTCCGCGACTCCTTCGACGACCTCGACTCCGACGACGACACGGTCACGGCGCGCGCGCTGCGCGAGCTGACGGTGTGGTTCCGCGCGCGCAGCGCGAACCCGCGCTGAGTCACCCCGCGCGCCACCGCTCCTCATCCGTGAACGGAACGACGGTCGGCGGCGCCGGCCGCGTCTCGATCTCGACGCGCGTGCCGGTGCGGGCAGATTCCTGCAGGGCCGTCATCACCTCGAGCACGTGCAGCGCGATGCCGGCATCGGTGCGATCCGAGCCCGTCCGGACCCGATCCAGGATGCCGATCCCGCGGCCCGCGTGCTCGTATCCGGCCCGCTCGGTCACGGCGTGCCACTCGTCGTGGCGGCCGGCGCGCACGCGCACCTCGCCGTCGAAGAGGTTGGGGTCCGGCACCGACAGAGTGCCCGTCTCGCCGTAGACCTCGATCGGGGCCGCATCGCTGACCGGCGCGTCGAAGCTGAAGGTCACGGTCGACGCCGCGCCGCCCACGTGCTCGAGGACCCCCGTCACATGGGTGTCGACCTCGACCGGGATGACCTCGCCCGCCCGCGGGCCGCTCGCGATGGTCCGCGTGTCCCGCGGTCGCGACGAGGCTCCCGACACCCGGGCGATGGGTCCGAGCAGATGGAACAGTGTCGTGAGGTAGTACGGTCCCATGTCGAGGAGCGGCCCGCCGCCCTCGCGGTAGTAGAAATCGGGGTGCGGATGCCACGCCTCATGGCCCGCGGACACCCAGGTCGCCGTCGCCGCCACCGGTCGCCCGATGGCACCGGCCTCGAGAGCGGCGCGCGCGGTCTGCACGCCCGTGCCGAGCACCGTGTCGGGGGCGCAGCCGAGCCACGCACGTCCGCGCGCCGCGACGACGCGCTGCGCGTCCGCGAGGGTCGCCGCGAGCGGCTTCTCCCCGAAGACGTCCTTGCCGGCGGCGAGAGCTTTCGAGGCGATCTCGGCGTGCGCGGCGGGAACGGTGAGGTTCAGGACGGTCTGCACCGCCGGGTCGGCGACGAGGTCGTCGACGCTGAGGGCTCGGCATCCGTCGATCCCGTTCGCCACCTCCTCGGCGCGCGCGTGGTCGAGGTCGGCGGTCGCGACGATCCGTACGTCGGGGTGGTCGCCGAGGGTGGCGAGGTACTGCGCCGAGATGACGCCGAGGCCGACTATTCCGATACCGTGCGGCTGGCCCACAGCAGTCCCCTTTCGATGATGGTGCGCGCCGACGGCTCCCGCAGGATGTCGGGGGTGTGACCCGGAGTGGCGACGAAGACGCGCCCCGCGCCCCATTCGCGGGTCCAGACGGCCGGCGACACGATCGGGCGATGCCACGGGTGATACGGCTGCACGGGGTGCGTGGTCGTGGCGAGGACGTCGTTCAGATCGTCGGTCAGCACCCAGTACTGCTCGGTGTCGAGGTCGAAGTCGTCGAGGCCCGCGGTGATCTCGTGCGTGCGGCCGAGGTCGGTGAGCTCGACGCGGTACGCGAGGTAGTTGTCTTCCTCGGTGCCGGGTCGCTCGTCGGGATGCCGACCCGGATGGGTGGCGAACTGCCCGCCGACGAGCTGCAGATAGTCCGACGACGCGCGGTACGAGTCGGCGATGCCCCCGTGCCATCCGGCCAGTCCCGCGCCGTTCGCGACGGCGGTGCGCAGCCCGGCGAGAGCCTCGCGAGAGATCTCCGACATCGTGACGCACTGCAGCACGAGGTCGGTCGCGGCCATCTCGTCGGCGTCGGCGTACACCTCGTTCGACTCGCTGACGCGGACGTCGAAGCCGTTGTCGCGCAGGAACGGCAGGAACAGCTCGGTCGCCTCGACCGGGTGGTGGCCGTCCCACCCTCCGCGCACGACCAGCGCTCGTCGATGGCTCATGCGTCCTCCTCGTCGTGGATGGATGCCACCCTCCCACGGCGCTCGCGGCGGGATGCGAAGCTTTGCGCAAAACTCCGCGGCATCCGGCACACTGGGACCGTGTCCCGCCCCACGCTCGCCCAGGTCGCGGACGCCGCGGGCGTGAGTATCGCGACGGCGTCGCGGGTGCTGCGCGAGCGCGGCGAGATCTCGCCGACCACGCGTGCCCGTGTGCGGGACGCGGCTGCCGCGCTCGGATACGGCGGAGGCGGACAGGGGCGTCCGCGCGCGGGGACCGCTCGGCTCATCGACCTCGTGATGGGGCGGTACGACGGTCCGTACAGCGAAGAGGTGGTCGTCGGCGCGCGCGAGGCCGCGACGCGTCTCGGGTACGACCTCGTCCTGACCGCCGAGCGGGACGACCCCGCCGATGACTGGCCCGCGCGCATCGCCGCGCGTGGCTCGGGCGGGGTCGTGCTGGGCCTGAACGTCCCGACGGCCCGCCAGTTCGCGCTGCTCGAGGCCGCGGCGATCCCGCTCGTGCTGTTCGAGCCCTCGTCGGAGTCGCGCGTTCCGCTCCCGAACGTCCGCACGACCGACCGCGCGGGCGGCGCGGACGCCGCGCGGCACCTGATCGACCGTGGCGCGCGTCGCTTCGTCGTGGTCGACGGCGCTCCCTCGTACCGGTGGGGTCGGGCGCGCGTCGAGGGCTTCGGCGCGGCGCTCGCGGAGATCGTTCCGGATGCCGTGCTGCGCCGCGTCGCGACCGGGTGGAGCGCCAGCGGCGCCCGGCGTGTGGTCCGCGCCGCCCTGACAGAACTGCCCGGTGACGGCTCCGTCGGTGTCTTCGCGTGTTCGGACGAGATGGCTGCCGGCGTGTACGCGGCGGCGGCCGATCTGGGGCTCCGTATCCCGGACGACGTGCTCGTCGTGGGCTTCGACGACGTCCGCGGCGCGCGCTGGCTCCGCCCGGCGCTGACCACGGTGCGTCAGCCGATCCGCGAGATGGCCGCGGCCGCGGTGGAACTGCTCGTGCAGCCGCCGGCGGGGGAGCCGACGACGATCGAGCTGCCGACGCGGCTGATCGTGCGGGGGTCGACGGGGTGAGGCGCGGTCGCAGCGGTCGCGGACGGTCTCGCGTCCGGGGGTGCCGTGGACGCGCAGGTAGACCGGGGGACGCCCCGGTCGCCGCGGGCATCCGTGTGACGGGCGGAGGACGGGGGTGCGCCGGAGGATCCCGTGGGGCGATTCATCCTCCGCTCGTCCCTGGACCTCCGCGCGTCACGCGCCGTCGCGCGCTAGGGTCGCGGGGTGACCTCGCGCCGTGCTCGTGCGATCACGCGGCTCGTCGCCGCGGCCATCGCGCTCATCGTCGTGCTGATCGCGTACGGACTGCGCTTCGCCGTCGGCGACGGCAATCCCTTCGACTTCTTCGGATACTTCACGAATCAGACGAGCAGTCTGACCGCTCTCGTGCTGATCGCGGTGGCCCTCCGCCAGCTCGCCGGTCGCGGGATTCCCGAGGCTCTCGCCATTGCCTGGGGCGTCGGGACCGCCTGCCTCGTCGTCGTGGCGATCGTCTATAACACGCTCGTGCCCGGAACGGGATCGGCTCCGCCGTGGGTCAGCGTCATCCTCCACATCGTGTTCCCGGTGTTCGTCGTGGTCGACTTCGCCTCGGCCCTCGATCGTCCGCGCCTGCGCTGGAGAGCGCTCTGGTGGGTGCTCCCGTACCCGTGCCTCTGGCTCGCTGTCGTGCTCGTGCGCGGGCAGACGGACGGCTGGGTGCCCTACGGATTCCTCCTGCCCGAGCGCGGCCCGGTCTCGCTCGCGGCGCACGTGATCGGCATCCTGGCTCTCCTGATGCTCGCGGCGGCGGGCGTGTGGGGGCTGAGCCGGTCGCGGGTTCGAGCTCACCCGCCCGAGCCGGTGTCGCGCTCCTGATCATCTGCGCGCCGCCTTCGCGGGCGGCTTCTGTGCGACGCGGTTCGGTGCGGGGGCCGCGAGCCCCACGTATCGGGCGGTGCGTCGATGACCTCAGCTCGTCGGATCGACGGATGCCGCGAGCCGGGCGACGTGCGCGGCGATCCGCTTCGCCCGCAGGGCGTCGCTCGTCGCGGTGACCACCGGGTGCAGCACGGAGTACCTCTCGCTCTTGTTCAACGTTTCGAAAGCACGAGCCGCTTCGGGAACGGCATCCAGAGCTGCCCGCAGGTCGGGCGGGACCTCGATCGTGGCGGACCCCGCGTACGCGCGGTCCCACCGCCCGTCGGCCTGGGCGCGGGCGATCTCGTCGGCGCCGCGCGGGCGCATGCGCCCCTCCTCGATCAGGCGCGCCACGATGTCGACGTTGCGCGTGGACCACATCGATCGCGCGCGGCGCGGAGTGAAGTGCTGGCGGAAGGTCGCGGCATCCCGGGACTGCTTGCGCCCGTCGATCCATCCGCTGCAGAGCGCCTCGTCGAGGGCCTCGGCGTAGGTGAGTGAGGTGGGCTCGGTCGTACCCTTCTTCGCCAGCACGAGCCAGACGCCGTCGCTCGCGCTCTCGTTCGCGTCGAGCCACGCACGCCAGTGCGCGGCGTCGGTGACGGTGAGTTCGGGTGGGTCGGCCACGGGCGCCTCCTCGTGCGGGGTGTGTGAGGAGGGTAGTGCGGGGGTCCGACATCACGCCGCGGCGGGGCACGATGTACCCGCGATCACCTTTGGCGGGCGCTCAAGTCGCTCGAGAATCGTTTGAACGCGAAACGGCCCCGCCCGGTGCGGGCGGGGCCGAATCATCGCGTCAGTGCTGCCCGGGTGTCCTGCCGGTGAGCTTCGCCGCCTCGCGGTCGTTGGCGGACCAGACGTAGGCGACGACGCCGAGGACCGCGGCGGGCGCGAGGGCGGACAGCAAGAACAGCCCGATCCCCGCCCACAGCCCCTCGTTCGCGAACGTGGGGCTCACGGCGAAACCGATGCCGACGAGGACGAGAGTCGCGACGAGAAGCAGCCGGTTGCGATGCGTGCGGGTCATGGTTTATCCCCCTCCGGGGTGCGAGACAGGTCGGCAGATTACCTGGCTGTACGCCGGTCCGGTAGGCCCGTCGGTGAAGTACACCCACAGTTCGTCATTACCGGGGCAGAACCCGTTGCCCGCGACGTACTCGTTGGCGATGGTCACCGCGAAACCCGCCACGATCCCCATCGGCGGGCTGAGCAGCCCGATGGCGGCCACGAGGCCGTAGGCCGTACCGTTCTTGATCGCGCGCTGGTCTGCGTTGTTGAAGGAGATGTACGTGCCCTCGCCGTCGCTACCGACCGCAAGATACGGAGAGATGGTGCCCGGTGCCGGCGGGACGACGAGACCGAAGTCGCCTTCGGCGAAGTGGTAGACGTTGACCGTTCGTCCCGCGTCGTCGATCCTGACGTCGAACGGGATGCCCGCCTCCTGGAACGCGGCGTGGGCCTCGCGAACCTGCTCCGTCGTGATGGTCGGGGCGGTGGTGTCCGCG